>CAYPKI010000092.1:8117-10069 GCA_964411265.1 uncultured Alcanivorax sp. | reverse complement strand
TGGGCGAGTCCGTGGTGGACAATGTGGGCCAAGGCAGTGACACGGTGGAGATCAACGGCCGCCAGAAGCATGTCATGGGCTATCTGCGTGATTTCCTGTTCGAGCCGGGCCGGGCCCGTCAGCCCGTGAGCTCACTGTCCGGCGGTGAGCGCAACCGCCTGCTGCTGGCCAAGCTCTTCACGCGGCCCTTCAATCTGCTGGTGATGGACGAGCCCACCAATGATCTCGACGTGGAAACCCTGGAACTGCTGGAAGAGCAGTTGATGGAGTACAAGGGCACGTTGCTGCTGGTCAGCCACGACCGCGCCTTCATCGACAATGTGGTGACGTCCACCATTGCCTTCGAGGAAGATGGCCCTCGCCAGTATGTGGGCGGCTATGAGGACTGGATCCGCCAGCGCCGAGAGAACAAGCCGGCCCCGCAAAAGAAAAAGGCCGCGTCCGGCAAAAGGGAACCGGCAAAGGACACGAGCGAGGCCGCGCTCACCTATGCCGAGCAACTGGAACTGAAGGATTTACCGGAAAAGGTGGAAGAACTGGAAAAGCGGATCGGGGCACTGCATACCGAGATGGCTGAGCCGAACTTTTTCCAGTCCGATGCCGAAACCATTACGGGCAAGCAGAAGGAACTTCAGGCTCTGGAAAACGAGCTGGAAGACAGCTTCGCCCGCTGGGAGGATCTGGACAGCCGCTTGCGGACCACGGAGGCGCAATAACGCAAGGCGCAAACAGGATCTTTCGGGCGTCAGCGTTGTCACGTCACAGAGCATGCCGTACCGAGGGGCAAACAGGGGCGGGTGAAATGCCCTTCCTCCCTGTTTTCAAAGGGGAGACCGCGAGGGGGTTAGCTGAATCCATGCACCGCGCACTGGCGAGCCGAGCCCCTCCTTTTGTTCGTCCCCATGGCCAGTGGCGGAAAAGCATCATCAAAGCCCGGGTACGGCCGCTTTATGCTTTGACTTTTCACGAAGGTCTCGCGGGAGTCGAGGCAGGGTGCCTGTCCCACAAAAGAAGCAAAGAGGGCGCTGCAAACGCCCTGCTTTATTTCGTGCGCCTTGCTACTTCCGTCGTTCAGCTTCCGGCTTTCGTCTTCATTCGAAAGCCGCTACTTCCTCGAATGACGGCCGCGGTACTCGCGGATAAAGCTGTTCCCGGTCGCCGTAGCCCAGGTTCATCAGGAAATTGGATTTGATGGTGGAGTCCGGGAAGAAAATCTCGTCCACTTGGGCGTTGTCAAAACCGGACATGGGCCCACAGTCCAGGCCGAGGGCCCGTGCGGCGATAATCAGATAGCCGCCCTGAAGGGTGCCGTTGCGGTCAGCGTTATCCCGGGCGAAATCGGCGTCATTGGCAAACATGTCGCGCGCGCCGGGAAAGACCGGAAAGAGCTCCGGCAGTTTCTCGTAGAAGCTATGATCCGTGGCCACGATGGCGGTTACCGGCGCCGTCATGGTCTGGTCCACATTGCCACCAGCCAGCGCAGGCCGGAGTTTTTCCTTGGCTTCGTTGCTCACCAGATAGCGCACCCGCATGGGCTGGCAGTTCATGCTGGTGGGCCCCCAGAGGGCCATTTCATGGATTTGGCGCAGCAGATCCTTGCTCACCGGCTTGTCCTGCCACGCATTGAAGGTGCGCGCCTCGGTGAAGATTTGCTCCAGGGCCTGCTCATCAATGGACTCCATTGAATGCTCCTTGTCTTGCTTGTGATCGTGATGGACGAACGATAGCGCCATTGCCGCGGGCAACAAACCGGCCGGATTTGATGGTACCGTTCAAGTTTTCTGATGCTTGCATGGAGAGACGGAGTCGGGCATGAATCTGGAGACCCTGCGGGTGCTGGACGCCATCCAGCGCCGGGGCAGCTTCGCCGCCGCAGCCGAGGAACTGGGCCGGGCGCCGTCGGCGGTGAGCTACAGCGTGCAGAAACTGGAAGAAGACACGGGCGTGCTGAT
>CAYPKI010000092.1:0-8107 GCA_964411265.1 uncultured Alcanivorax sp. | reverse complement strand
GACCGCTCCGGGCGTGGGGCGCGCTTGACCGCCGCCGGGGAGCTGCTGCTCGAGCGCGGCCGGATGCTGCTGGACGCCAGCGATCAGCTGGTGCGGCAGGCCCGGGCGCTGGAAACCGGCTGGGAAACCCGCCTGACCCTGGCGCTGGACGCCCTCTATCCGGTCGAGCGCCTCTGGCCTTTGGTGCACCGCTTCACCGAGCTGGCGCCGGATACCAGCCTGCGGATTCTGAGCGAGGTGCTGGGTGGCCCCTGGGACGCGCTGGAACAGGGTCGCGCCGAGCTGGCGGTGTCCGCGTCCAGAATCAGTCCGCCCGCGGGCACCCGTAGCCAGCCCGTGGGCAAGGTGCGCTTCATCTATGTGGCCCATCCGGATCATCCGGTCACCGGAGAGATCCAGCTCACCGGGGAGCGCCTCGCCGCCTGGCGCGCCATTGCCGTGGCTGACACCGCCAGAAGTCAGCCAGCCCGCAGCACGCGCATCCAGGACAATCAGGTCACGCTGACGGTCAGCGACTTTGCCGCCAAGATCTCGGCGCTGTGCGCGGGCCTGGGCGTGGGCACGCTGCCCGAGGGCCAGGCGCAACCGCTACTGGAGCGGGGTGAGCTGGTTCGACTGGACATGGCAGCAGAACCCGAAAGCCATCCGGTTCAGCTGGCCTGGCGCACGGATAGCACCGGCAAGGCCCTGCGCTGGCTCACCCGGCATTTGCCGAGCTATCTGGGCACCGCCTGAGGACCCACCTGCCCTGTGAAAACGTATTGACTCGGCAGCCCGAACAAACTGTCGGCATGGCGAATGGACCGGGCGAAGCTGTGACTAGAATAAGGTTCATAGCCTTGTTGGCTGGATCGGTATCGGGCTTCCCATCCCCCGATATCGGTTTCCTCCGTGATAGCTCTCCCGAGCCTATCCTTATTCGGCGCCCTTTCGGGCGCCGTTTTTTTTGCTGCGCTATGCGCAGCAAAAAAAGTAGCAAGCCGAAAGTAGCAAGAGATCCAGTCTTCATCCCGTGTGCAGAAACAGTAGGCGGAAACCACTACTGAAGTCCAGTAATGTTGACCGGAAAAACTTTAAAAACAGAAAGTTACCGATAAACATACACGGAATGGTCAAAGCTTGATCAAGGATGTATATTTTGAGAATATACAAAAATGATCAATTGGAGTGATGTCAGCGGCTTTGACTGGGACGAGGGCAATGCACGCAAGAGTGCTGACAAGCACGGCGTTAGCCAGGCAGAAGCTGAGCGGATTTTCTTCAATCAGCCATTGCTGGTTCTCGCGGACCCGGAGCACAGTCGAACGGAAATCCGATACCACGCGCTTGGCCACACGGATGAGGGGCGCCGACTGCACATCACCTTTACCCTGCGCGAGAACGGTCGCCTGATCCGTATCATTTCGGCTCGGGACATGCACCGAAAGGAGAGACAGATTTATGAGCAAGCGAAAAAAGACCGTACCTGAGTTTGACTCGGTTGCTGAAGAACGGGCTTTCTGGGAATCTCATGACTCCAGCGAATATCTCGACTGGACTCAGGCAGAAGAAGCCTCTTTCCCCAATCTCAAGCCCTCGACAAAGACGATTTCGTTGAGACTTCCCGAAGCGTTGCTTGAGCGCATCAAAACGGAGGCCAACAAGCGGGATATGCCCTATCAGTCGCTGATCAAAGCTTGGCTCGTGGAGGACGTGGAAGAGCACAAGAGTTGAAATACAGCTGCTCAATACACTGCAACCAGCCAGAACAAACCGCCCATAGCGGCAAGGCCGACCGCTATAACCGTTCCGGCACGCGCATTCCGCCGGGACAAGATGATTTTCGCGGCGAAGGCCAACCCCACCAGGATCCATCCGATGCCCACGAAAATCGTGTCCGTGCCCTGAACACGCTTCCCGCCGCCAAACTTTGACGGTGTGGTTACAGCGTCCGAAAGAATGGCATCCACACCACAGAAAAAAGCTCCAGCGGCGAGCAGCACCAGCATGATCGAAGCACCGGCGCCGGGCGGTGTTTGGGTGGTCATAACAGGGCTCTTTACGGATGCGCGATTAATTCACCACAGGAAACACAGAGGACACAGAGAATCTATTCCTCATCGCTGAATAACGCTGTACCCCTTCCTCTGTGCTCTCTGTGTCCTCTGTGGTTATTCCAAATACGAACACGCGGGAAATGCCGCTTGCGGTGGTTAGGCCCCATTCACCAGAATCAGCACCAGAACAATGACCACGGAAGCCCCAGCAAACCAGAACCCAAGCTTTTGATTGGCCTTGTGCTGACGATCCAGCCGGGTCAGCAAACGCTCCAGCTCCTGTTCATCCAGATCACCGCAATGGGGGCACTTTTCCTTTTTCTTCGGATTATAGAGAAGGCCGCAACGCTCACAAGGCCTTTGACCCATCTTCCTTCTCATGCGGCCGGCACTGCCAAGCAACCCGTGCATTGCGGCCCTCGCGTCTTTCGACTTTCGTCTTGCAGTTTACGCCTGCAACAACCGACTCTCCCGCCCGAACTGCGCCTTGAGGAATTCCATCTGGTCGCCGCGGATGCGGTGGCTGTTAATCAGGGCCAGGTATTCGGCCATGTTGGGGATGTAGGGCAGTGCCAGGAGTTCCTGACCGGCTTCCTCGGGGTTGCGGTTGCCCTTGTTCTGGTTGCAACGCTTGCAAGCGGCAACGACATTGAGCCAGTGATCACCGCCGCCGAGGGAGGTGGGCACGATGTGATCCCTTGTAAGGGTGTGCTCCGGAAACGCCTTGCCGCAGTAGAGACACAGATGCTGGTCGCGGCGAAACAACGCGGCGTTGGTCAGCGGTGGCGTGGAGCGCGGACGGGGATTAATGCGGCCGTCGCAGGCGATGATGGAACGCAAGTGCATTTCTGAACGTTCGCCGGTGAATCGGCAGTGACCGCCGCGGATGCGGTAGATCACATCACCCAGGGTCCAGGTGACCAAACCCCGGGCGTAAAGGCAGGTGGCGCTCTGCCAGTCCAGCCACTCCACGGGCTTGCCCGCGACATCGAGTCTTAGGATTCTTTCCGCCATGGTTTCACGCTCCGCAACAGACAATCGAACCGTCCCGGCGGCAAGGGCCCATGCCGGGTGCGGTGTAACGCCGTTGTGTTTAACCCGCCGCCATCGACCCGGTGGGCGGCGCGCCTGTCATTCGGTGCGGTTGCGCGAAGCCTCTAATGGATAACCACGAGCCCGAACCGGTCATCCCGGTTATTCATTAGAAGTTTCCTGAATACTAGACAATCTGCCCGCCGGTGCAAAGCCCGGAGGTCAGGGGTCATTGACTGCCGGCGGGGACAAAACTTGGCAGCTCGTAGCAGGCCTCGGCCCGGCCGCCGGTGTTGTCGGTATCAGTCATCAATGCCACGGCATCGATGTGGTCGATGTCCTGGTCGTGAAACCGGCGGAAGTCGGCACGCACGTTGCGCCGGAACTCATGCCACTGCCCCAGCCCGGCCTCCCCGCTTTGCACCGCCACCATGATGGCCTGCCCGGCGAAGGGATTGGGCCAGTGTTTGCCGGCGGGCACCTCGCGGGTCCAGACATAATTCACCGCGCGGGTTTGCCAGGGAAAAAAGCCCTCATGGACCACATAGACACGGGCCAGAAAGTCGTCCCCGGCCTTGCTCTGCTCGTCCGCTTCCGCGCCTTGCAAGGACTGCTCCGCCCGCCAACGCCAGTTGAGCAGGGGACGTCGGGTGAGATCCACTTTCCGGCGCCGGACCAGACCGGAAGCAGTGTCCGAGCTGACCGCCTTCACACAGTCTTCCGCCTCGCGGTATACCGTACGGCTAGCGAATATGACTTCGCGCCAGCCCTCGATGGGGCTGTCGATTTCCTCGGCGGCGCCGGCTGGCACGGAGAACGCGAGCAAAATCAGAAAAAGCAGGCGATTCATCATCATCCTCCTGACCGGGCATACGGACCCGTTAGTCACGTTACCGGTTCCGGTCTTGAACAGGCTTCCATACAATACGCGTTGAAACCATGAATGGATTTTAAAAATGCAGTTTGATTACGTGATCGTGGGCGGCGGTTCGGCCGGCTGTGTGCTCGCCAACCGTCTGAGCGCCAACCCGGCCAACAAGGTCTGCCTGTTGGAAGCCGGCCCGGATGACGACAGCCTGCTGGTGCGCATGCCGGCAGGCGTAATCGCTCTGATGCGCTCCAACAAGCGCAACTGGCGCTATTACACGGTACCACAGCACCATCTCAACAACCGCCAGCTCTATATCCCTCGCGGCAAGACGCTGGGGGGTTCCAGCGCCATCAACGCCATGGTCTATACGCGCGGCCATCCGTCCGACTATGACCATTGGGAGGCGCTGGGCAATCCCGGCTGGGGCTGGAAGGATGTGCTGCCGCTTTTCAAACGCAGCGAAAACCACGAGACCGGCGCGGACAACTTCCACGGCAGTGGGGGTCCGCCCCATGTCTCGCCCCTGACCTATAGCCACGGCCTGAGTGGCGCCTGGGTGCGTGCCGCCGTGGAAGCGGGTCATCCGGACAATACCGAATTCAACAACGATGTCCAGGAAGGCGTGGGCCTGTACGAGGTGACCCAGAAAGCCGGCGAGCGCTACGGCGTGGCGCGCGGTTATCTGCATCCCGTCGAACACCGCGACAACCTCACCGTGATCACCGAGGCGCGAGTAACCCGGCTACTGATGGACGGCAAGCGCGTTCATGGCGTGGAATACCTGCACCAGGGTCATCTCCATACCGTCGAGGCGGGTGAGGTGCTGCTCTCGGGCGGGTCCATCAACTCGCCGCAGTTGCTCAAGCTCTCGGGTATCGGACCCGGCGCGGAACTGCGCGAGCATGGTATCCAGGTGCAACACAAGCTGCCCGGCGTGGGTGAAAACCTTCAGGATCACCCGGATACGCTGGTGGTGCACAAGGCACTGACGAACGAGAGCATGAACCTCTCGCCCGCCTGGCTGCCGCACGCGCTCAAGGCGGTCTGGAACTGGCTCCTGCGCCGCGGCGGGCCGCTTACCTCCAACGCCGCCGAGGCGGGCGGGTTCATCAAGTCCCGGCCGGAGGAGCCCATTCCGGATCTGCAGCTGCATCTCACCGCCGCGCGGCTCGACAACCATGGGCTCAACACCTTGTTCAGCATGGGCTATGGCTTTTCCGGTCATGCCTGCATCCTTCGGCCGCAGAGCCGCGGGCGGGTGATGCTACAAAACGCTGACCCCTATGCGGACGCGCTCATCGATCCCAATTTCCTGGCTGAACCCGAAGACATGGAAGGCATGGTGCGCGGCGTCAAACGTGTGCGCGAGATCATGACGCAGTCGGCGCTGGACGAACAACGTGGCGACGAACTCTTCCCCGGCGCACACGTACAGACGGACGACGAGATCCGCGCCTTCATCCGCGAGAAATGCGACAACATCTACCACCCGGTGGGCACCTGCAAGATGGGCGTGGACGAGATGGCCGTGGTGGACCCGCAACTGCGCGTGCATGGCCTGCGGAATCTGCGCGTGGTGGATGCCTCCATCATGCCCACGCTCATCGGCGGCAACACGAATGCCCCCACCGTGATGATCGCCGAAAAGGCGGCGGACATGATCCTCGGCGAGTAGAAAGCGGAAAGCAGCAAGAGCAAAGAAATCAAGGAAGGCGCCGTGGGAGCGGCATCCCTGCCGCGATTTCATTCCAGAACTTGTGGAAAGTCGGCGCAGGGATGCGCCTCCCACATGGGCACTTTCCTTATTCCTCGCGCCTAGCTCCTCGCCCCTCGTTCCTTTCACCTCAAAACCAGCGTAAAGACACTGCCCTTGCGGTTCACCTTGAGCATCAGGGCGTCGGCCGGATTATCCACGACGGCACGCAGACTCTCCATATCCGGCACGGCCTGGCGGTTGGCGCGGAGGATGACGTCGCCGGGGCGCAGACGGGCCTGCCAGGCACGGCTGCCGCGTTTTACCTCGGCCAGAACAACACCCTGCTGTGTTCCCCGTGCTTCACCCGGCGCCAGATTGCGCAGCTGCGCCCCCGCCAGGTGACGCGAGATGGCATCGCCCGCGGTGGTTGCACCCGTTTCGGGCTCACGGATAACGGCGGTCATGGTTTTCGCCTCACCACCACGCTGAATACGTAGTTCGATTTCCTTGCCCACGGGCGACAGGCCCACCCTGTTTTGCAGTTGCTGCGCCTTTGTAACCGGCTCACCATTGACCGCAGTGACGACGTCGCCGGGTTTCAGGCCCGCCTTGTCGGCACTGCTGTCTTCGCGTACACGAGTGATGACCACGCCGTTTTCGCGCTCCAGATCAAAGGCCTGGGCCAGTTCGGCATTGACCGTCTGAATGCCCACGCCCAATACGCCGCGGCGCACTTCGCCGTGCTCGATGAGCTGCTTCATGACGTTGCGCGCCATGTCGGCGGGAATCGCAAAGCCAATGCCCACATTGCCGCCACCGCCCGGCGAGAGAATCGCCGTGTTAATGCCCACCAGATCGCCGCGCAGGTTCACCAGGGCGCCGCCGGAGTTGCCCGGATTAATGGATGCATCGGTCTGGATGAAGTTCTCGTAGCGGGTCTTGCCCAGTCCGGTTCGGCCCAGCGCCGAGACAATACCGGATGTTACGGTCTGGCCCAGCCCGAAGGGGTTACCAATGGCCACCACGAAATCACCTACCTTTAACTGGCTGGAATCCGCCAGCTCCAGCTCGGTGAGGTTATCACCGTCCACCTGGAGCACCGCCAGATCAGTCTGCTTGTCCGCGCCCACCAGTTCTGCCTTGAGTCCACGGCCGTTCTTGAGCGTAACCTCCACTTGGTCCGAGCCGCGCAGCACATGGGTATTGGTGAGCACATAACCATTGTTGGCATCGACGATTACCCCCGAGCCGGCACTCGTGGCACGGCGTTGCGAACGCTGTTCCGGCACGTCGAAAAAACGCCGGAAGAACGGATCCTGCATGAGCGGGTTCTTCCGCCGAGCATTGGCATAGGTGGCAATGTTGACCACCGCCGGCGACGTTTCCTCGACCATGGGCGCCAGCGACGGCAGGGACCGGCCCTGGGGGTCCTTGAGCGGCAGCGCCCCCGCGTTCACGCTCAGCGCCAGCAGGACTGGTAGTAACCAACCGGACATCCGATGCAGCCAGGTATTCATAGCAATCTCCTCACCAACGACTAGAATGCGTTTGGACCAACGGAACCCGCTCCGGGTTTACCCGGACCGCAATGGAACAAACGCACATGGTTGAACTGCTTATCCTCGCCCGGGTCCGGCCAGGTGGTGGCCTCGACCTGTGCGAAGCGGGTATAGCCATCCGGGTCCAGATCCGGGATACGCGAGTCCGCGAGCAATACGGCCGAACTTGCGGCCAGTTCAGCCAGCAGGGGCAGGTTGCCCCGGTCATAGAGAATATCGGCGGCCACAATCAGATCCGGCGCCACCGGCGCATCGTCCAGATGCGCCAGCGATTCCGCTGTCACGCCGTTTTCGGTGGCGTTAAGTTCGCAGGCACGCCGGGACCAGGGGTCGTGGTCACAGGCAAAGACCCGGGCCGCGCCGGCGCGGGCGGCGGCCACAGCCACCACGCCGGAGCCGGCACCAAAATCAAGTACCACCCGGCCGCGCACGTGCTCGGGATGATCCAGCAGCCAGCGCGCCAGTACCTGCCCCGAAGCCCAGCACAGGCTCCAGTAGGGGGGCGCCTCCATGAGGGTATTCACGATGGCGTCGTCCAGCGGCTGGTCCGGATGGAGGTCACGGACGAGCCACAGACGGAGTTCCGGTACCTGTGGCAACGGCTGGCACGCGAGTTCCGCGCGCGGCATCAACGCGCCCAGGTGGGCGGACAGCTCGGTCAGTGCCGAGCCCGGTCTCGAGGGTACATCCGGCATAGTCTCGATTCTGAGGTCGGAGGAGGCCAAGCATAACAAATGCGCCTGCGGTCGGTCCGCTTTGGCCTCGCCGCTTGAAAATCCACGCGACTCCGTACGGGACAGCTCTGGGTCAACGCTTGGGCCAATTGATACCAGGCCCGGGCCTCAGGGCTAGCAGGCTGTTGAAAAACCCCTTGCGTACTCAGCGTGGCCTGAAGCTTGCAGCTGGTGTGCTT
>CAYPKI010000091.1:5412-10071 GCA_964411265.1 uncultured Alcanivorax sp. | reverse complement strand
GGGCCGCCGACATCGGCGCCTATTTCGCCGGCCGCGCCTGGGGCCACCACAAGCTGGCGCCCAGAGTCAGCCCGGGCAAGACCCTTGAAGGCCTGGCGGGCGGTCTCTTGCTGGCGCTGGCACTGGTGCTGGCGGCGTCCTGGTGGGGGCCAGTGGTGCCCGGTCAACGCGTGGTGCTGATTGCGGTGGCGGCGCTTACCGTGCTGGCCGCGGCTTTGGGTGATCTCCTGGAGAGCATGATCAAGCGCCACTACGGTATCAAGGACAGCGGCACCCTTTTGCCTGGCCACGGCGGCATGCTGGATCGTATCGACAGTGTTACAGCTGCTTTGCCGGTGATGATGGCGACCGTCAGCTGGTTCGGCTTGCCGGGAGGGCCCTGAGATGGAAAGTCTGATTGTGCTGGGCGCTACCGGCAGCATTGGTACCCAGACCCTCGATCTGGTTCGGCGTCATCCCGACCGCTTCCGGGTTCATGCGCTCACGGCCTACGGCCGCTGGCGTGATATGGCCTCGCTTTGTCATGAATTTGCCCCCGATACCGTGGTCATGACGAATCCGGATGCCGCGGAGGCGTTGCGGAACCATCTTCGTGAAACGGAGTCGGATACAGAAGTGTGTAGCGGTGACGCCGAGGTGGCTGCGGTGGCCGCTCGGGAACAGGGTTCGACCGTTGTGGCCGGGATTGTGGGGGCTGCCGGTGTCCGGCCCACCCTGGCGGCTGTCAAAGCAGGCAAGCGTATCCTGCTGGCCAACAAGGAAACTCTGGTGGTTACGGGCCGGCTTTTCATGGAGGCGGTGCAGGCGCACGGAGCCATCCTGATTCCCGTGGACAGCGAGCATAACGCCATTTACCAGTGTCTGCCTGAAGCGGTGCAGCGCCGCGAGCAGTCACTGGACGAAGCCGGGGTTGGGCGTTTGTTGTTGACCGCCTCGGGTGGGCCCTTTCGGCAGGCGGATCCAGACACGCTGGCCGCCGTCACGCCCGAACAGGCGGTGTGTCATCCCAACTGGGACATGGGCCCGAAGATCTCCGTGGACTCGGCCACGCTGATGAACAAGGGCCTGGAATTGATCGAGGCGTGCTGGCTTTTCCAGGTAGCGCCCGAACGGATTGAGGTAGTGGTGCATCCGCAAAGCGTAGTCCATTCCATGGCGGAATACGCCGACGGTTCGGTGCTGGCCCAGCTGGGCACGCCCGATATGCGCACACCGCTGGCGCATGCGCTTGGGTGGCCGGACCGGATCGCTGCGGGCGCGGAGCGACTCGATTTTACCCGACTGACCGGGCTGGCATTTGAAGCGCCCGACGAGCAGCTCTTTCCCGCTTTGCGCCTGGCGCGGCGGGCGTTGCAGTTGGGAGGGTGTGCCCCGGCCGTGCTGAATGCGGCCAATGAGGAAGCCGTGGCGGCCTTCCTTGATCACCGCATCGGCTTCATGGACATCCCCCGTCTGGTGGAGGAGGCGCTCACGGAGTTGACGCTTCCGCCGCTGGAGTCGCTGGATCAGGTACTCGAAGTGGACGCCGGCGCTCGCGCTTTTATCAAGGATCGCGTTCAGGAGCGAAGGGCTTAAATGCTGACTACACTGCTGGCGTTCGCCGTCACCATTCTGATCATTGTCGCCATCCACGAATACGGCCACTACCTTGCCATGCGCATCTTCGGTGTGCGGGTTCTCAAGTTCTCGATTGGGTTTGGTCCCCGTCTCGCTGGCTGGACCAGCCGGGGGGGCACGGACTTCGTGATCAGTGGCGTGCCCCTGGGGGGCTTCGTACGCCCGCTTGACCGACGCGAGTCCGAAGTGCCGCCGGAGCAGGCGCATCAGGACCTGCAGGCCAAGCCGCCCTGGCAGCGCATTATTATCTATGCCGCCGGCCCGGGCGCGAATCTGATCCTGGCGCTGGCTTTGTACTGGGTCGTCATGCTGGGTGGCGAAACCATGATTCCCCCGGTGGTGGGTGAGGTCGAGGCGGACTCGGTAGCCGCGGAAGCGGGCCTGAAGCCGGGCGACGAACTGCTGAACCTGGGCGACTATCCGGTACGCGGCTGGTCCGACGTTACCTCGGCCTTGATGCACTATGCCGGCGAGTCGGGCCCGATTCCGGTGCGCGTGACCCGGGAAGCGGGCAATGAGCACACCCTGTCGCTATCGTTAAAGCCGTGGTCCCGGGATGTTGAAAAATCGCCGCTGAAACAGCTCGGATTCAGTCCCCGGCCACCGCGCGCGGTGGTCGGCACGGTCAGGGCCGACAGCCCGGCGGAACGAGCAGGGCTCCAAGGGGGCGACAAGGTGGTCGCGGCCGGTGGCGAGTCGGTCAAGAACTGGCGCGACTGGGTGGAGAGCGTGCGGGCTCACCCGGGTGAGGCCCTGACGCTGACGCTGGTGCGCAACGGTGAACGCCGGCAGGTGGACGTGGTGCCCGAGGTGGTGGGCTCGGGCGACGACACGCATGGCCGCGTGGGCGTGTCCGCTGGGGATATCCGTCAGATCGACCATGGTGTCTGGGGGGCCGTGCCGGCGGCCTGGACCAAGGTAACAGACCAGACCGGCATGATTCTGGGCGCCATGGGTCGTATGGTCAGCGGCAATCTGTCCCTGAAAACCCTGGGCGGGCCGGTGACCATTGCCCAGGCGGCTGGGAAGACGGCGTCCACCGGGATGTCCACTTTCATGCTCTTTCTCGCCTTTTTCAGTATCAGTCTGGGGCTGATCAATCTCTTGCCGGTGCCCATGCTCGATGGCGGCTGGATTGTGTTCGGCTTCATCGAATGGGTCAGCGGCCGGCCGCTGCCCGAGCGTTTTTTAATGATGGCGCAAAGCATTGGCCTTACGGCAGTCGTCATGTTGATGAGCCTGGCGATCTACAATGATCTGGTGCGGCATTTCGGATGAGATTCGGGGGATTTTTGCAAGCCTGGAAGTTCGGGCTCCTGGCGAGCCTTTTGCTTTTCGTGGTCCTGCCGGCGGGCGCGGCGGAGTTGCCGTTTCGCGTCAAGAATATTCGCGTCGAGGGGCTGCAACGCATTCCGGTCGAGCGCGTCTACAGAACGCTACCCATCCAGGCCGGTGATCGGATCGATGGCGGTGACGTTCGTCAGGCCGTGGAGCGGCTCTACGGAACGGGTGACTTCGACGACGTGCAGCTGGGCCGCGATGGCGATGTGCTGGTGGTAGTGGTCTCCGAACGACCGTCCATTGCCAGTATCGAAATCGAGGGCAACAAGTCCATTGATGACAAGAAACTGCGCCAGGGCCTGAGCGACGCCGGTCTGGAGGAGGGCGAGGTGTATCAGCGCTCCACGCTGGAAAACATCACCGGCGAGCTCAAGCGTCAGTATATCGCTCAGGGGCGCTATGGCGCTCAGGTGGATATCGAGCCCGAGCCGCTGTCACGCAACCGGGTGGGGCTCACCATTGATATCTATGAGGGCGACCCCGCCAAGATTCGCGATATCAACCTTGTCGGCAATGAGGTGTTTTCGGAAGAAAAATTACTGGATCAATTCCAGCTGCGTTCTTCCAGTTTCTGGACCTTCTTTGGCAGCAAGGACAAGTATTCGCGCGAGCGCCTGTCGGGCGATCTGGAGAGCCTGCGCTCGTTTTATCTCGATCGCGGTTATATCAATTTTTCCATTGAGTCCAACCAGGTGAGCGTGACGGCGGACCGGCGCGAAGTCTATATCACCATCAATGTTGCCGAGGGCAGGCAGTTCAAGGTCGAGGATGTCAATCTTGCCGGCGATTTACCCGTGGACGCGGAAGAACTGCGTCCATTGCTATTGCTGGAGCAAGGCGAAACCTTTTCTCAGCAGCGGGTCACCTATACCAGCGAATTGCTCAAGCGTCGGCTGGGCAACGAGGGCTATACTTTCGCGGAGGTGAAAGGCCGGCCGAAAGAAAACGATGACGGCGAAACCGTGGATGTCACCTTTTATGTAGAACCCGGCGACCGGGTCTATGTCCGGCGCATCGAGTTCAATGGTAATACCAAGACCCGCGACGAAGTACTGCGCCGGGAGCTGCGTCAGTTCGAGGGCGCGCCCGCCAACTCCGCGTTGATTGATCTTTCCCGGCGCCGCCTGCAACGGCTCGGCTTTTTCAGCCGGGTCAAGGCCGACACCACCCGTGTGCCCGGCAAAGAGGGCAAGGTGGATGTCGAGTACCAGGTGAAGGAACAACCCTCGGGGTCCGTCGGGGCCAATGTTGGCTTTTCCCAGGCCAATGGCGTGCAGTTCGGCGCGAATGTGAAGCAGAAAAACTTTCTGGGTACGGGCGACCAGGTCTCCTTTTCCGTGAATCGAAGCGAGGTCCGGGAAAGTCTGCGCTTCTCCCACCGCGATCCCTATTACACCCTGGACGGCGTGAGCCGGGGCTTCAGCCTGCACTACACGGCCACGGACTTTGATGAAACCTCGGTGTCTTCCTATGCCTCGGACCGCGCCGGGGGCTCCGTAACCTTTGGTTACCCACTGTCGGAAACCGCGAGGGTGAGCTTCGGCGTGGGCCTCGAGCAGATTGAGCTCACCACAGGCGGATTTGTGGCTTCGGACATTGCCCGCTTCCTGGTGAATGAGGGCTGTCCCGTGGACAAAAATGACTCCATCCGGGGGTGTCGCTTCGATCAGGTCAAGGCCAACGCCTCCTGGCGCGAGAGCA
>CAYPKI010000091.1:4866-5402 GCA_964411265.1 uncultured Alcanivorax sp. | reverse complement strand
CGGTGTCTTCCTATGCCTCGGACCGCGCCGGGGGCTCGGTTACCTTCGGGTATCCGTTGTCGGAAACCGCGCGGGTGAGTTTCGGCATGGGTGTGGAACAGATCGATATCACTTCAGGCGATTTCGTGGCCGTCGATATCGAGCGTTTTCTGCGAACGCGTGGCTTCCGCTTTGATCAGATCAAGGCCAACGCCTCCTGGCGCGAGAGCACCATGAACCGCGGGATTCTGCCCGACCGGGGTTGGTCCCAGAAACTGAAGCTTGAAGCCGCGGTAGCCGGTAGTGATTACAAGTTCCTCAAGACCACCTGGACCGGGGACCGCTATTATCCGCTCATCGGTAACTGGACGCTGCGCAGCCGTGGCGAACTGGGCTTCGGTGATGGTTACGGTGACGACCGGGTTTTGCCCTTCTTCGAGAACTACTTTGCCGGCGGTATCGGCTCGGTGCGCGGCTATGAATCCCGTTCGCTGGGGCCACGTTCAGATGGTCTCGCATTTACAAATGACCCGGATCCGGACCCCATCGGCGGCAAC
>CAYPKI010000091.1:0-4856 GCA_964411265.1 uncultured Alcanivorax sp. | reverse complement strand
TCGGGCCGCGTTCCGCCGCGCTTGCGTTCGTCCAGAATAAGAAACTAGATCAAGACCCGGATCCGATCGGCGGCAACATGCTGGTGGAAGGCTCGCTGGAGCTGATCTTCCCCACGCCTTTCGCCGCCGATAATCGCAGTATCCGGACTTTCTTCTTTGCGGATGCCGGCAATGTGTTTCAGACTGAAATCCAAGGCAACCTGCTTGAGCCCAGTACTGACGAATTGCGGTATTCCACCGGCATCGGCCTGTCCTGGCTGACGGCGATCGGGCCTCTGGGCTTTAGCCTGTCCCGGCCCATTGAAGATCAACGGGGCGATGATACGGAAGTATTCCAGTTTTCACTCGGACAATCCTTTTAAGGGGAGCCAACAATGCGAAACCTGTTCATTATCATGACCGCTATACTGATAACCTTGCCGCAGCTGGCCGTGGCGGAAAAGAAAATCGGCTTCGTTAATCCCAGGCAGGCAATCAGCCAGAGCGAGGAAGTGCAGGCCAGTCAGCTGGAGATGAAAAGCGACATGGGTGACGAGCGGGCCAAACTGCAAAAGTTGCAGAAGGAAATCCAGCAGATTGACCAAAAGCTCCAGAAAGAGAACATGACACTCAGTGACAAGCAGAAGAAGAACCTCCAGGACAAGCGCGAATCCAAGATGATCGAAGCGCGGCAGTTGTCCAAGCTGGTTCAGAAACGCATGAAGGGTGAGCAACAGCAGATCGTCAAGAAGATGCGACCCAAGGTCATGGAAGCTGTGAAGGAAATCGCCAACAACCAAGGTTATGACGTCGTGCTCAATGTTCAGGCGGTGATGTATGCCGATGAGGGCATGGATATCACCCAACAGGTGATCAAGAAACTGAACGAAGCGGAATAGCCGACATGGAATTGACACTGGCCCGGGTTGCCGAGCTGGTCGGCGCCCGCCTGGAGGGGGACGGCAACCGGCTGATTTCGGGCCTGGGCACCATTCGTTCGGCCACTCCGGAGCAGCTAACCTTTCTCGCCAACCCGCGCTATCGCGCCTGGCTGGAGAGCACCTGTGCCGCGGCGGTGCTGTGTCGCGAAGACGATGTTGCCGCCTGCCCGGTGAACGCGCTGGTGGTGGACGACCCCTACCTGGCCTTTGCCCGCATCAGCCATTCTCTAGATCCGGCGCCCGCGCGTCCGCCAGGCATTCATGCGCGCGCCGTGGTGGCCGAGGACGCGCGCGTGGATGAAAGCGCTCACGTCGGACCCAATGCGGTGATTGAAGAAGGAGTGGTGCTGGAAGCCGGCGTCGTGGTCATGGCCAATACCTTTGTGGGCGCGGGCTCGCATCTGGGCCGGCAGGTGACCTTGTGGCCGAATGTTACAATTTACCATGGTGTCGAACTGGGGGATCGGACTATGATTCACGCCGGTTCCGTGCTCGGCTCCGATGGTTTTGGTTATGCGCCCGGGCAGGGGCACTGGTACAAGGTCGCGCAGGTGGGCCGGCTGCGCGTGGGCTCGGATGTGGAAATCGGAGCCTGCTGCACCATTGATCGCGGCGCCATCGAAGATACCGTTATCGGCCATGGCGTCATCATTGATAACCAGGTGCATATCGCCCATAACGTCGAGGTCGGGGATCACACCGCGCTGGCGGGCAAGGTGGGGCTGTCCGGCAGTGCCCGGGTGGGCGCACACTGCATGATTGCGGGCATGTCGGGTGTGACCGGTCACATCGAGGTTTGCGACGGGGTTCAGATCATGGGCATGACCATGGTGTCACGCTCGATCCACGAGCCCGGCGTCTATGCCTCGTCGCTGCCCGCGGACGAACAGGGTAGATGGCGCCGCAATGTTGCCCGCTTTCGCAACCTGGACGATATGTACCGGCGGCTGAGCCGGCTGGAAAAACGCCTTCCGGGAGAGGACTCAACTTCCGGCGCAACGGAATAACCTATGATGGATGCCAAAGAAATCCGGGAGTTTCTCCCGCATCGTTACCCCTTTTTGCTGATCGACCGTGTACTGTCGATGGACGAAAGCGGTGAGATCATTTGCCTGAAAAATGTTTCCGTCAATGAAGCCCACTTCACGGGTCACTTTCCCAATGATCCGGTTATGCCGGGTGTATTGATCCTGGAAGCCATGGCTCAGGCTTCGGGCATTCTTGGGTTCATTACGGAAAATAAAAGGCCTGATGATGGCTACAATTACCTGCTTTGCGGCTCAGACAACACCCGATTCAAGGGTCGCGTTGTGCCCGGGGATCAGCTCCATCTGCATTCGCGGTTGAATACCACCCGGCGCAATATTCTCAAGTTCAGTTGCGAAGGTCGTGTGGAAGACAAGGTGGTCGCGTCCGCTGATCTGCTGGTAGCCGAGCAGAAAATCGAAGTCTGAAAGCGGCGGGCCGGGTCCATGACCAAAGAGCAATCAGCAAACATGATTCACGCCACAGCCATTATTGATCCCGCCGCGGACCTGGCAAAGGACGTGGAAGTAGGTCCCTATACGGTCATCGGGTCCGATGTGCAAATCGGCGCCGGGACCGTGATTGGTCCCCACGCGGTCATCAAGGGCCCCACAACCCTGGGTCGCAACAATCGGGTCTTTCAATTCGCCTCTGTGGGCGAGGCCTGTCAGGACAAGAAATACCAGGGTGAGCCCACCACCCTGGAAATGGGCGACGACAACATCATTCGCGAGTGTGTGACCCTGCATCGGGGCACGGCGGGTGACCGGGGTGCGACCACGATCGGGCACCGCAACCTCTTCATGGCGTATTCGCACGTCGCCCATGATTGCGTCATCGGCGACGATTGCGTTTTTGCCAATAACGCCTCCACCGCCGGCCATGTCCACATCGGCGATAGCGTGATTCTGGCCGGTTTCGCCGGCATTCATCAGTTCTGTTGTGTGGGCTCGTACACCATGATTGCCATGTATTCGGCGGTGAACATGGACGTGCCCGCCTACATGATGGTGCAGGGGTATCCGGCCAGTGCGCGTGGACTGAATCTGGAAGGCATGCGCCGACGGGATTATCCCCGCGATACCATCCGGGCGTTACGCCGCGCCTATCGCATCCTCTATCGCTCGGGCCTGAGAGTGGAAGAGGCGCTTGAGCAAATGGAGTCGCTGGCTCAGGAGCACCCGGAAGTGCGCTTGTTCGTGGATTCCATCAACGCCGGCAATCGGGGCATTCTGCGCTAACGATGACGGAGCGTCCCTATCGGGTAGCGTTGGTCGCGGGCGAGGCCTCGGGCGACTTTCTGGGCGCGGGCCTGATGCGGGCGCTGCGCGAGCGCTTGCCCGATGTCGCATTTCTGGGCGTGGGCGGCGAGGAAATGCGCGCTGCCGGTCTGGATACTCTCTTTCCCATGGACAAGCTCTCGGTCATGGGCCTCACCGAGGTGCTGGCGCACTTGCCGGAACTGCTGCGCCTGCGCCGGCAACTGGTAAAGCAGCTGCTGGCGTGGCAGCCGGATGTCTATATCGGCATTGACTCGCCCGATTTCAATCTGCCCGTGGCACGGCGTCTGCACCGGCGCGGGGTTACCACCGCGCATTATGTCAGCCCCACGGTCTGGGCCTGGCGCCAGGGCCGGATGAAGGGCATCCGGCGGGATATCGACCACATGCTTACCCTCATGCCCTTCGAAGCGCGTTTCTACGAGGAAGCGAATGTTCCCGTCACCTGTGTGGGGCATCCCATGGCCGATCGGATTCCCCTTAAGGTGGATCAGATCGAGGCGCGCCGAGAGCTGGGCCTGGATGACGGTCCCCTGGTGGCCGTGCTGCCGGGCAGCCGGGGCGGTGAGATCGAGCAGCTGCTGCCCGGTTTTCTGAATGCGGTGGAGCGCCTGGCCGCGGAACGCCCGGGACTGAAGTTTGTGCTCTCGGCGGCCGGCCCGGAGCGCCACCGGGAAATCCAGCAGGCACTGGCCGAGCGGCCGCGGCTGCCGCTCACGCTGCTGCAGGGGCAGAGCCGCTCGGCCCTGGCCGCCGCGGACGTGGCCATGCTTGCCTCGGGTACGGCCACGCTGGAGGGGTTGCTGCTGAAAAAGCCCATGGTGGTGGGCTATCGCGTGGGCCGGTTCACCTATGCCGTGCTCTCGCGGCTGGTGACAACCCCCTGGGTGGCCATGGCCAACTGGCTGGTCGAAGAGCAACTCGCCCCCGAGCTGATTCAGGACGATTTCTCGCCCGAGGCACTGGCCCGGGAAGTGGGGGCCTGGCTGGATCACCCGGACGAGGCGGCGCGGCTGGCGCAGCGCTACGAAGCCGTGCACCATAACCTCAAGCGTGACGCGGATGCCCGCGCCGCCGAGGTGATCCATGGACTGCTGACGGACACGGACAAGGCGTGACGGATTCTCCCTTTGCCGAATACCGGCTGAACCAGCCCTGGCACCCGGAAACCTTTGTCTGGCGCTCGGGCATGCGACTGGCCGGTGTCGACGAGGTCGGGCGCGGCGCCCTGGTGGGTGCGGTGGTCACCGCCGCCGTGATCCTGGACCCGGAGAACCCCGTCGAGGGCCTGGCGGATAGCAAGAAACTGACGCAACGTCGCCGGGAGCGGCTGGCGGAACAGATCCGCACCCAGGCGCTGGACTGGGCGCTGGGCCGCGCCGACCCCCGTGAAATCGACGAACTCAACATTCAGCAGGCGGCCCTTCTGGCCATGGAGCGCGCCGTGCGGGCGCTGTCCACGCCCGTTGACGCCGTTCTGGCGGATGGCCACCGCGCGCCTGATCTGGAGGGTCCGGTGGAGACCGTGGTCAAGGGCGACAGCCGGGTGCCCGCCATCAGCGCGGCCTCCATTCTGGCCAAGGTGGCCCGGGACGAGGAAATGCTTGTCCTGCATGAGCGCTGGCCGCAA
>CAYPKI010000090.1:8744-10119 GCA_964411265.1 uncultured Alcanivorax sp. | reverse complement strand
GAATGCGTGGATTTGTGCAACGACATTATTCGCGAGGAAGTTCAGGAAGAGGCGCAACAGAGCCCGCAAGAGCGGCTGCCCTCGCCGGATGAGATCAATCGGACCCTGGATGAATACGTGATCGGTCAGGAGCGTGCCAAGCGCGTGCTCTCGGTAGCGGTGTACAACCACTACAAGCGGCTGCGGCGTGAGGGCAGCAAGGACAGGGACGACGTCGAGCTGGGCAAGAGCAACATTCTCATGGTAGGGCCCACGGGCAGCGGCAAGACTCTGCTCGCGGAGACCCTGGCGCGTATGCTCAATGTGCCCTTCACCATTGCCGACGCCACCACGCTCACGGAAGCGGGCTATGTGGGCGAAGATGTGGAAAACATCATCCAGAAGCTGCTCCAGAAGTGTGACTATGACGTGGAGCAGGCCCAGATGGGCATTGTCTATATCGACGAGATCGACAAGATCTCGCGCAAGGCGGACAACCCCTCGATCACCCGGGATGTTTCCGGGGAGGGCGTGCAGCAAGCGCTGTTGAAGCTGATCGAGGGCACCACGGCATCCGTCCCCCCCCAGGGTGGACGCAAGCACCCGCAGCAGGAGTTCCTGCAGGTAGACACCACCAACATGCTCTTCATCTGCGGCGGTGCTTTCTCCGGCCTGGAGAAAGTCATCCGGGATCGCTCCGAAAAGGGCGGTATCGGGTTCTCGGCGGAGGTTAAGAGCAAGGACAACGAGCTTAGCACAGGCGAGGTGCTGTCCACGGTCGAACCGGAAGACATGGTCAAATACGGCCTGATTCCGGAATTCGTGGGCCGCTTGCCGGTGATCGCCACACTGGAAGAGCTTACCGAGGACGCACTGGTCCAGATTTTGACCGAGCCGCGCAATGCGCTCACCAAGCAGTATTCGCGCCTTTTCGAGATGGAAGATGTGGAGCTGGATTTCCGCGACGACGCCTTGCGGGCAGTGGCGCACAAGGCCATGGTGCGCAATTCCGGTGCCCGCGGGCTGCGTTCCATCCTTGAAAACGTGCTGCTTGAAACCATGTACAGGGTGCCGGCGATGGAAGGCGTGGTGAAAGTGGTGATTGACGCGGCCACTGTTCGGGGTGAATCCGAACCCCTGCTGATTTACGAGAACAGCGACCAGTCCTCCAGAGTGGCCCCGGATTGAGGCAGCGGCCCTCGATCCGGCCCTGTTTCGCAACGAGGTCAATGTGTTGAAAAATATCCCCCTTTTGCCACTGCGTGACGTAGTGGTGTATCCGCATATGGTGATCCCCCTCTTCGTCGGGCGGGAAAAATCCATACGCGCGCTGGAAGCCGCCATGGCGGTCGACAAGCAGATTCTGCTCGTAGCCCAGCGCAATGCTTCCGACGAT
>CAYPKI010000090.1:5359-8734 GCA_964411265.1 uncultured Alcanivorax sp. | reverse complement strand
CCGACGATGATCCGGGTGCGGACGAGCTTCATCCGGTAGGCACAGTCGCTACCATCCTGCAAATGCTCAAGCTGCCCGACGGCACCGTGAAGGTGCTCGTCGAAGGTGGCCATCGCGGCCATGTGGCGCGCACCGAGCTTACCGATGAATGCATGGTAGCCGACGCCCGCGAACTGGAAGAGCGGTTGCCCGAGGCCAGCGAAGCGGACGCCCTGGCTAAGTCGCTGCACAACCAGTTCGAGGAATACGTCAAGCTGTCCAAGAAGGTGGCACCCGAGATTCTGAATTCGGTGTCGTCCATCGAGGAACTCGGTCGGCTGGCGGATACGGTCGCTGCGCATCTTCAGCTCAAGCTGGAAGAAAAACAGGAAGTGCTGGAGATGGCCGAGGTGCGCGAACGTGTCGAGCACCTGATCGCCCTCATGGAATCCGAAATCGATATCCTCAAGGTCGAGAAGCGCATCCGTGGGCGTGTCAAAAAACAAATGGAGAAGAGCCAGCGCGAGTACTATCTGAATGAGCAGATGAAAGCCATTCAGAAAGAGCTGGGCGATCTGGAAGATGGCGGCAACGACCTGGACGATCTGGAGAAGCAGATCGACGAAGCCGGCATGCCCCAGGAAGCACTGGATAAGTGCAAGAATGAACTGAACAAGCTGCGTATGATGTCACCCATGTCCGCCGAGGCGACGGTGGTGCGCAGCTATCTGGACTGGATGGTCAGTGTCCCGTGGAAAAAGCGCAGCCGGTTGCGCAATGACCTGCAACGCGCGGAACGGGTGCTGGATGAAGACCATTATGGTCTGGATGAGGTTAAAGCGCGGATTCTGGAGTTCCTGGCGGTACAGGCGCGCGTAGGCAAGGTAAAGGGGCCCATTCTTTGCCTCGTGGGGCCGCCCGGCGTGGGCAAGACTTCGCTGGGGCAGTCCGTGGCTCGGGCGACCAATCGCAAGTTCGCGCGCATGTCACTGGGCGGCGTGCGTGATGAAGCGGAAATTCGCGGTCATCGGCGCACTTATATCGGTGCGCTGCCGGGCAAGGTGGTCCAGAACCTGAGCAAGGTGGGTGTTCGCAACCCGCTGTTTCTGTTCGATGAAGTAGACAAGATGGGCATGGATATGCGCGGCGATCCGTCGTCGGCGCTGCTGGAGGTCCTGGATCCGGAACAAAACGACAAGTTTCATGATCACTACTTGGAGACAGACTTCGACTTGTCACAGACAATGTTTATCTGTACCTCCAACACCATGAATATCCCCGACGCCCTGCTGGATCGGATGGAAGTAATCCGGCTGCCGGGCTATACCGAGGATGAAAAGACTAATATCGCCAAACAGTATCTATTGCCCAAAGAGATGAAAGCGACGGGATTGAAGAAGGGCGAACTGGAAGTCGATGACGATGGTCTGCGCTACATTATCCGCCACTACACACGCGAAGCCGGTGTGCGTAACCTGGAGCGCGAAATAGCGAAAATGTGTCGCAAGGTGGTCAAGGAACACCAGGTAGCCAATACGCGCGAAACCGTGCGAGTGGATGAAGACGCGCTGGAGCATTACCTGGGCGTGCGCCGCTATGACTTCGGCCGCGCCGAGGATGAAGACCAGATCGGTCAGGTTACGGGCCTCGCCTGGACACAGGTGGGCGGCGAGCTGCTGTCGATTGAAGGTGTAACCACGCCTGGCAAGGGCCGGGTGACCATGACCGGATCGCTGGGCGATGTCATGCAGGAGTCGATCCAGGCGGCAAACACCGTGGTCAAAAGCCGGGCACAGACACTGGGCATCCGGCGCCAGCGCCTTGAGCAAAGCGACTTCCATATCCACGTGCCTGAAGGCGCTACGCCGAAGGATGGACCCAGTGCCGGTGTGGCCATGGCTACATCCCTGGTGTCCATTCTCACCGGTATCCCGGTACGATCTTACGTGGCCATGACGGGGGAAATTACCCTGCGGGGCCAGGTACTCAGCATCGGCGGACTCAAGGAAAAACTGCTCGCGGCCCATCGAGGCGGCATCGAGACGGTCTTGATCCCGCACGATAACGAGCGTGATCTCAAGGAAATTCCGAACAATATTACGGGATCGCTGGATATTCGTCCGGTCAAGTGGTTCGATGAGGTGCTCGAAATCGCCCTGAGACACATGCCCACGCCGCTCAGCGATGAGGAGGCGGAGCAGGACGAAATCAAGGCGGATGATGCTCGCAAGAGTGATGAAGATCGCGTCAGCACCCATTGACTCGGCCCGCGTCCAGTGGCGAACTGGTACGGAATTGGGGCTGAATTGCAAGCGTTGCGTCCGGGGGTAGCTGTCTTGACGGGTTTAGGCCCCATTGGTATAAAGATTGCTTCCTCACGGGAGTGACGGGCGCGTTATACAACATCGGGAAAACAAAAGGGGATATTTGTGAATAAGTCGGAACTTATTGATGCGATCGCTGCCGAGGCTGACATTTCCAAGGCGGACGCCGGCCGAGCGCTGGATGCCACGCTGGATTCGATTACCGGCGCACTCAAGAAGGACGATACGGTTTCACTGGTTGGATTTGGCACCTTCTCTGTGAAAGAGCGCGCGGCGCGTACGGGTCGTAACCCGCAAACGGGTGAGCCCATCAAGATTGCCGCGGCGAAGACGCCGGGTTTCAAGGCTGGCAAGGCACTCAAGGACGCTGTCAACTGATCTTGCTTGCCCATGTCTCGTGGGTGAGTAATGCGGGTCCAGGGCCGAGGCGCTGATCCGCATTCGTGCTATTCGGGAAAAGCGTATCCGTCCGGATACGCTTTTTTTTTCCGGGGTAAATCTTTTCTGAATCCCGATCGGGATCCCGGACCGATTACTGTGATTGGAGAGCATCATGCAGGAATTCCGGCGCTTTGTTCGCGGACCCATGGGCAAGGTATTGCTGGTCGCGATTATCCTGCCCTTTGTGATTTCGGCGTTTTACGGTTATTTCACGGGCGGCCAACAGGAGACGGCGGTCGCCGAGGTTAATGGCACCCCGATCAACAAACGCACCCTGGACGCGCGTGTGCGGCAATACCGCCAGCGCATGAGCGAACAGCGCCCGGAGCTGGATTCCAGCATGCTGGAACAGTTCATTAATCCGTCCATGGTATTGCAGGGGCTGGTCAACAATGAGCTGATTTACAGCTATGCGCAAAATGCCCGGATGGCGATCGCCGACCAACAAACGGCCCAAAGAATTCGCAATTCAGAAACCTTCCAGAATGAGCAGGGCGAGTTTTCGCGCGAACGGTTTGAACGCATGGTGCGCAACGCTGGCATGAATCCCTCCGCGTACATGAACAACCTGCGCCGGGATATCCTGGGCAACCAGGTGCGCGCCGGAATTCAGGACACCGCCTTTGCCCTG
>CAYPKI010000090.1:1892-5349 GCA_964411265.1 uncultured Alcanivorax sp. | reverse complement strand
GGCGACTGGGCGAGCAGACGCGGGATTTGCGGTATTTGGCGACGCGTCCGGGTGTTCTTGTGAAAGGGTACCGGGTGGACGACGAGGCCGTACGCGAGTATTACGAAAACAACAATGATCAGTTCATGCGGCCACCGCGCTTCCAGCTCGCGTGGGTGGAGCTGACGCCGCAACATTTTCAGGACCAGGTCAATATCACCGAGGAAGATATTCGTCAGGAATACAAGGCACGCAGGCAAACCGGCAGTCTACAGCCGGGTAGCGCCGAGGGCCGCAAGGCAGCGCATATCCTGCTTAAGACCGGCGACCAGCGTGGTGAGGAAAAGGCTCTCACACGGGCCATGGAGTTGCGCCAGCGCATTGGCGAGGGCACGTCCTTCGCGGAGGCGGCGCGGCGCAACTCCGAGGATTCCGCCACTGCCGATCAGGGCGGTGATCTGGGCCGCCTGGGCCGCAGTGATCTGCCCGACAGCATGGCCGATGCGCTTTTCTCCCTGCAGCCCGGCAAGATCTCCGAGCCCGTCTTGACCGACAGCGGCGTTCATCTGGTC
This sequence comes from uncultured Alcanivorax sp., assembly GCA_964411265.1. Lineage (GTDB taxonomy): Bacteria > Pseudomonadota > Gammaproteobacteria > Pseudomonadales > Alcanivoracaceae > SLJS01. The sequence goes on along the minus strand of CAYPKI010000090.1, from coordinate 4,798 downwards.
AAGCGCGCGGAAGGCGACCAGGGTGGCGAGACGCCCAGCTTCGAGGACAAACGCGAGGAGATCGCCCGGTCGCTGCGGCGCGGCGAGGTTCAGGCGCTATTGTCCGAGAAGGCGTCGCGTCTGGATCAGCTGGCCTATGAGCATACCGATCTGAAGACGCCGGCCGACAAGTTGAATATCGAGGTGCGAACTTCGGACTGGTTCACGCTTGAAAATCCCGAGGGCATTGCCACCAACCCGGCGGTCCGGGAGGCGATCCAGACAGAGGAAGTGCGTGAAGACGGGCAGAACAGTGAACTTCTCGAACTTGGGGATCAGCGCCGCGTCGTGGTCCGGATAGCGGGTGAAAAGCCTGAAGAGCCCCGGCCGCTGAACAAAGTGTCGGACCGTATCCGACAAAAGATCAAACGCCAGCGGGCCCGTGAGGAGCTGGACCAGCGTGCGGAAACGGTTCGCCAGGCGCTGCAGAAGGACCAATCTCTGGAAACGATCGCTGCGGAGCTGAATCTGCAATCCCGTAGCGTGAAGAACGTTAAACGCGGTGCCCGGAAACCGGACGCCAAGCTGGTGGAGGAAGCTTTTGCCATGCCGCGCCCGGATGGAGGCGTTTCCGGTCCTGAGTTGGTCCGTTTGGCTGACGGCGGCCTGGCCGTGCTGACGGTCACCGACGTCACCGACGGCGATCCCGCTGGTCTGAGCGAGCAAGAGCAGCGTCAGGCCCTGGACCAACTCGGTCAGCAGAACGGACGTCAGAGCTTGCGCTCGCTGATTGCCTGGCTGCGGGCCGAGGGGAGTGTCGATATCAACCAGGGCAAGCTCAAGGAAGACAGTGGCAGCGGCCAGGCGCCCACTGCCCCCGGCGCTGGCGGACCGCAACAGGGACCGGTTACACCCGGTCAGTAGAGATCCGGCCAACGGGCATCAGAGTATCTGAAGCCCGTTGGTGGACCGGTTGATCCGCTCCTAGAGATAGCGTCCCGCCGTGGCGATAACCACTACCGCCAGCCCCAGCACCAAATTGATGCCCACGAAGCGCCGGATCTGACCGATGCGATGCAGCCCGTCCTCCGTATCGCCGTTTTGCACGGCCTCGCCCAGGCGCCGGTAGGGCGCAAAGAAAACATGCAGGAATACGAGAATCATAACGATCCCAAGCACCTGCATGAGATGGACGTGTACACCCACCTGACTCATACCACCCAGATGCCGGAAGACCATCATGTAGCCGGACACGGGCAGGATCACCACGGCCGCCCAGACCCAGCGGAAAAAGTACGCCAGGGTGGGGTACCACAGCGCCGGACGTTGGTCGGGCGCGACGGCTTCACCCACGGCCGGGCGCATGCATTGATACGCGAAAAACATGCCGCCCACCCAGACCACGGCGGCGAGCACATGCAGGGCGATCCAGATACTCATATTCGACTCTCCTGTCATTGGACACAGATGTCAGTCTAGTGGATCGGGACCGGTGGTGGGTGTTCCTGGCTCTTTTGATCTTGTACTCAAGGCTGTACGTAGCAAACCAAAGCGGGGTGTGGCGTGGGCTATGCTTTCTCGCGTTGCGAGGTTGTTATCAGGATGCTGGAGGTAGATGAGCAATTAGCAGGCTGTTGAAAAACCCCTTGCGTGCTCAGGCTTTCAGGCTGGTTCGCCATCGAGGCGCCATTTTGAATGGCGGGTGTCTACCCGGCGAAAAATGGCAACGAAGATAGCGGGCCAGCCTGAAAGCCCCGCAGGGCGGGACCTGAAGCGCGTACCTGATGCACTTTGTCGCTCGGAAAGGGAACCACCCTGTCCGTCGCAACAAAGTACAACAGCTGCACGCTTCAGGTCACGCTGAGTGCGCAAGGGTTTTTTTCAACAGCCTGCTAGCCCGGTTGCCCCGCAGTAGCTCGGGACAGGCGGAGTTTTATCAGGTGATCGAGGAAGTTTTGATGTCGCTCAAGCCGTTGGTCGAGGCGGAGTAGCTATCTAGCGAAATGTGGTATCGAACGTTTAGGGCAGCCGAAAACGCTCATTTTCCGGGTCGCGTGCCAGTACGATCATGGGAACGTGCGCGTAAACAAAGACTACCGCATCCAGTTCAATTCGGCACTGGGCCCGTACAAGGGGGACTGCCGTTTCACCGGGCTGTGAATGGGGGTGTGATCAAGTTCCCGGGCCTTGAACAGATTGTAAAAAATGTGCTGACGGGTTTGCCCCTGGGCGGCGGCAAGGGCAGTTTGGATTTCAATCCCAGGGGGCATTCGCGTTCTCAAGTCATGCGTTTCTGCCAGACCTTCTTATGGATACCTACCTGGATACGTACGGCGATGCCGTCTTTATTCCGGTGGACGACTATGATCCGGGGCTCTCGCCGGTCTGGGTCCGTCCGGCGGATCTTGCCTTCCTCTGTGCTACCCAGAACGAGCTATGACGACCGGGCGCTGGTTGCGAACGTTTCGTCGCGGTCAGCGAAGGGCCAACATGCCCTGTACCGTGTACGCGCTTGATGAGTTCCGGCGCGCGGGTGAGCTCTATGGTCCGGGCAAAGCGGCCAATGCCGGCGGCGCGGGCGTGATTCAGCTGGAAATGCAACAGAATGCGGTCATGGCCAGCTGGCCCGCCGAGAAGGTGGATGATCGGTTGCGCCTGACCATGCGCGAGATTCACCAGCGCGCCTGTGATGCCTCGAAAGAATTCGGCGAGCCGGGCAATCTCGTGCTCGGGGCCAATATCGCCGGCTTTCGGCGGGTAGCGAATGCCATGATTGAACAGGGTGTGTTCTGACCGGATCGCGGGGCTGACTGCTATCGGCTTGAAGAGCTTGACGGTGGAAAACATGGAGCGGGTACAACCCGCTCCATCTTCTTTGCCCCGTCAGTTAGCTGGCAAGCTTGTGCTCGACGCTGTCGATATCCCCG
>CAYPKI010000090.1:0-1882 GCA_964411265.1 uncultured Alcanivorax sp. | reverse complement strand
TGGCTCAAGCGGCAGAACCCGGAGGGGCAAGGCCCTCCAGGTTCGGGCGCCGTATTTTAACTGGCGAGCTTGTGTTCGACGCTGTCGATATCGCCGGGCCGGTAGAAGTGCATGGCATCATCCGTGATGGGTGAAAAGCGCATCTTGACCAGATCCACCAGATAATTCTGGTAGACCCGCCAGGGGGCTTTCTCGCCCTGTTTGGGCAGCTTGTCCAGCGCACGGAGGACATAGCCGGCGTTGAGGTCCAGCAACGGCCCCGGGTTCTCGTCCTCTTCTTCCTTGTGCGGCATGCACACGGCATAGCCGTTGTCATCCATGTAGTTGAGCAACCGGCAGGTGTACTCGGCGGTCAGATCCGCCTTGAGAGTCCAGGAGGCGTTGGTGTAACCGATCACCTGCACCATGTTGGGCACGTCGTTGAGCATCATGCCTTTGTAGCTGTAGTGCTCGGCCGGGTTCATTTTCTCGCCGTCCACTTTGAAGTGGGCATCACCCAGGGTGACCACGTCCAGGCCGGTGGCGGTCACGATCACATCCGCCTCCAGTTCCTGACCGGACTGCAGCAGAATGCCGTTTTCCGTAAAGGTTTCGATGTGGTCGGTGACCACGGAGGCGGTGCCCTTGCGCAGCGCCTTGAACAGATCGCCGTTGGGCACCAGGCAGAGGCGCTGATCCCAGGGGTTGTAGCTGGGCTTGAAATGGGTGTCCAGATCGAAGTCGGGCCCCAGCCATCTGCGCAACTGGGCGCGGATGAGCCGGCGGACCAGCGCCGGCCTCCGCCGCGAGACTTCATACATGAGCATGGCCAGGGAGACGTTTTTCATCCGGATGAGGAGATAGGCCAGGCTCCGGGGCAGATACTTGCGCAGGGTATCCGCCAGGGTGTCCTTCTCCGGCATGGCGATCACATAGCTGGGCGAGCGCTGGAGCATGGTCACATGCTCGGCCTTTTCCGTGAGCGACGGAATCAGCGTCATGGAGGTGGCGCCGCTGCCGATCACCACGATGCGCTTGCCGGTGTAATCAAAGTCCTCGGGCCAGTGCTGGGGATGGATAACCGTGCCCGTGAAATTCTCCCGGCCGGGGAACTCGGGCGTATAGCCATGCTCGTAGCGGTAGTAGCCGCTGCACATCATGAGAAAGTTGCAGGTCAGCTTTTGCCTGCCCTGCGGGGTGTCGGCCGTGACCGTCCAGCAGGTGTCCGCGCTGGACCATTCGGCGTCCGTGATCCAGTGGTTGTAGCGGATCTGCTCGAGAATGTTGTTCTCGTCGGCGGTGTCGCGAATGTATTGCCAGATGGAGTCGCCGTCCGCGATCGCCTTGTCGCCTTCCCAGGGCCGGAAGTTGTAGCCCAGGGTGAACATGTCCGAGTCCGAACGGATGCCGGGATAGCGGAACAGATCCCAGGTACCGCCCAGATTGTCGCGCCCTTCGAGGATGGCGTAGGACTTGTCCGGGCACTCCTGCTGCAGGTGCCGGGCGGAGCCGATGCCGGACAGGCCGGCGCCCACGATCAATACATCAAGATGCTCGGTGGCCATAATATCCCCTGATCCTTGTTTGTACCGTAGCCCCGCGGGGCTGCGCCTTTCTGCCCGCCATTGTCACGATAGAGTCCGGGAAACGACTATTCACAAGGGGCCAATCCATGGTCATTTGAGGTGTGGACGAGGAATGGCCGGGGCTGCCCGCGACCCGGGGGAGTCTAGCCGCGCTCACCGGAATAGAGTCGAAAGCAGCAAGTAGCAAGACAAATAAAGCCGGGCGCCTTCGGCGCCCTTGGTTTCGGCCTGCTGCGGCTCCAGAAAGCCCGGTGCCCCGGGATGCACTGACCCCACAAAAGTGGACACCGGTTTTAAGCAGCCTGCAGCTGCTCGAA
>CAYPKI010000089.1:6472-10132 GCA_964411265.1 uncultured Alcanivorax sp. | reverse complement strand
CGGCCAGAGAGCATTGAACGCGACCTGCCCCTCGTATTCCTTGCTCATGCCCAGCACGCACATGCTCATGCCGTATTTGGCCATGGTGTAGGCGCAGTGCGGGGCGAACCATTTGGCCTGCATATCCAGCGGCGGCGAAAGATTGACGACATGGGGGTTGGCGGCCTGGCGCAGATGAGGCAGGCAAAGCTTGCTCGCCAGAAAGGTGCCGCGGGTATTGATCTGGTGCATCAGATCAAAGCGCTTCATGTCGGTCTCTTCGGTGGGGGTGAGATTGATGGCACTGGCATTGTTGACCAGAACATCGATGCCGCCGAAGGCCTCCACGGTCTGTTCGACCGCTTGCTGGACTTGCTGCTCGTCCCGGATATCGCCGATGCACACCAGCGTCTTGCCGCCGGCAGCCTCCATTTCCTCGGCGGCGGTATAGGCTGTGCCCGGCAGACGCGGGTCGGGTTCGGCTGTCTTGGCGAAAATAACGACATTGGCACCGTCACGGGCGAAGCGCAGCCCTATGGCCTTGCCGATGCCCCGGCTGGCGCCGCTGATAAAAACCGTTTTGCCCTTGAGTGTGGACATGCTCCGGCTCCTGCTCCGAAAAGGATGGAATGGGTTCCGTTGCTCGAGTGGGTAAAGGACCAGATCAGCCGGATGCTGTCAATTCGACCCGGGCAGCTGCTCTTGCCAGGGCTGGATCAGAGCCTGGTTGTCGTGCTGCCAGGGATGAAATCCGGGTCGGAACCAGGCCAGATAGGCCGGGATCAGGCGGCGCAGCGGGCCCGGCCGGCCCAGCAGAAACCCCAGCCCCTTGAGCCAGTGGCCGGGTTGGTTTTCGCCCCGGGCCCGCAGGAAGCCGGCCGTAGTGGCGATGGCATCGACCCAGAAGAGCAGCGTGATTTCCAGCATGGTAAGCACCCGGTTCCAGTAGCCGCCGTCCACGGCCTGATAGACATCGAAGGCGACGGCCTTGTGCTCGGTTTCCTCCACGGCATGCCACATGAAAAGCTCACGCACTTCCGGGTGCAGTCGTTCATGCACGTCCGGATGCGCCAGCAGCTGGTGGGCCATGATGGCGGTGAAGTGCTCCAGGGCGATGGTCATGGCGAGCTGCCGGCGTGGAGCCATGTTCTGCCGCGCCGTATTCAGGCCCGCGCGCACACGCTCGAGCTTGCCCGCGATGGGATAGCCCTGTTCCTCGAGCCAGGCATTGAAGGTGTCGTGCTCACGGCCGTGGTGTGCTTCCTGACCCACGAAGCCGCGCACGGCCTGCTGCAGCTCACCGTCGTCGAGTTGATCCCGGTAGTGGCGCACCGCGTCAATGAAAAAACGCTCCCCTTCCGGAAAGAGAGACGACAGGGCCGCGAAGAAAGCACTAACAAAGGGGTTGTCATCGACAAATTGTGCCGGCGTATCGGCGTCGAACTGAAAGTCCATGCGCCGTATACGGATTTCGGGCCGCGAGGTCCGCGGTTGTTGAGTGCTCATGGGCCCTCCGGTTGCGGATGGTGCTGGAAGCAATATGCCTTGCGATGGCAACAGCGGGAAGGTTATCTTATGTCACCCTTCGGTCATTTAGGGCCACCGAAGTGGGGCGGTCAGGGGTGAGTCCATGACGATCATCAAGATGGATCCGGCAGAGTACGCTATTTCCGCGGAGTACTTTCCGCTCCTGCTGGATATCCTCGAACGTCGCGGCATCAGTGAGGATAAGCTGCTGGAACCCTTGTCGCTGGAGCCCAGATTCTGGCGTGAGCCCGGCGCACGCATTGCCCTGCCGGCGTTCGAGCAGATCGGCCGGCGCGTGTTCGAGCTCACCGGCGAGCCCTGGCTGGGCTGGGAATTCGGTGCGGACATGACCATTTCCTCCCACGGCTTTCTGGGTTATGCCGCCATGAGCAGTGAAACCCTGGGCGATGCCATTGAACTGGCGGAGCGGTTCTTCCGCACCCGGACCACCATTATTGAGCTGCAGCATTTCGTCGATGGAGATAGCGCCGTGCTCCAACTCGACGAGCTGGTTTCGCTGAACGAGCTGGCCCCTTTTATCGTTGAGGCCCTTTTCAGCAGTTTTCATTTCATCGGTCAGAAACTCGTCCCGGACATTCTCCCCGAGGGCGAGCTTCGCTTTGCGTATCCGGAACCCGCTTATTTCCATCGTATGCGTGATCTGATTCCCGTGCCCTGCCGGTTTGATTGCGCCCGGCATCAAATGCGCTTTCCCGCGCACAAACTGGAGGCGAAGCTGCGTTTTGCCGATCCGCGCCTGGCGAGCATGGCCGAGGCTCAATGCGAGCAGGAGCTGGCCAGCATCAAATCACCACCGCGACTGCTGGGCCAGGTCCAGCGCATTATTCTGGGCCGCTCGGGCGAATTTCCTGATGTGGACGAGGTAGCCGAGGAGCTGTACATGTCCTCGCGCACGCTCAAGCGCAAGCTTCAGCAGCTGGGCACCAGCTACCAGCGCATCCTGGATGAGCTGCGCAAGGGCCTGGCCGTGGAATATCTCAGCCAGAGCGACAAGACCGTGGACGAAATCGCGCTGTCGCTGGGTTATTCCGACGCATCCAATTTCGCCCGCGCCTTCCGACGCTGGACCCAGCGCAGTCCTTCCGACTACCGGAGCTAGGAGCCATGCAAAGTCAATACTTGCCCGCGAACCTGTTCCGAGACCAGGTGGCGCTGATTACCGGCGCCGGCAGCGGCATCAACCAGGCCATTGCGGAAATGCTGGCGGGTCACGGCGCGGCGGTGGTGCTGGTCGGACGTACCCCCGACAAACTCGATGCCACGGTGGCACGCATCGAGGGCAACGGCGGTCGGGCCCTGGCCACGCCCTGTGACGTCCGTGATGGCGAGGCGCTCAACGCAGCCGCGGCGCGCGGGGCCGAAGCCTTCGGCGCTTATACACTGGTGGTGGCCGGCGCAGCGGGTAATTTCCTGGCCCCGGCAGCGGGTATGAGCGCCAATGGCTTTGGCGCCGTGGTGGACATTGATCTGAAAGGCACCTTCAATACACTGCGCGCGGCCTTCGACCACTTCCACGCCGACGGTGGCGCGGGGCTTGCCATCAGTGCGCCCCAGGCGCAAATGCCGGTGCCGCTGCAGAGCCATGTCTGCGCGGCCAAAGCCGGCGTGGAGAGCCTGGTGCAGACGCTGGCAGTGGAATGGGCGGGCAGCGGGATTCGCGTGAACGGCCTGTCGCCCGGCTATGTGGAAGACACGGCCGGTGGCGAACTCATGACCGGCGAAGACGCCGGCAAGGTGTTGGCGCTGCTGCCCGCGCAACGTCTTGCCACGGTGGAGGAAATGGCGCAGATGGCGCTCATGATGTTAAGCCCGCTGGCCACCTATATGACCGGCCAGACCCTGGTGCTGGATGGCGGCCTGGCGCTGCTCGGCGGCGGCGCCATGATGCAGGCGGCGCAGGGAAGCGGACGATGACGGCACTGCATCCGAGCCTGAGCCGGGACACGGTGGCGCTGGGTGAGACCTCAATGTCCCGGGTGCGCTGGATGAATGACCAGCGTTTTCCCTGGCTGCTGCTGATTCCGAAATACGATGACGTGCGGGCGTGGCATCAGTTACCCGCGGACGCCCAGCATCAGCTGCTGGACGACATGATCGTGCTCTCGGGGGCGCTGGAGATGGCGGTTGCACCCG
>CAYPKI010000089.1:5181-6453 GCA_964411265.1 uncultured Alcanivorax sp. | reverse complement strand
AATGTCGGCGCGCTGGGCAACCGAGTGCCCCAGCTCCACCTTCACGTGATCGCGCGGCATGAGCATGACCCCTGCTGGCCCGGTCCGGTCTGGGGGCAGGGGGAAGCGTGGACCTATGACGCGGGCGAGGAGCCTGTCTGGCTTGCCGCCCTGTGGACAGCCTTACCCGTTGATTTTCTGGAGCCCGACCATGACTGAAGCCTGCCCCGAAATTATCAGCCATCAGGACGGCCATGTCCTGGAACTGCGCATTGAACGGCCCGAACGCAAGAATGCGCTCAATCAGGCCATGTACACCGCTTTGACCGAGGCCTTGCATGCCGGCGAAGCGAATCCGGGTGTGCGCGCCCTGCTGATTACCGGCACCGAAGACTGCTTTACCGCCGGCAACGACATGGAGGATTTTCTCAATAATCCCGCCGCGGACGAGGACGCTCCGGTGATGCGTTTTCTGAACCTGCTGCCGGTGCTGACCAAGCCTTTGCTGGCGGCGGTCAATGGCCCGGCCGTGGGGGTGGGCACGACCCTGCTGCTACACTGCGACCTGGTCTATCTGGGTGCGGATGCCCGCCTGCAATTGCCCTTCGTGAATCTGGGCCTGTGCCCCGAGGCCGGTTCGAGTTTGCTGCTGCCCGGGATCATGGGCCATCAGCGCGCAGCGGAGCTGTTGCTGCTGGGAGAAAGTTTTGATGCCGACAAGGCCCGGGATCTGGGCCTGGCCAATGAGGTGCTGGCGAGCACGGCGTATCAGGACCACGCCCGTGCGAAAGCGCATCAGCTGGCGAAGCAGCCGGCGGCCGCCGCGCGCTTGGCGAAACAGCTGCTCAAGGAACCCCAGCGCGAACAACTGCAGCGGCAGATGGCAGAAGAGGGCAAGGCCTTTGGTGAGCGGCTGGTGTCGCCGGAAGCGCGCGAGGCCATGCAGGCCTTCATGGAAAAGCGCCAGCCCGATTTTACCCAGTTCGACTAGGCTGGCTCGGGGCCGTACAGGCGCCGGGTGGCGCACCGCGCAAAACGTCTGATCGCCCCCTTTGATGCTGCTTTTGCCGGGCCACTCAAGTGCGACGATGGTGGCCCGAAAGCCCGGACGCGTATCCCTGTGAGTCATGCCCATCGCGCCTGGCTCGGCGTTGCGCGGCTTGGCGATACAGCGAGCAGGGGTGGCGTCGGCGGCTGATGATCCAGCGAAACCGCATCGGGTAATGCTTGCCCGTGGCTAATCCCGTTGTCCCGGAGGAGGGAGGCATGCTGAAAGATTTCTGCGGGCTGTTT
>CAYPKI010000089.1:1604-5171 GCA_964411265.1 uncultured Alcanivorax sp. | reverse complement strand
TCCTGGTTACCCGCGCCGGATCAGTCCGCGTGGCAGCTGTGGCGGCGCTGGCTGGTGTTGATCGTGTTCTGGCCCCTGTTGCTGGCACTCGTGTTGATCAATGGCACTGGTCTGGCACTGGATCGGGTGTTTTTCGGTCGCTATAGCCGCGTGACCGTCCGCGAGCCTCTGTTCGTTATGGGCGTGCCGCGTAGCGGCACGACCTTTCTGCATCGCCTGCTGGCGCTGGACGAGAACCGTTTTACCACCACGGCCCTCTGGGAGCTGATCTTTGCGCCTTCTATCATGCAGCGTTTTTTCTGGCTGGGCCTGGCGCGGCTGGACGGAGTTGCGGGCGCGCCGCTGAGGCGCTTGTTGCAGCGCTTTGAACGGCGTGTGCTGGGGCAACTGGAAGATATCCACAGCACGGGGCTGACCGCGCCCGAGGAAGATTATCTAGCCCTGGCACCGGTGCTGGGCTGTTTCCTGCTGGTGCTGCCGTTGCCGGACGCGCGACTCTGGCGCCTGGCCTATGGTGACCGGGCCCTGACGGATCGGGAGAAACGCCGCATCCTGAGCTTCTACCGCGGCTTTGTGCAGCGCCATCTCTGGTTTCATGGCCCGCACAAGACCTTCCTGTCCAAGAATCCTTCCTTTACGCCCTGGCTGCACATGCTTGCCAGCGAATTCCCGGACGCCCGTTTTGTGGCCTGTTTCCGCAATCCCACCCGGGCGGTGCCATCGCAAATCAATTCCATTCTGGTGGGTGCGCGCATTTTTCGGGGGCGCGGCATTGATCCGGACTACTGGCGCGATCAGTTGTCCCATATGCTCGGTTTTTATTATCGCCATCTCTTCGAGGCCCTGCCGCAGCTGGCGCTGTCCCGCCACGCTCGGGTATTGCTCGAGGAGCTGGCGCCCGAGCCGGAGGCCGGCGTGCTGTGGCTATATGAGCGCTTCGGCTGGACTCCGGACGAGGCCTGTCGAACCGCCCTGCGGGCGGAGGCGGAACGTGCCCGCGGCTACCAGAGCGGCCACCAGTATTCGCTCGCCGGGCTGGCGCTGTCGCCGCAACGTCTGGTCCGGGATTTCGGTTTTGTTTATCACGAACTGGGCTATCCGAAACCGACGACGGAAGATGCGTCGCCCTGATATTTCAGCTTTTGTTACAAATTTGTCTACCCGACCGGATTCATGGGTAAGATTTTGGCCACTTGGCGGGCGCATAATAGCAATATGGATACACAAGACCTGCGCATACTCTTTGTTGTCGACGCTATTCAGGGCCGTAACGGTGTGGGCACCTACTATCAGGATCTGGTGGGCCAGCTCGACCAACGCGTCCAGCGTGCCGAGCTGGCTGCACCCTGTATCGAGGACCCGCACCCGTGCCAGGGGGCATCCATCCCCATGCCGGGTGACACGACCCAGCGGCTGTTTTTCCCCCGCATGCGCGAGCTGACACTGCTTGTGGAAGAGTTGCAGCCCCATGTGGTGGTGGTGCCGGGCCCCGGCATTTTTTCCCTGGGCGGCTATTGGCTGGCGCGCAAAATGGGTATCCCGGTGTGCGTCACCTTTCAGACGGACTACACCCATCTGGCACAGCTCTACTGGGGACCCGGCCTCGCGCGGCTCGCCAGTGGACTGCTCGACCGGCTCAATCTGGCCATGTTCCGGGGAGCGTCCTCCGTGGCCACCATCAGCGAGACCATGGTGGAGCAAGCCCGTGGTATCGGGGTCGAGCATCCGCATTTGGTGGGCACACCACTGGCGCACGAATTCATCCGGCGTCCAGCTGAGCCGCCGGTAGACGGCGTCCAGTCTGTGCTCTATGTCGGGCGTCTGGCGGCGGAAAAAAACATTGACGCCCTGCTGGACCTGGCGGCCCGCCGTCCGGACCTCAACTTCACGGTGCTGGGCGACGGTCCCCTGCGCGATCAGGTTCAGGCCGAGGCTCAGCGGCTGGATAATCTCAGCTTCGCCGGCTGGCGCAGCCGGGAAGAGGTCATCGAGTATATCGACCACCATGAGGCGCTGGTGCTGCCCTCCGCCGTGGAAGCCTTTGGCACCGCGGCCCTGGAAGCCATGGCCCGGGCGCGCTGGGTGATCACCTCAGCCTATTGCGGCATCAATCAGTGGTCCGGTCTGGCACCCGGAATCCTGCCCCTGGCTGACGGGGAGTCCCTGGAGCAGGGTCTGGGACGGCTGGAGCAAATGGACGCGGCGCAGCGCACCGAGCTGGCCCGGAAGGCACGTCATCTTGCGGGCGAAGTGAATGAGCAGACGCTGGCGAGCTGGGAGGAAGTCTTGCGCCAGACCGCGCTCTGTGCGCCCGAGCTTCCTCGGCCCGCCCCCTCGGCGACGCTGGGCATGCTGCGGCGGTTGAGTACGCGCGCGTCTTCATGACCCCGGCTTTCGCCCGCAAGGGCTTACGGGCGCTCGTGTCCATTCATGATGTCATGCCCGAAACCCGCGAACGTGTCGCCAATCTGCTGCGGACGATGCCGAAGACGATTCCGCCCGAACGGATCGTGTTGCTGGTGGTGCCCGGCCGGGACTGGTCCGGCGCGGATATCGACTGGCTGCGTTCGTTGCAGCAGCAGGGGTATGAACTCGCGGGCCATGGCTGGTTTCATCGCTGCGCTCGGCCGCGCACGCTGTACCACCATCTGCACAGTCTGCTGCTATCACGCGATGCGGCCGAGCATCTGTCGCTGGATGCCGACGCCATTGTCGAGCTGATCCGGGCCAATCGACACTGGTTCGGGCAACAGGGCCTGCGAGAGCCGGAACTCTATGTGCCGCCGGCATGGGCCCAGGGACCAGTGTCCCGGGCCACGCTGCGGCAACTGCCCTTTCGCTACTACGAGACCCTTACAGGCGTCTATGACGCCGAGCGGGATCGGTTCCGGCGCCTGCCCGTTATGGGTTTCGAAGCGGATACACCGGCGCGGGCCCGGGGGCTGCGTCTGATCAATGCGGTCCAGCTCGGGCTGGCCCGCTGGTGGCGTCGGCCCGTGCGCGTGGCGATCCATCCGTTCGATGCCGAGCTTTATCTCGCGCGTGACCTGCGTGCCTGTCTGGAGGCAGTGCAAGAGCCAGCGTCCTTCTCTTCGTCTCTGCTCTGATCTCGATGGCGAACCAGCCTGAAAGCCTGAGTACGCAAGGGGTTTTTCAATAGCCTGCTGGGCCCGTGTCCAGTCTTGCCGGTCTGCCTTTGATTAATACCAGCAGGAATACGAGGAACTGGTGCAATCCATGCGTGCGCAGGGCGTGTCCACCGAGGAGTTGACGGCCATGTATGAGAAATTCGTCAGCTATCGCGACGGTTTCATGGCCGTGGTGGAGAAACAGCGTGAGATCGGCATGGGCGCGTACGAGGGGCATTATGGATGTCTCAGCGAGGCCGCCGGCTCGCTGGAAAAGGTGGTGGAGGGACAGCCCGGGCTGATGGTATCGCTGCTGACGCTGCGCCGGCACGAGAAGAATTTCATGTTGCAGCGAGAGCTGGAACAGCGGTTACCGGAATCGGCTCAGCGCTCCGGGCCGGTGGTGTCGGGGGCTGTCAACAGCCCGCTAGCTGGATCG
>CAYPKI010000089.1:0-1594 GCA_964411265.1 uncultured Alcanivorax sp. | reverse complement strand
TCCCGGACGAGGCGCTTGAGTTCCCGGATATCGGGAAAGCCGCCGTCGCGCTTGCGCTCCCAGATCAGGGTGTCGCCGGCATGAATCTCGAAAACGCCGCCCGTACCGGGTTGCAGGGCCACTTCGTCGATGTCGTCGGCAAAGGTGGATAGCAGCTCCTGAGCCATCCAGCCGCTGCGCAAGAGCCAGTTGCAGCCCGTGCAGTAATGGATCACGACCCGTTTCATGATGGTTCTCCCGGCTCCGCCTTGCTTTTCTTTTCGATGTCCCCGTCTTCCGCTTGCTTGCTTTCGTCCGCACCCGTTTCCGCCGGGGCGGATGGATCATCCGTGCCGGACAGGAAGGCCAGCAATTGCGGGTCGGACAGGAGCCGCTTCAGCGAGCGCGTCAGCACATCATTCATCATGGCCGTGTTGCGCCGCGCGTCCGGCGTAAACGGCATGTCATGGGTGACCTTGCTGCGGAAGGTTGCGTCCTGGGTGGCCTCGGGCCGCTCCGCTACCGCCTGGAGCACGGCTCGGGTGGTGACCTGATTGACCACGGCACCGGATTCGGGCACATAAGACAGGGTCTTGATCCGAATGCGCAGCCGCGTCGCCTGATTGCCCGGGTTGTAAGCATTGAAGCCCTGTTTCTGCAGGCCGTTGCGAACAATGTCCCGGATTTCAGCATTGACGTCGTTGGCCGGGTGGATCAGGGCCGTGTCCGCGTAGACTCCGCCTCGGGTACCCAGGGCCTCGTCGGTACGCTCATCCACAACCTCGACAAGTACCGGCGCGTTGTGCCCCACATTGGCCGCCGGTACTGATGGATCAGGGCGCACCTCGACTTCCTGCGGACTGAGTGCGCACCCGGCGAGCAGGGCCAGTGTCACCATGGCTGTCGTCGTTCGGGCCAGCATGGCCTTCTCCATTGCGCTATTACGAGGTGCGGTCCCGCGAGTCCCGGGCCAGCTTGATCAGGGCCTCCTTGTAATGGTTGTCGGGCGTGGGGGCAAGAGCTTCCAGCGCACAATCGGTGTGGTAATGGGCCCGTTCCACGGTGTAGTCCAGCCCGCCCGAGGCCTGGACGGTGGCCGCGATCTCATCGAGATGGTCCAGGCCGCCACTGCGAATGGCCGCGCGAATCAGCTCCGCCTGCTCGGCCGTACCGTGCCGCAACGTATAAATCAGCGGTAGCGTGGGCTTGCCCTCGGCCAGGTCGTCACCCAGATTCTTGCCCAGTTCAGACGCGTCGCCCTGGTAGTCGAGCAAATCGTCGATCAGCTGGAAGGCGATACCAAGGTGGCGGCCGTATTCGCCATAGGATGCCTTGCGCCGCTGGGTCTCTTCCGGGTCTCCCACGCCCAGTACGGCCCCGGTCTGGGCAGCCGACTCGAACATCTTGGCGGTTTTGTGGTGAATGACGCGCATATAGCTGTCCTCCGTGGTCTCCGGATCCCGGCAGTTGATCAGCTGCAGCACCTCGCCCTCGGAAATCACATTGGTGCTCCGGGCCAGGATATCCATCAGGTCTTGATCGCCCACCTCGACCACCAGCTGGAAGGCGCGAGAGATAAGGAAATCGCCCACCAGCACGCTGGCGGCGTTGCCCC
>CAYPKI010000088.1:5164-10145 GCA_964411265.1 uncultured Alcanivorax sp. | reverse complement strand
AACAATGCCCACCAGGTAGCGCTGAGTGTTTTCCGGCCCATTTCGCGCAAGTACGATCGCGCCGAACACGAATATCCCAAGGAGCTGGATACACTGTCTTCGGTCCTGGACGGCATGAATGAAGGTGATCCGGATTCCGGTGCCGGCGCGGCCCAGACCGGCAAGGGCGGGGGCGGGGAAGACGACGGCTCGGTCAGAAATGGCGCCAACATGACCACTTGCCTGGGCTCGCTTGAACTGGCTTATGGCGACGTGGCACTGCTGCTGTCGATGCCGCGCCAGGGCCTGGGCAATGCTGCCATTGCCGCGGTGGCCAACGAGGAACAACTCCAGCGCTTTGCCGGCCAGTGGGCCGCCATGGCCATTACCGAGCCCGGCACGGGATCCGACTCGGCAGCCATTGGCACCACCGCGCGCGATGAGGGCGACCATTATGTCCTGAACGGCGAAAAGATCTATGTGACCTCGGGTGCACGGGCTGACTGCATTGTGGTCTGGGCCACGCTCGACCCGAAAATGGGCCGCAGTGCCATCAAGTCCTTTGTGGTGGAATGGGGCACTGCCGGTATGGAGCTGGCGCGACTGGAGAAGAAACTGGGTATCCGGGCGTCCGACACCGCGGCCATTACCTTCAACGAATGCCGGGTGCCCAAGGAAAACCTGTTGGGGGATCCGGAGATTGATCCGGACAAGGGTTTCGCCGGGGTCATGGAAACCTTTGATAACACCCGTCCGCTGGTGGCCTGTTTCGCGCTGGGTTGCGCGCGGGCTTCGCTGGAGCGCACACGCGAACTGCTCGAAGACAGTATGCAATACGACTATGACAAGCCCGTGGACAACGCTTCTGCCGTGGAAGCGGAACTCTACCGGATGGAAGCCGAGCTGGAGGCTTCCTACTGGCTTACGGTCAAGTCGGCCTGGATGGCAGACAATAAACAACCCAACTCCAAAGAAGCGTCGATCTGCAAGGCCAAGTCCGCGCGCGTGGGTAACTGGATAACCCTGCGTTGTGTCGAGCTGGCCGGCAACATTGGCTACACCGAGGATGAGCTGCTGGAGAAGTGGAGCCGGGATTCCAAGATCCTGGATATCTTCGAGGGCACTCAGCAAATCCAGCAGTTGATCATTGCGCGGCGTCTGCTGGGCAAGTCCTCGAGAGAGCTTAAATAAGCGATCGGTTGCCGTCCGGCAAACCTTACCCCCGACGCCGCCCTGCCATCGGGGCGGCAAACCGGAGCGTGCGCTGCGCCCGAGTGTGGCGATCGAGAGTCAGGGCGAGCGCGTAAGCCGGCTCGCTCGGGAGCTTCGCTCTGCGAGTAAAAATAACCAGCAGAGGCTTTCCGGCAAGCCTGCCACCAGTGGCCGGCGTACAAACGGGTCGGGGTTTTATCCGGAGCCCGGCGATATCCTGGAAGGCCCACTCGAGCCCAAGGAGTTTGCCACCCTGACCCATCGGCTGATCCGCAAGACCCTCAAGGTCTGGGTGGATATGATTGACGAGCATGGTGACCGGGCCTTGTCCGAGCACGGGCGCTATTGCTGGCAGGCCGTTGCAAACCCCCTTGCGTACGCAAGCTTTCCGGCTGTTTAACACTCAATGCGCCCTTTTGAAGGCGGTGTCGGCCCCCGTCGAACAATGGCAACGATGACCGCGGCGTAGCCTGCGAGCCCCGCAGAGCGCGACCTGAAGCGCCTATCTCCTGCACTTTGTCGCTCATAAAGGGAACCACTCTGCCCGTCACAACAAAGTGCAACAGCTCCACGCTGCAGGCCTCGCTGAGTGCGCAAGGGGTTTTTCAAAAGCCGCTAGAGGGCGGCCGCCACCTCTGAACCCTGTTTGATGGCTCGCTTGGCATCCAGCTCCAGGGCGCGTTCCGCGCCGCCGATCAGATGGTAGGCCGGCGCCTCCCGGTTGTCATGACCATCATAGAGCTCACGCAGGGATTCCTGGCCGGCGCATACCACCACATGATCTACAGGTAATACCTGATTTTCACCCCCCACGACAATGTGCAGGCCCTGGTCATCGATGCGGTCGTACTGCACGCCAGGCACCATTTCAACGCCCTTGTTGCGCAATTCCCGGCGGTGCACCCAGCCCGTGGTCTTGTTCAGATCCTTGCCGAGACGTGTGGTCTTGCGCTGCAACAACCACACCTGCCGGGGTGACGGGTCCACGTCCGGGTCCACCAGACCGCCGGGCGCATCGGTCTGGAAATCCACGCCCCACTCTTTCATCCAGTGCGGCACCGGCTCGGGGCGGGGTTCGCTGGCAGCGCGCGTGAGGAATTCACAGACATCGAAGCCGATACCGCCGGCCCCGATCACCGCTACGGATGACCCCACTTCAACGCGCCCCTGAAGTACATCGGCATAGGACACCACATGGGGCCGATCGACGCCTTCCAGCTGCGGAATTCTGGGTGTTACGCCCGTCGCGATCACCACATCGTCGTAGCCAGCTTCTTCCAGCTCACCGGATTCGACATGGCGGTTCAGTTCCACCCGGACACCATGCTTATCGAGCTGCTTGCGGAAATATCGCAGGGTCTCGCTGAACTCCTCCTTGCCCGGAATCCGCTTGGCCATATTGAACTGCCCACCGATTTCATGGCTCGCCTCGAACAGGGTTACTTCATGACCGCGCTCGGCCGCCACGGTAGCGGAAGCCAGTCCGGCGGGGCCAGCGCCCACCACGGCCACGCGTCGCGGCTGAGGCGTCCGGAGATAAACCAGCTCGGTTTCGTGGCAGGCCTGTGGGTTGACCAGACAGGATGCGCGCTTTAGCTGGAAGGTGTGATCCAGACAGGCCTGGTTGCAGGCGATACAGGTATTGATTTCGTCGGCGCGAGCCGTGCGTGCCTTCTCGGCGAAATGCGCGTCCGCCAGCAAAGGCCGCGCCATGGAAATCAGATCGCCCTGCCCCTGTTCCAGAATGTTTTCCGCCACCTCCGGGGTGTTGATGCGGTTGGAGGCCATGACCGGGATGCTGACCTGCTGGCGCACCTGACGCGTGACCTCGGCAAAGGCGGCACGCGGCACGGAAGTGACAATGGTGGGCACGCGCGCCTCGTGCCAGCCGATACCGGTGTTGATGATGGTGGCGCCCGCCTGCTCGATTGCCCGGGCAAGATCCAGGACCTCCTGCCGGGTGGCGCCGTCCGGCACCAGATCAATCATGGACTGACGGTAGATCAGGATGAAGTCCTCGCCCACCGCGTCGCGCACGGCGCGGACCACGTCCACCGGAAAGCGGCGGCGGTTTTCCGGGCTGCCGCCGTATTCGTCGGTACGCTGGTTCACCCGGGGCGCGGTGAACTGATTGATGAGATAGCCTTCCGAACCCATGATCTCGACGCCGTCATAACCGGCCTCCTTGGCCAGCTTCGCAGCGCGGGCGAAATCCTTGACCGTCTTTTTCACTTCCCGGGTCGACATGGCCTTGGGCTTGAACGGATTGATGGGCGATTTCACCGCCGACGACGACGCGGAAAAGGGATGATAGGCGTAGCGTCCGGCATGAAGCAGTTGCAGACAGATCTTGCCGCCCGCCTCGTGGACCGCGCGGGTCACGGTGCGGTGACTCCAGGCATCCGTCTTGCGCAACATGGCGCTGGCATAGGGGTAGAGCCAGCCGCGGCGGTTGGGGCTGTAGCCGCCGGTGATCATCAAAGCCGTAGCGCCCCGCGCGCGCTCGGCGAAATATTCCGCCATCTTGCGCCGCTGCCAGAACCGATCCTCCAGCCCGGTGTGCATGGAGCCCATGACAATGCGGTTTTTCAGTCGGGTGACCCCCAGATCGAGGGGGTCCATCAGCTCGGGATAGGCTTGCGTGCTCATGCATTCGGCTCCGGTTTAATCTGGACAGCGTCAAGATAGGCGTGTATGTTGACGCTGTCAAGATGAGGACACTGATGGCATACGCACCCTATCACCACGGCGATCTGCACGCCGCGCTGCTGCGCGAAGCGCACACCATGCTGCGCGAGCAGGGCCTGGAGGCGCTGACCCTGCGGCGACTGGCCGAGCGCGCCGGCGTGTCCCGTTCCGCGCTCTACCATCATTTCCGGGACAAGAATGATCTCCTGTGCAGCCTGGCGGCCCGGGGTTTTGAGCGTCTGGAGAAATTGCTGGAAGGCGCCGACCTGCAACCGGACGAACGTCTGCCCGGCGAGCTGCGCCGCTTTGTCCACGCCTATATCCGCTTCGCCACCGAGGATCCGGAGCAGTATGATCTGATGTTCGGTCGCACCCTATGGCAGGCGGGTCAGCCCACGGACGAGTTGCGCGCCGTCGCCTACCGCGTTTTCCGTCACTACGCACGCAACATGGCGGAACTGGAGCCCCTGCTTACCCTGCCCGGCCAACAAAGCATGCTGCGTCTGGCGCAGGTCAGCTGGGCCACCCTGCACGGGCTCTGCCGGCTGCTGATTGACGGTATCTATCCCGATCCCGGCGGTGTCGAGGACATCAGCGAGCAGGCGCTGGCGGTCATGCTGGCCAGCATCAACATCGACGGCTGAGGCGCCGCTCAGCCCGTATTCGCGCGCAGTTTCATCCGGCGCGTACGCGTCGAGCGAAACGCCATGGTGATCATGCTGCGCATAAAGGCCATGAGAACACTTTCGTCCCGGACCGGATCCTTGCCCTTGCCCATGCGGTGCAACTGCCGCGCGAACCAGAGCACTTCCATCATGGCCATCTGGTCGATGGCCTTGATGCCGGTCAGGCGGGGTTCCACCGAGCTGGTCGGGTTCTCGCCCCAGAGAATCCGGGCGGGCAGATCCGGTTCCAGCGCCAGCGGACGCGCCAGCCCGACAATGTCCGTGGCGCCGCTGTCGACCGCCGCGGCCATGCCCTCGGCGCTGCGGAAGCCGCCGGTCACCATCAGGGGCACGGATACCCGCGCACGGACCTGTTCGGCGTAGTCGAGAAAATACGCCTCGCGTTGGCGCGTGCTCTCGCGCACGCCCTGACCGGC
>CAYPKI010000088.1:0-5107 GCA_964411265.1 uncultured Alcanivorax sp. | reverse complement strand
GGTTTCCGCCACCATCATGGACTCATCCTCGCTGAACCCGCCGCGCTGAAAGTCGGCGCTGTTGAGCTTGATGCTGACGGGAAAGTCCGTTCCCACACTTTGGCGAATGGCGCGGTACACCTCCAGCGGGAAACGCATCCGGTTTTCCAGCGCGCCGCCCCACTGATCCGTGCGCTGGTTGTGATTCCCGGACAGGAACTGACTCACCAGATAACCGTGAGCGCCGTGAATCTGAACCCCTGTAAAGCCGGCTTTTTTCGCAATGGTGGCGGTGCCGGCGAAACGCTGAATGACGTCCTGGATTTCCGCCTCGCTCATGGCCCGCGGCGTCTTGAAATAGGACGCCAGCTCGGGAGCGAACGGCACCGCCGACGGCGACAGGGTATCGCCCGTAGCGAGCATTTTCGGAATCTGCTTGCCCGGATGATTGAGCTGCATCCAGATGTGACCGCCCTGGCTTGTTACCCCCGAGGCCCAGCGTTGCAGCAGGTCCAGATCGCGCTCGTCTTCCACCGCCACATTGTGTGGTTCGCCGATTTGTTGCGAATCCACCATGACGTTGCCCGTGATGATCAGACCGGCTCCACCCCGCGCCCAGCGTTTCGCTCATGGCGGACTTGGCGAAGCGGTTCTTGAGGACGGCGCCACCGGAGAGGGTGATGCTCCGGCTTAGGGTGTCGGCAGAACGCATTGACTGGCTCCTTGGTTGAGCGCGCCATTGCCGGCAACGGCAAGGACGGGTACGCTATTAGTTCGATAGCCGTGAAACTATTTAATATTTCGACAAGCGTCAAACGTTTGTTCCAGACGGAATCAATTCTGGCCCGCAAGGACCAACGAGGAACCTATGGCGGACACCGATGAACTTGCCCGCGCCTTCAAGGCCCTGGCCAACCCGAACCGGCTGAAGATCTATCGCGAGTTCCTGGAGTACTGGCAGCAGGGCCTGCAGAAGTATCCGGAAGGCGTCCCCCAGGGCTGCCTGCTGGCCGAGGGTATCCAGCGGCTGAACATCAGCGCGCCCACCGTCTCGCACCACATCAAGGAACTGACCAACGCCGGCCTGATCACCACCACCCGGGAAGGTCGGCAACTCCATTGCGCTATTGATCCCGGGATGCGCAACCAGCTTCTCCGTTTTCTGGAGGGCGCGGAAGAGACGCCGTCCATGAGCGACTCAAACTGATTCGAGCACGAGCAGGCTGTTGAAAACCCGGAGCAAGGCGTTCGTACCAGGCTTGTATTGAACCCGGGACACGAAAGGTGGTGGAATTACTTTGTGCCGCCGCGGAAGGAAAGGGTCCATGTCCGAGTCGAACCAGTCACCGGATCCAGTCCACGACCCCGACCGGCTTTTGACGTTGCAAGCAACACGTTTGCTCGACTCCCCTCGCGAAGAAGCCTTCGAGCGCTGTACCAGGCTGGGCCGGCGTGCGCTCCAGGCGCCTATCGTGCTGGTTTCCCTGGTGGATGATGACCGGCAGTTCTTCAAGGCTCAGGCCGGCGTGCCCGAACCCTGGGCCTCGGAGCGGGAAACGCCCTTGTCGCATTCCTTCTGTCAGCACGTGGTCCGCAGCCGCGATGCACTGATCGTCAGCGACGCGCGCTGCCATGAACTGCTCCACGACAACCGCGCCATTGCCGATCTGGGCGTGGTGTCCTATCTCGGCATTCCGCTGCGCACCCAGAACCAGCAGATTCTGGGCTCGCTCTGCGCCATGGACACCCAGCCCCGCGACTGGAGTTACGACGAGGCGGAAATGATGCGCGATCTGGCCCAGGGGGTTGCCTCAGAGATTGAATTGCGGCTTCTGGCGTCCGACTCCCTCAACCAGCTGCGGGCGCTGCAGGAACTCGAGCATGAACGGGACGAACTGGTGCACATGATGGTGCACGACTTGCGCAACCCGCTCACCTCCGTGATGGCTGGTCTGGACATGATGGCCGAAAATCCGCAAATGGGCGACGAACAGCGGAAGTACCTGAACTGGGCGCTGCGCGGCAGCGATAGCCTGCTCGACAAGATCAACGAAATCCTGACCCTGAACAAGGCCGACGCAGGAGGGCTGGAAATCGAGCAGGAGAAACTGGATCCGGAGCCACTCCTCGAGGCGGCGGTGGATCAGCTGCAACATCTCGCCCGGGCCTCGGGTATCGCGATAACCATGGATCCGGAGGAGGCTCTGCCCGAAGTCATGGGTGACTATAGCCAGCTCGAACGCGTTCTGGTGAACCTGATTGCCAACGCCATCGAATCTACGGACTCCGGCGGTGCGGTCGAGGTCCATGTCCGGCAGGATCAGGGCGCAGCTCTGGTATTCAGTGTGCTGGACAACGGTGCCGGCTTTCCGGCCGGGGCCGAGGAATCGATCTTCGACAAATACCGGCAGCTCAAGACGGAGAACCGGCAAAAACAGGGCGGCTCCGGGCTGGGTCTGCCCTTTTGCAAACGCGTAGTAGAAGCGCACGGCGGCGAAATCAGTGCCGCCAACCGCACCGGCGGCGGCGCCTGTTTCACCTTTTCCCTGCCGCTGCATGAACCCGCCTGAATCCGGGCGAAGCCGAAGGCGAGCCCGTTATCCACTGGGCCCCGCTGAGTCGCTGAGGGCGGCGGGCGTAGTGCAGCACAGCTTCGCCAAGGAAGGCGAAGCTAGGCGAGCCCAATCGTGGAAGATTTGTCTCGCCGCGTCCTGCACGGAGCCCGCCAACCAAGGGGATCCGAACACCCAATTTATTGGGTGTTCGGACGGCGAAGTGGGGTGTCTTTTTTTTACTCGCAGCCTTCGGCTGCTCGCCCTCCGGGCCGCACTAAAGTGCGTTCACTTGCCTGACGGCGAGATGTGCTTACTTTTTTTGGACAAGCACGTCCGAGCGAAGCGAGGCGAACGCACGAAGTGCGGCCCGGAGGGTGAGCGCCGCAGGCGCGAATAAAAAAGAGTAAGGCGCCCGCCGGGGCGCGTCCCGGCTTGCGCCCGTCAGGGCGCGTTCTCGTTCCGCTAAACCGCGGAGATCACTTCTCGACGATGGCCGTAACGCCCTGCCCACCCGCGGCGCAGACGGAGATCAGGCAGCGGCCCGAGCCCTTGTCGTTGAGCAGCTTGGCGGCGTTGGCCAGAATCCGGCCACCGGTGGCGGCGAACGGATGGCCCGCGGCCAGCGAGCCGCCCTTGACGTTGAGCTTGTCACGGTCGATGGCGCCGAGCGCCTTGTCCAGGCCCAGACGCTGCTTGCAGAAGGTTTCGTCTTCCCAGGCCTTGAGCGTGCTCAGCACCTGGGCGGCGAAGGCCTCGTGGATCTCGTAGAAATCGAAATCCTGCAGCGTGAGCCCGGCCTGGTTCAGCAGACGCGGCACCGCATAGGCCGGCGCCATCAGCAGGCCTTCCTTCTTGGTAACAAAATCCACCGCACCCACTTCGGCGTGGGTCAAATAAGCCTGGACGGACAGCCCCTGCTCTTTCGCCCAGTCGTCATTGGCCAGCAGCACGGACGAGGCACCGTCGGTCAGGGGCGTGGAGTTGGCCGCGGTCATGGTCCCTTCCGAACCACCAAAAGCCGGTTTGAGCTTACCGAGCTTCTCCAGCGTGGAATCGGGACGCAAGTGATTGTCCTTTTCCAGCCCCTTGAAGGGCGTGATCAGATCATCCTGAAAACCTTCCTCATAGGCCTGTGCCAGGTTCTGATGACTCTTCCAGGCGAGGTGGTCCTGATCCTCGCGGGTTATTCCCCACTCCGCGGCGGTCAATGCCTGGTGCTCGCCCATGGACAGGCCGGTGCGCGGCTCACCGTTCCTGGGTACGTCCGGCACCGCCAGCTTGAGCAGTTTGTGCAGATTGGCCATGACAATGCGCGCGCGCTCGCCATTGCTACTGGCACCATTGAGTTGCATCAGAACGTTACGGGCATCCTCGTTCACGCCCAGGGGCGCGTCCGAGGTGGTGTCGACACCGCCGGCAACGCCGCTGTCGATCTGGCCCAGGGCGATCTTGTTGGCCACCAGAATGGCCGCTTCCAGCCCCGTGCCACAAGCTTGCTGCACGTCATAGGCCGGGGTCTCCGGCGCCAGCCGCGAGCCCAGAACGGACTCGCGCACCAGATTGAAGTCGCGGGCATGTTTCATGACGGCACCCGCGGCCACTTCACCGAGACGCCGGCCTCCGAGGTTATGCCTTTCCACCAGGCCATCGTTGGCCGCGGTGAGCATCTCCTGGTTGTGTATGCCGGAGTAGGCGGTGTTGCTTCGGGCAAAGGGAATACGGTTGCCGCCTACAATGGCAACCTTGTTAACGTTGCTGCCTGCCAGCATCTCGATCTCCTTCAGTCGGGCAAGTCGCGGGGGTATCGCCTCATGGCTCCGCAGTCTAGTCACGCAAGGGTATCACTCATTGGCTGCAAAGCCTTGTGCCGGCCGCGCGGAGTCAATACCCACGCAGGCTTGTAATGCTTCAATGATGCCACCATATCGGCGATGTTCGGCTAAAGCGGCGGTGCCCGACCTGTTATGCCGGATTCCGCAACCAAACGCGCCAACCAGGGGTAAGGAACATGAGCGATCTGTATCAGACCATTGCCAATTCCACCGTAGGCAACAAAATGCTCAAGGCTATCAATCTGCCCATTCCGACGCTGCTGGAGCGGTATCAGCCCGAGAAAGCCTCTTATGTCAGCGGCCAGGTCCTGGTGGGGGCCGCACCGGGCGGCACGGCTACGGGCGCCATTCTGCAAAACCTCAAGGACGCGCCCGAGGCAAAGGTGAGCACCCTCGCTGGTCTGGACTCGGCCACGGAAGTAGAAAAAGCCGCCGGCGAAGCCGGTGTGACGCTGGATAACTACAAGGCTGAACGCGAGGACGAGAGCAAGTTCAAGGCGCTTGTTTTTGACGCCACGGGCATCAACAACACCGAAGAGCTGCGCGCGCTCTGGGATTTCTTCCATCCGGTGATCCGCAAGCTCGACAAGTGCGCCCGGGTGCTGGTCATCGGCCGCACCCCGGAAAAATGCGACCCGGAGCAGCATACGGCTCAGCGCGGTCTGGAAGGTTTTACCCGCAGTGTGGGCAAAGAGCTCAAGAAAGGCGGCCTGCTGGGCGGGCGTCTCCAGATTGGTGTGG
>CAYPKI010000087.1:0-10185 GCA_964411265.1 uncultured Alcanivorax sp. | reverse complement strand
GGGATTGCCCCACCAGCGCAGCCGTTCCAGCTGGTGCAGGTTGAGGGTGAGAAACACGGCCACGAGGGACAGGTAATAGTAGAGATCGCGCAGATCCAGCACGCCGCGCGTAATGGACTCGAAGTGCGTGCCTGTGCCCAGCTGGGCAAGCACGTTGCCCACATTGCGACCGAAGAGGTTGGTCAATGAGTCCATGCCCACGACATAGAAAATGCCGCCCACCACGGCCGTGAGAATGAGCGCGACCACGGGATTGTCCGTGCGGCTGCTGGCGTAAAGGCCGATGGCAATATAGGCGGCGGCGAGGAAAAGACTGGCGACATAACCGCCTACGACCGGGCCCCAGTCCAGCGGACCGAGAAAGGATATGGTGATGGGCAGCGGCAGGGTCAGCGCCAGCGCCAGGGCCACCAGCGCCATTGTCGCCACGAATTTCCCCAGCACCAGATTTAGAGGTCGCACAGGCGCCGTCAACAGACTCTCGAGCGTGCCCGAACGGCGTTCCTCGGACCACGAACGCATGGTCAACGCGGCCACCAGAAAAATCAGCAGGACCGGCATCCACTGGAACAGGGGCTGAAGGTCGGCGAGGTTGCGGGCGAAAAAGGTTTCCACCCAGAAGAACACAAAAAGGGTGGCTAAGACGAAAGCGCCCAGAAAGAGCCAGGCCGCCGGCGACGCAAAGAAGACGCGGAATTCCTTGCGAGCAATACGCATAATCTCAGCCATGAGCGACCTCCTCGTTGATTTCGGCGAACAGGGTTTCCAGATCCCGCCGGCGGGGATGCAGTGTATAGAGTTTGAGTCCGGCACCCGCGATGGCTTCGGCGACGGCGGGCGCGGTCTCGGGCCGGGTTTCAAGCAGATACTGGCGCAGGCCATCCTTGGCACCCTGATCCTCGACCGCGGTGACCCCGTCGATTTGCCGCAGGGTGTCGTCGGCTTGACCGTCGACCTGTACCCGGAGGCCGCTCGATTGCTGCAGTTCATCCAGCCGTGCGTCTACGACCAGTTGTCCGGCGCGCAGGATCAGCACGCGCTCGCAGACGGCCTGGACTTCCTGGAGGATATGAGTGGAAACCACCACAGTGGCACTCAGCGCCAGCTCCTGAATCAGATCGCGCATGTGCCGGATCTGATTGGGGTCGAGGCCATTGGTGGGTTCGTCCAGGATGATCACGTCCGGGTCATGAAGCAGTGCCTGGGCCACCCCCACGCGCTGACGGTATCCGCGCGACAGCGTCTCGATGGTATCGGACGCCTTGTCCCGGAGTTCGGTGCGACGGATGGCGTTCGCCACGGCCCGGTCGCGCTGGTCTTCGGGCACGCCGTGGAGGCTGGCCTGATAGTCGAGATAATCAATGACCGTCATCTCCGGCCAGACCGGGCAGTTTTCCGGCAGATAGCCCAGCCGGGCCTGGATGGCGCGCGTGTCGCGGCCCAACTCCAGATCACCCACGCGGATCGTGCCGGCGGTGGGCTCCAGGTAGCCGGAAATCATTTTCATGATGGTGGTCTTGCCGGCCGCGTTGTGGCCGAGCAGGCCGACCACCTGGCCGCGTTCAATGCTAAAGCTGACGTCGTCGACGGCCGTGACTTGGCCATAGCGACGCGTCAGGTGTTCCACCTGGATCATCGTTGGCTCCTTGGTCAGGATAGTGTGGTTTGAGGAATTCGTGTCAGGACAATAGTTCGACACCGCACCCTGGGGGCGGGTGCTCGGAAATACGGAGTTTTAACGTGGATACCTTGCAACAGGCACGGACCGGCGTCATTGTTGTTCTCCTCTGCCTAGGGTTCTCAGCCAGCCTGACAAGCCGGTGCCGACAAAGTTCCCGAACCGCTTGAAGAAGGGGAAGTCTCCCGGTTGGAGCCGGGGACAAGGGTAAGGGTGGAATCAAAAAAAGGGCCCGCTACGCGGGCCCCTGGGGTTCCGGACAGACAAGCCGGGATCAGCTCGCCTTGGCGACTTTCTCCTGTTCCGGGTCCTTGTCCTGGCCGCCGTCGCCGGTAGCGGTCTCACCCTGGGCAACGCCGTTGCCGTAGAACTCATCCGGGGTGAAGACATCTACTTCCACGGCGTCCAGGCCGGCCTGGTGTGCGCGCTTGACCAGATCTGCCTCCTGCGCGCTCACCACACCCTGCTCCAGGGCAGCATCCAGCACCTGTTCCGGCTCGCCGCGGTTGAGTTTGCGCGCTTTTTGGGCAGCGCGGATTTTCTGGCGCACCGGTTCGGCTTCGGTGGTCAGGCGGAAAGCCTTGAGTAGCCGGCCCATGCCCGTGGACTCGTCGTCGCCCACATGAAGACCCTCGGTCAGGCGGTGATACTGCTCGTTGTACTGCTGCAGAATGGCTGCGGCCTTGCCGGTCTGATCATCCGTGGGCGGCCGGGCGATCGGATTGATGTTGAGCCCCAGCCGGCCGACGGTGCGCAGGAAAAAGCCCAGCGGGCCGCCGAAGTTATCATAGATACCTTCAAAGCCTTTGTGGACCTGGTACATGGCGTACTGGCAGCTGTACTCCACCAGTGGCAGGTCCTCGCTGCGACGACCTTCGGCCTCGTAGCGGCGCAGGGTGGACAGCGCCATGTACATCCACGCCAGCACGTCCGCGTAGCGGCCCGTGAGGTTGCCCCGGGCCTTGTGCTTGCCGCCGATGACGAACATAGCCAGATTGGTCATGAGTCCGAAGCGGGAAGCAGCCCAGCCCATCCGACGGTACCAGGTATGGGTCTTGGGATCGGCCGACTTGGGCGTTTTGACCGTGAACCAGCCGCGCGTGAGGCCGCGCACCAGGGTCATGATCATGCCTGCGAAGAACTGCCCCATCCAGCCCATCAGGTGCTTGCGGAAGCCGGCGGTGTCGTTGTTCTCCACGGCCTGAACGACCGGGTAGGCGTGGGGATGGCACCGGGTCGCGCCTTGTCCGAAGATGATCAGCGTGCGCGTCATGATATTGGCGCCTTCCACGGTCACGCCCACAGGCGCCGAGGCATAGCCCTGACCCACCACATTATTGGGCCCCTGCATGACGCCGGCACCGGCAAAGACATCCATGGCATCAGTGCCCACTTCGCGCGCGTTCTCAGTGGAATAGGCCTTCATGATGGCCGAGGCCACGGGCGGCTCAATGCCGTGATCAAGCGCGGAGGCACCGAAAATCCGGCCACCCTCGAACATGTAGTTCATGCCCGCGGCGTGGCCCACCTTGGCTTCCACGCCTTCCATCTTGCCAATGGGCATGCCGAACTGAGTTCGGACCATGGAGTAGGCGCCCATGGATGCGGCTGCACCGCGCAATCCGCCGATGGCACCCGCCGGCAGCGACACCATGCGTCCGCCCGCGAGCGATTCCATGAGCATTTTCCAGCCCTGACCGATATACTCCGAGCCGCCCAGTACATCGTCGGGTGTGGCAATGACATCGCGACCCACAATGGGCCCGTTGTAGAAGACATCGCCGATGGGCTCGTGATAGTCACCGATATAGAGCCCGTCCTTGCCTTTCTCCATGAGCAGCACAGTAATACCACCGTCCTCTGTGTCGCCCAGCAGGTTGTCCGGGTCGCGCAGCCGGCAGGCCAGCGAGATCAGATTGGCGATGGGCGCCAGCGTGATGTAGCGCTTGCGGAAGTTGAGCTTGAACTTGATCTCGCCATCCGAGTCGCGGAAGACTTCGCCTTCAGCTTCCATGGAGGCAGCGTCCGAGCCGGCCGTGGGTTCGGTCAAACCGAAGCAGGGGATGTAGTCACCCCGGGCCAGCCGCGGCAGGTAATGATTCTTCTGCTCGTCGGTACCATAGTGGGTGAGCAATTCCGCCGCGCCCAGGGAGTTGGGAATCACCACGAGTGAGCTCAGGATGCCATTCACAGGCGAGATTTTGGCCATGATGGCGGATTTGCCCAGCGTCGAGATGGGATTGCCGCCGTATTCCTCCGGGATCTGCATGGCGAAAAAGCCATTATCCTTCAGGAACTGCATGACCCTGTCATCAAGCTCCCGGGTACGGGCGGTCTTGTAACCGTCCACCATGGATGCCAGCTCTTCCACCGGACCGTCGAGAAACTGCTGTTCCTTCGCGGGCAGCTGGTCGTACGCCTCGGACAACAGTTTGTCGAAATCCGGGTTGCCCTTGAAGAAGTCGCCTTCGACCCAGACATGGCCCGCTTCGAGCGCCTGGCGCTCGGTGTCGGAAATTTGCGGCAGGATCTTGTTATCCCGCATCCACTTCATCAGCATGCCAAACATTGCGTGCTCTCCGGTTGCGCCGGCTCTCGCCGGCGGGTTTGCTCTTGCGAGTCCGCGCTTACCCGGACTCGACGACCATGGCGGCACCAATGCCGCCGGCCGCGCAGGCGGTGGTCAACGCGTGACCGCCGCCCCATCGGTGTAATTCGTGCAAAGCCTGACTGATCACCCGAGCGCCCGTCGCGCCGAAGGGATGACCATAGGCAATGGAACCGCCATTGACGTTGAGCCGAGTGCGGTCCACTTCGCCCGGCGCCCGGTCGCGCCCGGTCATCGACTTGATGTAGGCATCGCCGGCCAGGCCTCTCAGGTTGCAGGCTATCTGGCCGGCGAACGCCTCGTGCATATCCACCAGGGTCAGGTCACCCAGTGTCAGCCCGGCGCGAGCTAGTGCCCGAGGCGTGGCCAAAACCGGCCCCATCAACAGATCATCCGCCGGTGTCTTGGCCTCGAACGCCCAGGAACGAATATAGCCCAGCGGATTGTACCCCAGAGCCCGGGCCTTGTGCTCGCTCATCAGCAGCAAGCCGGCGGCGCCGTCGGTGAGCGGACTGGCGTTGCCCGCCGTGACGCTGCCGCTGTCCTTGTCATAGACGGGCTTGAGCTTGTCGTAGCCCGCGCGATCCGAATTCTTGCGAACCAGATTGTCCTCGTGGAGACGTGAACCGTCCGGCAAGGTAACGGGCATGACCTGGTCGTCCATGCGACCCTCGCTCCAGGCGCGCGCGGCGTTGACGTGGGAAGCATGGGCGATGTCGTCCTGCTCGGCACGAGCTACATCCCACTTCTTGACCATCTTCTCGCAGCTTTCGCCCATGGTTTCGCCGGTGGAATATTCCGTGATGCCGGGCCGCGCGGGTACGATGTCACGGAGTTTGAGGCCGGCCAGTATGCGGATGCGTTCACGGTTGGTCCGGGCAAAGCTCAGGTCGCGCAGTGCCGCGGACAGGCGCCGGGTCAACGGCACCCGTACGTCGCTGCAGGAATCCGTGCCGCCCGTGATCACGGTATCCGCATGCCCCAGCAGGATGGCTTCGGCGCCGCTGGCGGTGGTCTGGAAGCTGGTGGCGCAGGCGCGCGTCAGGGAGTAGGCATCCACGCGATCCAGCCCGCAGGCGAGGGCGATTTCCCGGGCGATAAAGGGTGCCTCGGGAATCATGATGGTCATGCCGAAGACGAGCTGGTCGAGTTCGGTCGGGTCCAGCTCATTGCGCCCGATCAATTCGTTGACCACGAACTCGCCCAGTTCGATGGCATTGTAATCGCGCAGATGCGTGCCGATGCGCGCGAAAGGCGTGCGCAGTGCATCCACCACCGCTACGCGGCCGCCCGGACCAGTCAGTTGTGTGCGCTCAGTTGCCATCCCGGATCGTCTCCAGCGTTTGCCGTTCCTGTGGCCACAGTGTAATATTTATTACATTTTTAAACGGCCTGAAATCTGAAGCAAGAGCCTATTCAAGGCTGGATCGGCGGTCAACGGCAAATTGTGCATTTTGTTGGACAATATAAGGTGTAAGGGAGGTTACAGGCATGGCCGAAGCAGCAGCGGAGCGCCAGGAAGCCGTGCGGACACGCATCGAGGACGCTGCCCTGCGCGTTTTTTCGGAGACCGAGTTCCATCGGGTAGCGCTCGCGGATATCGCTCGGGAAGCCGGAGCCTCCCTGCAGACCCTGTACCGCTATTACGGTGGCAAGGAGGCGCTGCTCAATGCCTGCCTGCACCGATGGCTGGGTGAACTGGCGGAACGCATGCTGGATCATCTTGCCGGGATCGAGACTTTCAAGGATCGGCTGCGCAAGGTGTTCTGGGTGGTGTTGGATTTCTTCGACCGCAATCCGCGCGTGGGTTGGATGATGGTGCACTCGGTCTATCCCGGTCGCTGGGGCGATGACATGACCCCGGCGCAGCATCGTCTGACCGGTCTCTTCCTGGCCGTGCTGGAGGAGGGGCAGTCTACGGGAGTGCTGACCAATCGCGTGGATTCCATGGTGCTGCTGGACATCTTCTATGGTTTGCTCTTGCGCGTGAATCAGATGCACCTGCTGCGCCATGAAACCCGGTCCCTGACCGAGCAGGCGCCGGTGCTCTTCGATATGCTCTGGGCGGCGATTTCCGCGGACGACGCATGCGGGCAGGGTGGTCAGGCGGCTGCGGTGATCTGATTGCGACCGTTCTGCTTGGATTCGTAGAGCGCCCGGTCAGCCTCTTCGAGTAATTGCCGAGCATCGTCGGGCGTTGTGGGGTGGTGACAGGCGACGCCCAGGCTGACGGTGACGGGCACGTGCCTGTCACCGACCGGAAATTGTTCCTTTTCCACGTTCCGCCGTACGCGCTCGGCCACGGCCAGAGCCCCTGGCCGGCCCGTTTCCGGCAGCAGGATGCAGAACTCTTCGCCCCCGTAGCGGGCGGCTATATCCGCGTCCCGCCGGGCGCTGTCAGCGATCACGCGGCTTACCATCTGCAGGCAGGTATCGCCCACCTGATGCCCGAGAGTGTCGTTGAAGTCCTTGAAGTGATCAATGTCGACGAAAAGCAGTGACAGGGGATGGCCATAGCGGCAACAGCGGTTGTACTCGACCGCCATGATGTCGTCGAAACTACGCCGGTTGTGCAGCTGCGTCAGCGCGTCGGTGAGACTCATGGTTTCGAGCTTGCGGTTGGCCTCGGCAAGCTCGCGAGTGCGTTCCTCGACGCGCTGTTCCAGCATGGCATTGGCCTGGCGCTGGGTTTCGAGGGCCTCTTCCCGAGCCTCGCGCGCGGCACGTTCCTGATCCAGGGCCTGGCGCTGGGCCTGGGCCCGGCGGCGGCGTTCTTCATTGATGCGCTCGGCCATGGCCAGCGACAGCAGCGATACCAGCAGGGTGGCGCCGATCTGCACGGCGTTTTTCGTGAAAAGATTCTGCGGCAGGATGGAAAACCGGCTGGCGCCAAGCACCACTCCGCCGGCCAGCAAGGCCCCCCAGGCGAGCAGGTAAAAGCGCGCGGATTGGTCCCCGCGCGACCAGGTGTAAAGTCCCGCGATGAAAGCGGCGACACAGGCAATATTGGCGCCGGCTACGACGGTAATCAGCATCAGTGTATAGGGTGCGAGCAGCGTGGCCAGAACCATCAGGGTGAGCAAGCCGTAGAGACCATAAAGGCTCAGCTGAATGACGCGCGTGTAGTGACGGGTCCCGAGATGCAGAAAATCTCGCGTGAAGAACATGGCAAAGACTACGGTCAGGGTCAGGAAAACGCCGATGCTGCGCTCGTTCCAGGCGACGGCTTGCGGCCACAAATACTGAAAGCCGTAGCCGGTCACCGAGGCAACGAACAAGACCAGCGCAAGCAGATGAAGCACATAAAAACCATGGGCGCGTTCGCGGATGCCCAGGAAAATGAAGAAGTTATAAAGCCCCATGATCAGCATGGCCCCGAAGAACAGGGCCGCCAGCGTTTGTTGCAACTGGGAATGGGTAAAGAAGTCATCGTAGGTCCATAGCTCCAGCGGTACCTGCAGCGGTCCCGTGCTGTGGGCATGGATATAGACGCTGCGGGTTGTTTTCGCGGGCCACTCCAGAGGGGCAACAAAAAAACGGTGACTGACCGGGCGTTCGGAAAAGGCCTGGTGATCGCCCATTTGATAAGAGGACACAACCTCGCCGTCTTCCACCGCGTAAACGTCTACCTGGTCCAGGGACGGATAACCAATTTCCAGTAACCGCTGTACAGGCTTCGCGCGCTCGTTCCGCACGGGCAGGCGGAACCACCAGTGATCCGAACTCAGGCCCAGATTGACCTGGTCGGAAGCCGGTTTCCAGCCGTCATCCCGCGCTATGACGTCCTGAATGGATAGCTTGCCCGCGGAACTACCATGAAGGCGTTCCAGCTGCCCCGACGGCGTTTGCCCGGTAGTGCCATCGAGTACCAGGGGTGCGTTGTCGCCGGCATGCGCCGGAACCAGTGCCACCAGGACAAACAAGGCCGCCAGCAGCGTACGAGGCAACCCCGTTACGGGGCCATGGGGGCGCGTAGCGTCCACGCGCCGGGCACTACCAGCGTCCTGGCCTTGACTCATACGCCCACTCCGCCGTGCAGGCCGTCTTCCGCATCCTCCTCATTAATATGTATTTCTATCACGATGTCGCCTTGGCGACGAGACATGGTTGGTGAGCACTGCGCGCCATTCTCCGGTTTCTGGTCCCGGACAATGAGCTCGCCACGGGTGCGGGAACGGATACGAAGAAGACTTGATAATCATTATCAACCGCATTAGTATTATGGCATACGGAGGTGAAAAATCATGTACGTCTGCATCTGCAAGGGCATAACCGACCATCAGATTCGCGCCGCGGTCCGGAACGGGGCGGTAAGCATGCGCTCGCTGAACCGCGAGCTTGGCGTCGCCAGTCAGTGCTCCAAGTGTTCCCGGCAAGCGCGCGAAGTGCTGCGTGAGGCCCTGGTCCAGGAGCAGCCTTGCGCCGAGGGTTTGATGGATCAGGCCGGAGTACATCAGTGGGCGCCGCAGTCCGCCTGACGGTTTCGGCAGCCAGCTAGGCCGAGCGCAGCCACCAGCGATTCGAAGTCTCCATCAAGCCGGCGCGACGCAGGGCGATTCGGGTGTCCTCCCGTTCGTCCTGATTCAGAAATTCGCCCACGGTCAGCCTGCGCCCCGGACCGACCAGAGCCAGCTCCATCAGGTCCAGAGGCCGTTCCGGGTGCTT
Organism: uncultured Alcanivorax sp.; assembly: GCA_964411265.1. Taxonomy (GTDB): domain Bacteria; phylum Pseudomonadota; class Gammaproteobacteria; order Pseudomonadales; family Alcanivoracaceae; genus SLJS01. The sequence continues at coordinate 1,234 of CAYPKI010000087.1, read as the reverse complement.
GACGTGCAAATGGGCCTCGGGTCGCTCCAGCTGCCGGGTCTTTTCCGGATAATCCCGCCCGCGCTCAACAATGACCCCTGCCGATTCGACCCGGATCACTTCCTTGCGCTCGCCCTGCCGGCAGACATGGCGAAGGGCGAGGGCCAGCGCGCCCAGTTCAAGGCCGGCGAAAGGGAGAATGAGCACAGCACCAGCTAGGGACCAGCCGATGGCGATCAGGCTCACGGGCACGGCGAGCAGGAGCAACAGGCGCCGGCTCTCGCGCCAGCCGGCTGACAAGTTCGGTGTCAGTGTGACGACGGTGGTATCGGAATCCGCGTAAACCTGGATCATGGCGCTCTTCCCGCGAATGGGTGCAACAGGATAGCAAGGGCATTGACGTTATGCCTCTCCCGGGGCCGTTGATCGAGGGCTCCGGGTGGCGTGTCTACACCCGTGCCATGCAAATCGCGGTCCATAGCCTGCTTCCGCTGCTGCCCTTCAAGAGGGCGCTGCCTGGTTTTGGTGGTACTGCGGGTTTGGTTGCATTGTCCGGGGCGGGAACCGACAATCATCGGGTACCGACAATCCCGGACAACGGAGGCGATCATGGGCGGCGACGAGAAGGTGATCCAGTATCTCAACGAGGCGCTGGGCAACGAGCTGGTGGCGATCAACCAGTATTTCCTCCATGCACGCATGTACAAGGACTGGGGGCTCGCCGCGCTGGGCCAGCATGAATATAACGAGTCCATCGACGAGATGCGCCATGCCGACTGGCTGATCGAACGAATCCTCTTCCTGGAGGGCGTGCCCAACCTTCAGGATCTGGGCAAGCTCCTGGTGGGCGAGAATACGCGGGAGATGCTGGAGTGCGATCTCAAGCTCGAACACCAGGCGCTGCCCACGCTGCGCAACGGCATCGAGTACTGCGAGTCCGTGCGCGATTATGTCTCCCGCGATCTGCTCGATCGGATTCTCCAGTCCGAAGAAGAGCACATCGACTGGCTGGAAACCCAGCTCGGTCTGATCAATCAGGTGGGCCTGGAAAACTATCTGCAGAAGCAGATGGAGGAAGCGGCGCAGTAGGCACTGCTTGACTCCCCCGAGGCCGTTGGGAATAATGCGCACCTTCTCGCCCACAGCGGCGGAGCCGATCAAGCACCGGTAGCTCAGTTGGATAGAGCATCTGGCTACGAACCAGAAGGTCGGGGGTTCGAATCCTCCCCGGTGCACCACCCATAAAAAAAGGGCC
>CAYPKI010000086.1:1335-10415 GCA_964411265.1 uncultured Alcanivorax sp. | reverse complement strand
TGAACACCGAGTTGTCCTCGCCGCCGTATTCCAGTACCAGCACCTCATGGTTTCCGCCCGCGCTCAATCGATCTGCCAGCACCGAACCGGCGGAGCCGGCCCCGACAATGACGTAATCGAATTCCCGGTCAAAGCCTTCTGCGCTCATCCTCGTGCTCCTCTGTGCGCCGTTGCCGGTATTGCGGATCCGTGTTCAGAAGCTGCAGGTAATTTTGGAGACCAAGCAGCCATCAACCAAGTTATTGTCCTGAACAAATGATTCGATCTTAGGCGGCTCGCGTCCGTACCTTTTTGGATACTCACTATCCTGGCAGGCTTTTGCGAGAATCCTAGCGCACTCAGCGTGGCCTGAAGCGTGCAGCAGGTGGGCGCTTCCGGCCTTGTCCCGCGGGGACTTCAGGCTGGCCCGCACTGGTCGTTGCTCTTTTTCGACGGGGGCAGTCACCCGCCTTCAAAAAAGTACTTTGATTGCGAACCAGCCTGAAAAACTGAGTACGAAACGCGTTTTCAACAGCCTCCAGGGAGGTAATCAAACTCGCTCCACCACGAGGGGTCAAGTGAAATCCGGCAATGGCTCTCCGGCAGCGCTTATCGAGTTGGAGATTGAAACATGGCTGAAACGGGTAAAAAGGGCAAGGCGATCGTTCTGTTGAAACTTCAGAAGTTTCCGGCCGGCAAGAAAGGCGCCGGGTTGTCACTTTGACAGGGGTGATATAGCCAGGTCTTTTAATTACGGGGGGAATGATGACGGTGGGCAGACCTTCACGCCAGTGTTGGAATGGCTTCATCATGCCTTAGCGCAGATGGCCCTGAGAGCACCTACCCTGAATGCAAAGGCGCCCACCGGACCGGGACCGGTCCGGCCCGAGCCGGCGGGCAAGTCTATGCGCTTATGCCATCAGTTGCGGCAGCCGGTAGGAAGATATTGAACGTCGATGGTCCCTGGCTTGCAGTTCCAGTTCACGTTGCCACCCGAAGTTACAGCGGACACGATCAGGGTATCGCTCGTAATGGTGGCATTCGCTTCATTGCCGAGGGTAACGGTGATGGTTCCCCCGGAGGCATCCACGCTGGTTACGTAGGAACCCTTGATCGAACTCGCATTGGGCAGTGCGGCCGCAGCGTTGTTGGGGGGAAAGGTGCCTTTCTGGTTGAAATGCTCGGTAACGGCAACCTTGGCGTTGCCGATCAGGGAGAGCCCCTCGGATACCTGCGAGCGAATCGTATAGTCCTGATCTGCGGGGATAGCAATGGCGGCAGGATGCCGATAATAGCTACCACGATCATCAGTTCGATCAAGGTGAACCCGCGTTGGAGAGATGGCATGGCGAAGCTCCCTTCGTGGTTGTTTTTGGAATTTCGCGGAATTCTTTTCACGGCCTGGTATCCGGATGCAAGAATCAGGCCATCCTGGTTTCTGAATAAGGCTATTTAAAACAGATGGTTACGTGATTCCCTCTGGCGTTAGAGTTCGGGTCGGTTTTGCGCACGTGACAAAAAATGTCACTCGGCTGCCACTCGTCGTTGCTTCTCCGGCTGCCTTGCGACGGGGAGTCGCATCCCGGCCGGGTTCAGCCGTTGTCGCCGGGCTTGATCACATTTTATTCCATCAGACGCTGGCGGGCTTGAGCGCGCGCAGTGAAGCCGTAGCGGCCCGAAAGCGTTCCCGGTGCATGGGTGGGGTGGCGAACATCTGTTCCAGTATACCGGGTTGCGTTTCGCGCTGACTGCGCAGCATGTCCAGATGGCCCACCATGCCCTCCAGGTCATAGCCTGCGCTCACCACGTATTCCCGCCCCAGGGTGTCGGACTGGCGCTCGTCCTCGCGCCTGTAACGGGCTCACAGCCCAGGGCCAGTCCACCCGGGTCGCGGGCAAGGCTGGCGTAATCCGGACTCTGCTGCGCCATTACCTGATCCACACGGGTAAGCACCGGGTTGCCCAGGCTTTGCTGGGTCATGCGCTGGGTGGCGTGGCGGGCGGCCAAAGGGCCGATTTCTTGGCCCAGCATAGCGGCCAGCTCCGTTTCATTATCCAGTTCCCCAGATATGCCCGGTGTTATGTCGATGCTGCCGCCTGGAAACGCGTAGGCGTTGAGATGGGATGTCTTACCGCGCGGGAAGAGTAGGGCATGTCGGGCCGATCGGCGTTCTGTGCCGGTTCCATGCCCAGGCTGCTGATGTTGTCGTTGAGCGGTTGATCCCGGACCGAATCGACATCGGCGAAGAGCTGGGGAGGCGATGGCTCGCGGCGCCGGTCGATAAGCATGAGGTGCCGCTCTTCGCTTACCGGGTTAACGGCGCAGCCGGCTCGGGCACCCAGACTCAGAACGCTCAGCATCCTGCGGTGGCTGCAGCGACTTACTTCCAAGGGGGCCCATTGCGAAAGAAGATGCCGCTATTCCGGGCACCGACTAGACTAACGGGACGATTCGGGTAAAGATAAACCAAGCTTGGTGGTTTTTTGCTTAAGCTCGGGAAGAGAAATGAAGCCGAAAAGGGCCCCATTGCGGGGCCCTTACAGGGTCAACCCTCGATGGGCGCGACCTGATCGGCCTGGGGACCTTTCGGTGTGTCATTGACTTCAAAAGAGACACGCTGGCCTTCTTCCAGGGAACGAAAGCCATCGCCCTGAATCGCGCTGAAGTGAACAAAGACATCGCTTTGCCCTTCGCCGCGCGAAATAAAGCCATAGCCTTTCTGATCATTGAACCACTTTACGGTTCCTTCGACTGTTTCCGACATTTTCCTGCAACCTCGTTCCTGCACAGGCGGCGCATGGCCGCGTATTTAAGCTTTTTCGATCAGGCGCAACCGGTTATGACAGGCTGTTGCCCGAGTACGGGCAAGGGTCCATCATGCCTCCACGACTTGATCCACGTTCAGTGTAGGGTCGGCTTGGACCGAGCGCAAGCCGACACAAGGTGTTTGCGGCCATGAATGCTTTTACGATGGACAAAACGCGTATGCCCACACCGGATGAAGCGCCGGCAGGGCGTGACACAGCCATTGTCGAGCCCGGTAAGCATCGTGTGACAGGGCGCCCGCTGGGGCCGCCTTATCCGGAACAAACGCGTCAGGCTTTGTTCGGCATGGGCTGTTTCTGGGGCGCCGAACAGGTGTTCTGGGAACTGGCGGGTGTTTACGTCACGGCCGTGGGCTATGCCGGCGGATTCACGCCCAACCCCACCTATGAAGAAGTCTGCGGCGGCCGGACAGGGCACGCCGAGGTGGTGCGCGTGGTTTATGACCCGGAACAGGTGAATTACAACGAGCTGCTGCGTATTTTCTGGGAAAATCACGACTCCACCCAGGGCATGCGTCAGGGTAATGATGTGGGCACGCAATATCGGTCGGCGATTTACGTCTACAACGACGAACAGCGCGGACTGGCGCGGCTGTCCATGGAGGCTTACCAGCGTGCGCTGCGTGATGCCGGCTACGGTGAGATCACGACCGAGATCGAATCAGCTCCGGAGTTCTATTTTGCCGAGAACTATCACCAGCAGTATCTGGCGCAGAACCCGAACGGCTATTGCGGCCTCGGCTCCACGGGCGTGCGGCTGAACCTCTAGCTCAGTTGGAATTGGCCTTTTCCGCTTCCAGCAGCCGCTGCTTGCGTGCCTGCCCCCAGCGATAACTGCCCGGCCCCCCGGAGCTGGGCACCACGCGATGGCAGGGTATGCGGAGCGCGATTCGGTTCGCCGCTACGGCCTGACCCACGGCCCGGGACTGAGTGCCGAGCTCCTCGGCGACCTGCCTGTAGGTGCGGGTTTCACCCGTCGGAATCTGCTGCAATGTTCGCCAGACCCCTTGCTGGAAATCCGTGCCGGTCCAGTGCAGCGGCACGGACGGGTCCAGCCAGTCGGTGTCGTCATCAGGCGCCTCTACCGGGTGCGTGTCCGGAATCAGCGCTTGGGCCAGCGCGTCCGGATCTTCCTCCGGGTCCGCAAAGGCGAGGCCCGCCAGGCCCTGCGCCGACCAGATCGCTACCAGGGTGTCGTCGCCATGACGCATGCGACGCCAGTAGAAACCGCTGTGCCGCGGTGATGCGTCGCGGCTGACCCTGGATGTCTCCGCGCCCGAGTTGGCCGGGGCGGCTTTGTCGCGCGCCAGCCATGCCCGTACGGTTTCGACAATGGCTTCAGGTTCGTCCTCCTGCACATAATGCAGCCCTTCGCCGCAATACCGTGTTTCCAGATGCGGAATATGCTCGCGCAGCCATTGCACTTGACGCTTGCGGATCAGCGCACCCGGCCGGAAATACAGCAGCAGCAACCGCTGCGGCATGTCCGGCAGGCGTTTTTCCATATCCTCGATTACTTCCCGGGTTTCGCCGCTTTGATGATCCAGCGGCAGTTCATTGGGCCAGACCAGAATCGGATAACGATCCTCGACCGCACGAAAGGGCGCCCGGTAGCTCGCCATGACGCTGTGCGGCAGGTGCCGCTTGACCCCCATGGGCAGCACCAGGTTGATGAAAAGGTTCTGCCACATCACCAGCAGCCGCCCCAGGCGCGGACGACGAAAACCCCGGAAGACCGGTTGGGCCAGGGGCGGGAACTGAGACCATTTCAGCGTAAAGGGAAAGGTCTCCATGAAGGCAATGGCCTTGACCCTGTCCGGCTGCTGTTGAGCCAGGAGGAAACCCAGGGGACCGCCCCAGTCATGCACCACCAGGGTGACGTCTTCCAGGCCGAGCTGTTCGACCAGGGCCTCGATAAAGCTGTAATGCGTGAGCAGGCGATAATCCAGCAGCGGCTTGTCGGAACCGCCAAAGCCCACCAAGTCCGGGGCAATGCAACGGTAGTCCGAGCGTAGCTCCTTGATGATGTTGCGCCACAGATAGGATGAGGTGGGGTTGCCGTGCAGGAAAAGCAACACCGGCCCGCTGCCCTCGTCCACGTAATGAATATTGTGACCCAGCACCCGGGCGTAGTGTGCCTCAAAGGGCGCGTCGGCAAAGCCCATGGTCTTGCTCCCGTTTTCAGTAGTCCCGGGCAAGGTTCCATCACCCCGGATTTTTATGCAAGATGCACGCGGATATCGGGAAGGTGGATAAGCGGTGACCAGTTCTGTGCGGGAGAAAACAAGTCATGCCGGATGATGGAGCGGATCAACCCTATGTGCGCCATGATCTCGTTTATGTGGACGACAGCCCCATTGCGGGCAAGGGCCTCTTCGCCCGCAAGAAGATCAAAAAGGGTACCGAACTGGGTATCATGAAGGTGCAGAAAGCCCGCGGCGACGGCCCCTATGTGCTCTGGATCGACGACACGGACGAGCGCTATCGGGTGCTGTGCAATCTGCGCTACATCAACCATGGCAACAAGCCCAATGTGGCCTATTGCGACGATCTTACCGTGGTGGCGCTGAAAAACATCAAACCGGACCAGGAATTACTCCACTATTACGGCGAGGGCTGGGAAGACGCCTGAGTCCGGGTATTGGTAGCGCCTCGACCGAGCGCATCAGTCGTTGTCAGCCTTGGCTGGATCCCCGACAGCCGCCTGTGGGCCCGGGTCGGGTGACTGCATGGATTTCTAGAAAGGCGGTTCGGAGGTAAACCAGACGGTTTCCCCTGTGCCCGGGTGGGGCAGACCCAGTCCGCAGGCGTGCAGCAAGAGTCGGTCGGAGGCGGCCTGTACGGCCGCCGGTGCATAGAGGTCGCAGCCGGCGATGGGGTGACCCTGAGTCTGCATGTGCAGACGCAGTTGATGGGTGCGGCCCGTGATCGGCATCAAGAGTACGCGGCTGCGGTTGGCATCCCGGTCCCGCTCCAGCACGCGGAAAGCGGTGCGCGCGTTTTTGCCCGTTTCGGGGTCGATTCTCTGAAGCGGCCGCCGGGGCCAGTCGGGGCCCATGGGCAGATCGATCTCGCCCTCATCTTTCGCCATGAGGCCGTCCACCAGCGCCTGATAGTGCTTGGTGATGCGTCGCTCGCGGAAGAGTCGGTGCAGTTCGCGCTGCGCCGGGTAATTGCGCGCGAAGACCATGAGGCCGGAGGTGTCGCGATCGAGCCGATGCACCAGGCGCAGGGTGGGGATCGTGCGCTTGAGCCGGACTTCGGCGGAATCGCGCCGTTCGGGGCCGGAGCCGGGTACACTCAGCAGTCCGGCGGGCTTGCTCACTACTACGACATCCGGATCCTCGTGGATTACCTCCACCGCGCCCGGTTCCCGATCAGGGCGTATCGCCAAAGACCACCCGAAAGACATCGTCGTATTTTTCGGCAAAATGCACGGTCAGCCCCTGTTGCAGGTAGTCCGGCAACTCCTCGAAATCCCGCCGGTTGGGTTCCGGCAGAATGAGCTCGGGGACACGGGCCCGCCGCGCAGCGATCACTTTCTCGCGGATACCGCCCACGGCCATCACACGCCCGGTCAGAGTGAGCTCGCCGGTCATGGCCAGCTTGCGCGGCACGGGCTTTTTCATCATCAGCGAAATCAGGGCCGTGGCCATGGTGATGCCGGCACTGGGGCCGTCTTTGGGCGTGGCACCCTCGGGCACATGCAGATGCACCATGGTGTCCTCGAACCAGTAGGGGTCGCCGCCGAAGCGGTTGATATTGCCGGCGACATAGCTATAGGCAATATCGCTGGATTCCTTCATGACATCGCCCAGCTGGCCGGTCTGGCGCAGGCCGCGCTGCTGCGCATGCACCCGACTGGCCTCGACGGGCAGGGTGGCCCCGCCCATGGAGGTCCAGGCCAGGCCGGTGACGAGGCCTACGCCTTGCTGGGGCTTTTCCGGTTCGAAATAGGGTTTGCCCAGATAGTCTTCCAGGTTGCGCTTGCTGATACGCACGGACTTCTTGCTCTCGAGCAATTCGACCGCCGCCTTGCGGGCGATCTTGTTGAGCTGCTTTTCCAGATTCCGCACCCCGGCTTCGCGGGCGTAGCCCTCGATCAGCTGTCTCAAGGCGCCGTCGCTGATGCTTAACTGGTTTTTCCGGGCCCCGGCACGCTCTAGCACGCGGGGCCAGAGATGCTTCTTGCCGATTTCCAGTTTTTCCTCGGTGATGTAGCCGGACAGCCGGATGGTTTCCATGCGATCGAGCAGGGGCGCAGGAATGGAATCCAGCGTATTGGCCGTACAGATGAAGAGCGTATGCGAGAGATCAAAGCGCAGATCCAGATAGTGGTCCAGGAACTGATGGTTCTGTTCCGGATCCAGCACCTCCAGCAGTGCCGACGCCGGGTCACCCTGGAAAGACGCGCCCAGCTTGTCCACTTCGTCGAGCATGATAACGGGATTGGCCGAGTTCGCGTCCTTGATGGCCTGAATCAGCTTACCCGGCATAGCACCGATATAGGTGCGTCTGTGACCCTTGATCTCGGACTCGTCGCGCATGCCACCCAGGCTGAAGCGCTGGAATTGACGACCCAGGGCGTCGGCCACGGACTGGCCGATACTGGTCTTGCCCACGCCTGGCGGCCCTACCAACAGCAAGATGGAGCCACGCATCTCGCCACGCATGGCGCCTACGGCCAGAAATTCCAGGATCCGTTTCTTGATGTCATCCAGGCCCGCATGGTGGTGCTCGAGAATATCGCGCGCCTGCTCCAGATCCAGGTGGTCCTGCGTATAGCGCCCCCAGGGCAGGGCGGTGGCCCAGTCCAGATAGTTGCGCGTGACGCCGTATTCGGGTGAACCGCTCTCCAGCATCGAGAGTTTGTTGAGTTCATCGTCAATGCGTTTTTGCGCCGCTTCGGGCAGTTCTACATCCTTGATGCGGGCCTTGAACTCGTCCACGTCGGCAGTGCGGTCATCCTTGGCAATACCCAGCTCGCGCTGGATGACCTTGAGCTGTTCCCGGAGGAAGAACTGGCGCTGCTGCTCGGAGATCTTTTCGTTGACTTCTTCACTGATCTGATTCTGCAGCTTGGCTACTTCCAGTTCTTTCTTCACCAGCAGCAGCACTTTTTCCATGCGCTTGAGTAGCGGCAGGGTCTCCAGAACGTCCTGGAGCTCATCGCCCGTCGCCGTAGTTAACGCGGCCGCGAAGTCGGTCAACGGCGAGGGCTCGCGCGGGCTGAAGTTCTGCAGATAGTTTTTAAGCCCCTCGTTGTAGAGGGGGTTGAGCGGCAAGAGCTCCTTGATGGTGTTGATGATCGCCATGGCATAGGCGCGCACGGAGTCCTCGTCTTCCTCCTCGATCTCGGGGTATTCCACCTCCACGAGATAGGGCGGGGTGCGACTCAGCCAACTGGTGATGCGAAAGCGCGAGATCCCCTGAGCGACGATCTGCACCGAATCGGCTTCGTGGTTGACGTTGTGGATGCGCACCAGGCAGCCGTACTCCGGAAAATCCTCAGGGTCTGCTTCACGGGGATCGTCCTCGGGGACATAGACCAGGCCCAGGGAGTGATGTGGCGTTTGGCCTACCCGTTCCACTGTGGGTTGCCAGGCGTCCTCGTCGAAGACCACCGGCTGGACCAGCCCGGGCATGAAGGGCCGGTGGGAAACGGGCAGTAGATGGATGCGCTGCGGCAGCATCTGGTCAGGAACCACCAGGTCGCCGCCTTGTTCTTCATTCTGCCGGTTTTCTCCTTCGTTCGGCGCCTGGTCTTCTTCGGCCATATTCGAACCCTTTGTCATTGCACGCTGCCGGAGCTCGGGTAGATGGTGACGGCACCGCCCGGATTCAATCGCGCTCGACTACGAGAAGATCCGCGCTGGCGGGCCGGGGCGTTGAAGTGCGGCGGTCGAGCAGCCGGGTGTTGAATTTTTCCCGGCATTGTTCCGCCAGTTTGTAGAACGGATCCCGCCCGGGATCGGCGATGATGATGCGCTGCACACCCGCTTTTAACGCTCGCCGGATCAGATTGAATTGCACCGGTGTGAGCGAATCCCAGAAGCATACATCGGCGCCGGCGAGGGTGTGCACGCCCTGCATCTGTTTTTTGGTCAGCCGTTCAAAACGGCATTGCAGCGTTTCGATGTCGACGTCGTTGAGGGCGGCGTGGAGTTCCAGATAAGGGAAAACATCCGGGTCCGCGTCCATGGCGGTCACCCGGGCGTCGAAGCGTTGGGCGGCAGACAGGGCCAGCGGACCCCAGCCGCAGCCCAGATCCAGCAA
>CAYPKI010000086.1:0-1325 GCA_964411265.1 uncultured Alcanivorax sp. | reverse complement strand
CCTTGTTGCCGTGGATGGTGGGCTCGGCTTCGTGTTTCAGCCGCCGGATTTCCCGGTGTCCGGACTGCAGCAGGGTGATCCCGCGGGTGTGCAGGACATGGCGGTCGTTGCGGCTGATGGGCCTTCGAGTTTCCATGGAGCATCCTTTTGAAATGACGCCTAACACTACGACCGGACCCTTTCCGTTGCAAGGGTGTAACCCGCTCATGACGGGGGGGTAGCGCTGGGCTAGAATGGCGCTGGCTGAAAGAGGGGGCACCTTATTGAGTTCGCTGCGGCAAAATCTGGGGCTGGGAGGACAGGCATTGAGCGGCTTGCTGGCGGGACGTACGCGCTACCTGCGTGCGCTTGCCGTAGTGGCCGAGATCGCGAGGTTGTACGGTCGGCATCAGTGGTACTCGCGGGACGAGACCAGGGCGGCGGTACATCGTCAGGCGGGCGAAAAGCTGGCGGTATTGTGTCGTCGCAACGGCGCCACCTGGATCAAGGCGGCGCAGTTCTTCAGTTGCCGTCCGGATGTCTTGCCGCGGGAATACATTGAGGCTTTGCAGACCCTGCAGAACGAAGCGCATCCGGTGCCTTTCGAGTCCCTCCATCCGGTGCTCCGCGCCAGTCTGGGACCGGACTGGCGCCGGCGGTTCATGGACATCGAGGCCGAGCCCATCGCCACCGCGTCCATCGCCCAGGTACACCGGGCCTGGCTGCCGGACGGCACCCCGGTGGCCGTCAAGATTCGGCTGCCGGGTGTGCGCCGGCTCTTCGACCAGGACACACGCATTTTCCGGCTGCTCGCGCGTATAAGCTCACCACTGGTCCGGGAACTGGATCTGGAACAGATTACCGAGCAGTTGCTGGAACTTACGCGTGAGGAGCTCGATTTCTCCATTGAAGCGGACAATCTGGAGCGCTTTGCCCGCCTGGACCATCCGGCCCGCATCCGCGTGCCTGAACTCTATAGTGACTTGAGCAGCGATGCTGTCCTGGTTACCGGCTGGGTGGACGGAGAGCGGCTGCGTGATTACCTCGATGAACATCCGGACGAGGCTGCCGATCTGCTGGGCACGCTTTTTACCAGCTATCTGCAGCAGGTCACGCGTTTCGGGCTCTATCAGGCGGATCCGCATCCGGGCAATTTCATCGTCGGGCCGGACGGCTCCATCACCATTCTCGATTTCGGTGCCATTGGCCGGCTCACGCCGGACGAGGTCAAGCGCTACTCCCGGCTGCTCTATGGCCTCATGGGCTTTGAAGGGGATGTGGATATCGGTGAGCTATTCGTGCGAGCGGGTTTCCGGGGCGGTGACGCTGATACCCTCGTCCGTTTC
>CAYPKI010000085.1:841-10608 GCA_964411265.1 uncultured Alcanivorax sp. | reverse complement strand
CCTGGGAACGGAGACGCGGATTTATCAGGCAAGATTCGACAGCGCCAACTGGACGGGTGACGTCCAGGCGTTCAAGCTGGACGACGACGGCAATGTCGATGTGAAAGACTGGAGCGCCGCGGATCAGCTTGATAGCCGCGATTTGACCGCGGCTCCACGGACCATAACGACCTGGAATGATAATTCCGGCGAGGGCGTGTCATTTGAGTGGTCCGAGCTGTCCAGTAACCAGCAGAGCGCCCTCAAGGACGGCGACGGTGACAGTGTAGGACAGGCGCGCCTGGACTATTTGCGCGGACAGCAGGACCAGGAACAGGACAACGGCGGTAGCTTCCGCAACCGGGATAGCCTGTTGGGCGATATCGTCAATTCCGAGCCGCTTTATTCCTATGACGAGAGTTACGGCTATCACGGCTATGAAACGAATAGCGGTACGAAATACCAGCCCTTCGTGCGGACCCTGGATGACAGTGGCAGGCCCCCCATGATTTATGTGGGCGGTAATGACGGTATGCTCCACGGGCTGAACGCGCAGACGGGCAAGGAAGTCTTCTCGTACGTTCCCAATAGCATTTTCGATGAGCTGGAGAAGCTTACGGAGCCGCAGTACGCTCACCAGTATTTCGTAGACGGTTCGCCCACTGTGGGGGATGTCTATATGGACAAGAATAATAATGGGACCAAGACATGGCATCGCATCCTGGTGGGTACGCTTGGCAATGGCGGCCAGGGCGTCTTCGCGCTGGATATCACGGATCCGGCCAATTTCGACCCGCAAACGGACGTGCTTTGGGAGTTTACCGGTAATGAACTGGGTACAGGTGTGAGCGCGGCGAATATCGTCCGCGTACAAACGAACAGCGGCCCGACCGAGTACCGGTGGGATGTGGTGCTGGCCAACGGCTATAACAGTGATGCTGACACCTCGAGCCTTCTGGTGCTCGATCCCAAGACCGGCAATCTTCGTCAGGAAGTGCAGGCCGGGTCCGGCACTAGCGCCGATCCCAATGGCCTGGCTACACCCTTTATCGCCGACGTGGACCAGGACCGCACGGCGGATCTGGCTTATGCGGGTGATCTCAAGGGCAATCTCTGGAAATTCGAGGTCACCGCTGCGGGTGACTGGCAACTGGATGATGACATAACGCCCGACAGCGGGCTGCTGTTTGAAACCGAGGATGACAGCGGCAACAATCAGCCCATTACCAGCAAGGTCAGTGTCGGGCTGAATGATGACGGCGAAAAGGTCGTGGTCTTCGGTACGGGACGGATGCTCGAGTCCGGTGATGGCAATGACACAAGCCCGCAGGCCTTGTACGGGATTATAGACCGTGACACCGACGTGGAGCGGAGTGACCTTGTAGAGCAAACCTTCGAAGAGACCTTGGATGAGCCGGGCGGCACCTTCCGCTTGGTCAGCGATAATGCCATCGATAATTCCGATGATGGCTGGTTCGTCTCGCTGAACGAGTCCGATGGCGCTGACAAGGGTGAGCGGAGCGTGGTCCAGGCGACGGTGCGTGATGGCAAGGTGATCTTTGTGACGGCGGTGCCCTCGACGACCGTCTGTGACCCCGGCGGGAGTAGCTGGATTACAACCGTGAAACTCGGCAATGGCGGCCGTCCCGCGGGTAGTTTCTTCGATGTCTCCGGTGACGGCGATATTGATGAGGGAGACCTTGTAAATACCGGCGACGTCGCGCCCACCAGCGCCCAGTCGGATCTGGGCAATGTGGCACGGCCCAGCATTATTCGTGGCGAAGATAGCGATAAGGCAGTGCTGTCCGGTGTGGGTACCGACGATGATGCAGGGGGTGAGTGCGAAGGCGATTGCGAGACCAAAGATGTCGAGAGTTCGTACTCGACCGGCCCACGAGGCTGGCGTCAGGTTCGATAACCCGGGGTTGTCGTAGAGTCCGAGTCAAAGGGCCGTCCGAGAGGGCGGCCCGTTTTTTCAGGAGGCGTTATGTACAGGGTTAGACGTCAGACCGGTTTCACGCTCATCGAATTGATGATCGTGGTCGTGATCATTGCCATACTGGCCGCGGTGGGTTATCCGGCCTACCAGAGTCAGGTGGAGAAATCCAATCTGTCCGAAGGCCGGGCGGCCTTGACGCAGTTCGCGTCCCAGCTCGAGCGTTGTTACTCACGCTTTGGTGCCTATAACGATGACGACTGTGACGCGCATGCCGCGGCCCGAAACGACAATTATTACTCGGAAAACGATACCTACAAGATCACCGTGGATGATAACGCCAACACATTCGCGGCGACGGCGGAACGCGAAAAAGCGACAAGCCTGAATAAGTGCGGCGACCTCACGCTTACGCACACCGGCCAGAAGGGGGTCAGTGGTGGCGCCAGCAAGTCCGCGGACGAGTGCTGGTAAGCTGACATTCTTTTGCACGCTCGACTTGAGTGGCCTTGCGATTTTGCTTACACGCTCGGACAGCTGTTACGCACACTGACGGTCCAGCGCTGATGCTAGTCTGCCCCACCCTGAAGGGACACAGGGAAGCGGATCATGGCACTTCGATCGTATCAGGGCTTTACGTTGCTGGAACTGCTCACGGTGCTGGGCATTAGCGTTATTTTGCTGACCATGGGTGTGCCCGCCGGCCGGAACCTGGTGGAACGGATTCAGGTAGGAAACTGGCAGCGTCAGCTTCAGGGCGCGCTTTACTATACCCGCAGTCATGCCATTCATTCAGGGAAACCTGCGACCATCTGCGCTCGCGGGCCGGACGGCGGCTGTGCGGCCAGTGGCGGCAACTGGCAACGCGGCTGGCTGGTTTTCGAGGATGGCGCGGGCCACGGTGACTGTCAGCCGGACGCGGAAGGCCGGTTCTGTCAGAAAACGGGAGCGCGCATTTTGCGCGTCAACCCGGGCCCAGAAGACGTGCCCATTGTGAACAATCACAATATCGCGCGCCGGGTTCGCTACAACCCCATGGGCCTGAGTTACGGCTACACCGGTCGCTTTACGCTCTGCGCTGATCACCAGAACGTGGACGACAAGGGCCTGGTCATTGCCAACACCGGGCGTGTCCGCAGCGCCGATCCGGATGAACTGCTGGAGTGCCCCCGACAACGGTAGCTGGCGTACCATGGGCCCTGTATACGGCGGCCGGTACCGGAACCATGCGGGACGTAATCATTATTGGCGCTGGCATTGTGGGCCTGTGCTCGGCCCGGGCGCTGGCCGGGCGCGGCTATCAGGTGGAGGTCCTGGATGCGTCCGGGCACCGGGCCGGGGCCTCCTGGGCCGGTGGCGGTATTCTTTCGCCGTTATTTCCCTGGCGACATCCGGCTGCTATCACGGATCTCTGTCGCTCTGCGGCGGAGGAGTATCGCGCCCTGGCGAGCGAGATTGCCGCGATGGGTGGCCCGGACCCGGAAGTCCGCGTGCCAGGCATGCTGGTTTTCGCGGCGGATGAGTATGAGCGCGCGGCGGACTGGGCCCGGCGCGAGGGCATGGCTCTGGACAAGGTGCGTGCTTCGCGGGTGGAGCCGGGCCTGACGGATACAGACGCGCTCTGGATGCCGGCCGTGGGTGTGGTCCGCATTCCGCGCTTGCTGGTGGGCATGCGGAGTTTGCTGGACGAATCGGGAGTAGCAGTTCGACGCGAGCCGGTGACCGGGCTGGAGCCGGTGTCGGGCGGCTGGCGCCTGCGGACCGGCACGGGGGTCCGGGACGCGCGCCGGATGCTGGTGGCGGCCGGCGCCTGGAGTTCGGCGCTGTTGCGGCCGCTGGGCCTGGACTGGCCGCTCATGCCGGTCAAGGGGGAAATGCTCCGTTACCCGCCACTGGCCAGCAGCCCCGGACGCATCCTGCTGGGGCCCGAGGGCTATCTGGTACCCCGGGCCGACGGCAGTCTCCTGGCCGGTTCGACGCTGCGCGAGCAGGATGACGATCCGCGGCCCACCGAGGCAGCCGCACGGGCGTTGCGCCAGGCCGCCGAAGCGCTCTGGCCGCCGTTGCGGGCTCAGGAACCCGTGCTGCAGTGGGCGGGCATTCGGCCCGGCACCCGGCGCGAAGCCCCCTTGATTGGTCCGGTGCCGGACCATGACGGGCTTTATGTGGCGACCGGGCACTACCGCAACGGGCTCACGGCGGCGCCCATGACGGCCCGATTGATTGCCGCGCAAATGGCCGGCGATATGCCGCCTTTGGATCCCGCACCCTTTGAGCCCGGACCCGAATAACAGGGTTGTCCTGCGCTATTCGGGGCTCGTTTCGTCCAGTTGGAGTTTCTTTAAACGGTAGCGCAGGGAACGGAAGCTCATGCCCAGCTTGCCGGCGGCGGCCGTGCGGTTCCAGCGGGTTTCCTCCAGCGCCTTGAGGATCTCGTCCTTCTCGATCTCGCCGAGGTAGTCCTCCAGTGATTGGTCCGGCGGGCGTCCGGGCGCGCCTGCGGGCACGGCTGCCGGCGCGGCATCCCGGGGTAGCTGCAGATTGTCCTCCTCGATGAGCGCATCCTCGGACAGGGTCAGGGCCCGTTCCAGAATGTTTTCCAGTTCGCGCACATTGCCGGGAAAGGCGTAGTCTTTCAGCGCCTGCCATGCGCCTTTCGACAGCTCGGGCTGGTCCAGGCCCCACTCGCCACAGAGCCGCGTGAGAATGGCTTCCACCAGCGGCGGGATATCTTCGGGCCGGTCACGCAGCGGCGGCACATGGGTTTCGATGACATTGAGGCGATAGAACAGATCCTGGCGAAAGCGCCCGGCCCGCACTTCCTCGGCGAGATCCTGATGGGTGGCGGAGAGAATGCGCACATTGACCGGCACCTCGCGGGATTCGCCCACCGGGCGCACGGATTTCTCCTGAATCGCGCGCAGCAGCTTGACCTGCATGTGCAGCGGCAGCTCCGCCACCTCGTCCAGAAAGAGCGTGCCGCCGTCGGCTTCGCCGAAGAGCCCTTTGCGGTCCTCGTTGGCGCCGGTGAAGCTGCCCTTGCGGTGGCCGAAGAACTCGCTTTCCATGAGTTCCGTGGGGATGGCGCCGCAATTGACCGGCACAAAGGCTTCGCCGCGACGCGGGCCCAGCGCATGGATCCGGCGCGCCACCAGTTCCTTGCCCGTGCCCGATTCGCCGCTGATATAGACGGGCGCCTGGCTGCGGGCGAGCTTGCGCGCCTGTTCGCGCAGCTTCTCCATGGCCGGCGAGTAACCGATCAGTTCGCCCAGCTCGTCCTCGCGCGGGCGGTCGCCGCGAATCCCCAGGCCGTCCTGGACCAGCTCGCGCAACCGGTCCAGCGACACCGGCTTGGCGATAAAGTCATAGGCGCCTTCCTTGAGCGCTTCCGTGGCCGTTTCCATGCTGCCGTAGGCGGTGATCACCGCTACCGGTGTTTCCGGCATGCGGGCATTGATGTGACGAACCAGCTCAATGCCGGTGCCGTCGGGCAGGCTCATGTCCGTGATGCACAGATCGTAGTCCGCGCGCCCGAGTTCGTCGCCCGCTTCACGAACGGTAGCCCCCGCGTGAGCATTGAGTTTCATGCGGCCCAGGCTGATGGTGAGCAATTCGCGCAGGTCCGCCTCGTCGTCCACCACCAGTACGTTTTGTTCGTTGAATGAGTCCATGCCTACTCAAAAACGCGCTCGGGATGAGAAAAGGTTATCACAAAGCACGCGCCCTCAAGGCCGGCCTCATAATCGAGACGCGCCTGATTGGCTTCGCACAGTTCCCGGCAGACGAACAGGCCCAGGCCGGTGCCGCTCTGCTCGGTGGTAAAAAAGGGCTCGAACAGTTGCGCTCGTGCCGCTTCCGGCACGCCGGGGCCGTCATCGAGGACCCGCAGCCGCGGGAGTCCGGTCGCCTCGTGCAGGCCGATTTCCAGCGTGATGCGACTGTTTTCGCCCCCGTGGTGGCGGGCATTGCCGATGAGATTGTCCAGCACTTGCGTAAGCTGGAGCATGTCGAAACGGATCTCCACGCCGGGCCGGTTTTCGCGGATAACCAGATGATTTTCCGGGATACCCTGCTCCAGCCACCGCGAGCGGATTTCCTCCAGCACATCCCGCAGCAGGCGGCGCTCTACATTGCCCGTGGGCCGGCGGGAAAGGTAGAGCACGTCATTGATAATGGCATCCACGCGATTGACGTGATTCTCGATCATGCTCAGCAGCCGTTGGTCCTCATCGTCTCGCTGGTCGTCGGTCAGGAGTCCGGCGGCATGGCGGATGGCACTCAGGGGATTGCGGATTTCATGGGCAATGGTGGCCGACATGCGGCCCAGCGAGGCCAGCTTGAGCTGCTGCGCCTCCTGTACGACGCGGGAGTGGTCCTCGAGAAAGGCGATGACCGGACTATCGCCGCCTTCGGCCAATCGCGCAAAACCCATGTTGATGGTCTGTGCGGCGGGCGAGACGGTCACAGGTTCGGGTGTACGCGCAGGATTGGCCTGCCACTGGCGGAAGGCATCCACTAATTCCCGGGGCGCGGGCTGCCCCTCCAGGCGACCGTCGAAGAGGTTGCGCGCCGAGGGATTCGACAGCAAAACATGCAGCTGTGCGTCGAAGACGACAATGCCGGTGCGCATGCGCTGCACGATCTGCCGGTTCAGCTCCTCCAGCTGCTCGATTTCCTGCCGTTGTTGTTCCGCCAGGGCTTCGCTGCGCGCCAGCCGGTCGGCGATCTGGCGCACGATAAGCGAGACCACGAACAGCGACAGGCCCAGCAGACCCGCGCCGGTGAGCTGGAAGGGTTCCGCATTAATGCGCAGTCCCTGAAAGAACTGTTCCAGCAGAATCAGAATGGCGGCCAGGGCCGTAATTAGCAGCCCCCGGCGCCCGGGCAACAGGATGTTGCCGGCGGCGACGGTCACCATGAGGAGTGCGGTCAAGGGTGTGCCCAGACCACCGCTGGCATGGATAAGCAATGTGAGCAGGATGATATCGCCCACCAGGGGCCACAGGATCCAGCTCCAGTGGCGCTCGGCCGTAATGAAATATTCCAGCGGCGGGGTAACGACCGCGAGCATAAGAAAAATCATTACGGCGTACAGGAAGAGCGCGGGCTCATGGTGCCCCAGGGACGGGCCCGGCAAATCGGCCTGGAAGACAATGAAAAGCGTCAGACTTAGCACCAGCCTGTAGGCAGCATAGACCCGGGCCGGTGTCCAGCTCTGGTCGGTGTAGGCTCCGCGCCTAGTCACGGTGGTCGGCGAGATAATCGTCTTGATGGGCCTGGCTGCAAAACGCCAGGTCACGGTACTGGACGGCCTCGCCGGCCGGCACATGGACGCCGCAGCGCGCACAGGGCAGCATCTTCTCGCCGCTGCCCCTGGCCCCGCCCGCGCCCGGCCCGCGCAGGCGACGGGTGCGTGCCAGCGTGGCCTTGATCAACTGCCAGGCCAGAAAGGCCAGGGCCAGAATGATCAGGATCCGGATCAGTCCCATAAGGGGCTCCTGTGCGCTTGGGGTTAAAAGCCGGAAGTGGAAGCGTACAATTCCGAGTTCATTCAGGAAAGAGCGGGCCCCTTGCTGCGCGCCCGAGCGAGTTGTGTTATGCGTCTGGTCATGGCCCAGGTCAACCTGGTGGTGGGGGACATTGAGGGCAACGCCGAGCGTGTACTGAGCGCGGCCACCGAAGCCCGGCAGCGGCTCGCGGCCGAGCTGGTCGTTTTTCCGGAGCTGACGCTCACGGGCTACCCGCCCGAGGATCTTTTGCTCCGTCCCAGCCTCGACACCCGCATCCGAGAGGCCCTCGAGCAGATAGGGGCTGGTGTACCCGTGCCGGTTCTGGTGGGGTATCCCGCCCGGCACGGCGAGGTGCGTCGAAACGCGGTCGGTCTGATCCGGCCGGGAGCTGCGATGCCCGAGACTGAGTACTACAAGCAACGACTGCCCAATTACCGCGTTTTTGACGAGAAACGCTATTTCGAGCCCGGCGATCAGGCGTGTGTCGTGGAGGTGGCGGGTGTGCGCATCGGCCTGTCCATCTGCGAGGACGTCTGGTTCCCCGACCCCCTGCAGCAGGCGTGCGACGCGGGTGCCGGGATTGTCGTCAATATCAATGCCTCGCCATTCCGCCGGAACAAGCACCCCGAGCGCCTCGATCAGGTGGCAGCGCAGGCTCGCCGTCACGGTCTTCCGCTTTGCTATTGCAACCTGGTGGGCGGGCAGGACGAGCTGGTTTTTGACGGGGGGTCATTTGTCACAGACCGCGACGGTGAGCTGATTGCTCAGGGTGCTTTCTTCAATAACGGCCTGATTCCCGTTGATATCGATATCGGCGACGGCGCGGCCGAGGTGACCGGCGAACGCCTGGCGTTGCCCGACGAGGACGAACGCATCTATCAGGCGCTGGTGCTCGCCGTGCGCGACTATATCCACAAGAACGGTTTCCGGGGCGTGGTGATCGGTTTGTCGGGCGGTATAGATTCCGCCATGACCCTGATGGTCGCGGTGGATGCACTGGGCGCCGAGCGCGTCGAGGCGGTCATGATGCCCTATCACTATACGGCGGACATGAGCCGGGAGGACGCAGCCATCCAGGCAGCCAAACTGAGCGTGCCCTACCATGTATTGCCCATTGAATCCGCTGTTGCCGGTTTCATGGAACAGCTTAATGCGCTCTTTGCCGACGGTGCTCGTGGGATAACGGAGGAAAATCTACAATCGCGCTGTCGCGGCGTACTGCTCATGGCACTGTCCAACAAGCACGGCTCGCTGGTTTTGACCACCGGCAACAAGAGCGAACTGGCGGTGGGCTATGCCACGCTCTACGGCGATATGGTGGGCGGCTTTGCGCCGCTCAAGGATGTTTCCAAGACCCGGGTCTACCGGCTGGCGCGCTGGCGCAACGCCCGGGCGGGTGAGGACTTGATTCCGGCCCGCGTGATTGAGCGGCCGCCGTCGGCAGAGCTGGCGCCCGACCAGGTGGACGAGGATAGCCTGCCCGACTACGACACCCTCGATCCCCTGCTCGAATTGTACGTGGAACAGGATTACAGCGCGGAACGCGTGATCCGGGCAGGCTTTGACCGGGACACCGTTTACCGTGTGGTCAAGATGGTGGATCGCAATGAATACAAGCGCCGGCAGGCGCCGGTGGGCCCGCGGATCAGCCGCCGCGCCTTCGGCAAGGATCGCCGCTACCCCATTACCAATGGCTGGCGGGCCGGAGACTAGGAAGTGGCAAGGCGCAAGCAATCAGCCGAGGGCACCTGTAGCGCCCATCATTTTTTCTTGCCTCTTGCTCCTTGCCCCTTGCGCCTGACCTTTGATCTGCTACAGCAGGTCGAAGGTTAAAAGACTCAACAACCCCTTGCTCTCACGCCCCGGCCACCAGGCCAGCTGGACCTCACCCGGGTCATTGAGGAACTGCGACTCGGGCCAGTTCAGGCGCAGCACCTTGCCGCTTTGCTGCGCCAGCTCTTGCTGATCCAGTTCCTGATAGGCGCGGGTCATGATGGCCAGTGCTTCGGGGACCGCCGGCGTGCGCTGATAATGCACGATGACGTGCCGCGCCCGGTTGGCGGCCGCGATATGCGCGCCCCGCCGGGCATAGTAGCGCGCCGCATGCAGTTCGTGCGCGGGTCCGGCGCGTATTCGCTGTCCGGGAACTTGTTGACCAGTTCCCGAAAGGCGCTGAAGGCATCCTTGCCCGCCTGCATGTCCCGGGAGGCGCGGTCACGGGGAAAGATCCGGTTCAGCAGACCGCGGTCGAGATAGAAATTGGCCAGGCCCTTCATGTAAAGCGGGTAATCCAGCCGCTCATGGTCCGGATGATTGCGGATAAAACGCTGGGCGGCGGCAAT
>CAYPKI010000085.1:0-831 GCA_964411265.1 uncultured Alcanivorax sp. | reverse complement strand
GATAGTCGTGGTTGCGGTAATGCGCATAGATCAGATCCATTTGTACCTGTTCCGCGTATTCGCCGTAGGGAAAACGCGAGCGCACTGCTTCCAGGTCCTCAATGGCCGCGAGGAAGGCTTCCTTTTCCAGGGTCTCATGGGCCTGGCGATAATGCTCCGCCTCGGTGAGTTCAGCGGTGTCCGGTGTGCTGGCGCAACCGGCCAGGGTCAGCAACGCGGTCAGGATCAGGGTAAAGCGCATGGTATCGTCGTTCGGAGTTACAATAGTAAGGCTCGGCATTTAATCACAGGCGTACGCACATGGGACAGCGGCAGGCGGACAAAATTCATCGCGATGCAATCGTGGCGCCGGAGCAGGCGGGGCAGCGTCTGGATCAGGTGGCCGCGGCGCTCTTCAGCGATTATTCGCGCTCGCGTCTGCAGGTCTGGATCCGTTCCGGCGAGCTGCGGGTCGACGGCCGCCCGGCGCGCCCGCGTGAACGTCTCAAGGGTGACGAATATCTGCAGTTGCAGGCGTGGACGGAAGCGGTCACCGAGGACCGACCCGAGCCCATGGATCTGGATATCGTGCATGAAGACGACGCGTTACTGGTGGTCAACAAGCCCGCGGGCGTGGTGGTGCATCCGGCGGCCGGTCATGCGGACGGCACCCTGATGAACGGTCTGCTGCATCATCATCCGCCCCTGGAAACCCTGCCCCGGGCGGGTATTGTCCATCGGCTGGACCGCGACACCACCGGCCTCATGGTGGTGGCCAAGACGCTCAAGGCACACAAGGCGCTGGTGGAACAGCTCCAGGCCCGTTCGCTGTTCCGCGAATATGATGCTCTC
>CAYPKI010000084.1:8771-10681 GCA_964411265.1 uncultured Alcanivorax sp. | reverse complement strand
CTCACCCTCGCGGACCTTTTCCTCGAGTTCGCGGTCCTCGCGGCCCTGGGTCCGGGCCTGAAGGTTGGCGAGCGCTTGCCCTTCACGTCGGGCGAACTGGCCATCCTCGAAGTGAATCACGATTTCCTGTTGTACCGTTTCACCCTTGCCGGGCTCATAGTTCAGCAGGTAGTACCATTTGTCGGGCGTGAAGGGAGCCCGCAGCGTGGGCGAGCCCAGCACAAAGCGCACCTCTTTGCGGCTCATGCCCGGACGCAGTTCCGCCAGCATCTCCGGGGTGACGAAATTGCCCTGGGGGATGTCGATGCGGTAGACACCCGGGAAGCGCAGATTGCTGCAGCCGGCTACCAGCAGAATACACAGTAAGGGGATTAGTCGTTGCATTGCCTTTCGTTTTCACCTAGCGTTCGGGCGATAATACAGACATTTATTCAGGACTCAAGGTTCCCGTTTCATGGATAATCAGGATTTACGCAAGGCCGGGCTCAAGGTGACGTTGCCGCGCATGAAGATCCTCCAGCAGTTGGAGTCGTCGGATGAGCGCCACCTGAGCGCGGAAGAGATCTACAAGTCCCTGCTGGATTCGGGCGAGGACGTGGGCCTGGCAACGGTCTACCGGGTGCTGACGCAGTTCGAGCAGGCCGGGATCGTTTTGCGGCACAATTTCGAGGGTGGCTCGGCCGTGTTCGAGCTCGCGGATGAAGATCACCATGATCACATGGTCTGTACCGAGACCGGCCAGGTCATCGAGTTCATGGACTCGGAAATCGAGCGCCGCCAGCAAGCTGTCGCCGAAGAGCAAGGCTACGAGATTGTGGACCACTCCCTGGTTCTCTACGTCCGCCCCAAAAAGTAGCCCTTCGGCCTTTCGGCCGAAAGCAGGCGCAAGGGGCAAGGACCAAGGAAAAGGGCTTTACTCGCCGCTCGCCGTCTGTGCTTGAGCTGTCTTGTCGCTCCTGGCGCCTTGCACCTTGCCAGTCTTTTCCACCATCTCCCGCGCATGCTCCAGGGTGGAGTCCGTCATTTCCATTCCGCCCAGCATGCGGGCCACTTCCCGGATCCGCTCTTCGGCTTCCAGCGGCTCGATGCCGGTGTAGGTGGTTTCGTCGGTCTGGTCCTTGTGCACCTGCCAGTGCTGGTGCCCCAGGGCGGCCACCTGGGGCTGGTGGGTAATGCACAGCACCTGGGCGTGTTCGCCCAGCTCGCGCAGCAACCGACCCACGATTTCGGCAATGCCGCCGCCTACGCCCACGTCGACTTCGTCGAAGACCAGACAGGGGACGGTCAGGTTCCGGGCGCAGATCACCTGAATGGCCAGGCTGATGCGTGAAAGCTCGCCACCCGAGGCGACCTTGGCCAGTGGGCGCAGAGGCTGGCCCGGGTTGGCCGTGAAGAGGAACTCCACCTGCTCATAGCCATCCGGACCCGGCTCGCCCGTTTCCAGGGACACCTCCATATGGGCGCCTTCCATGCCCAGATCCTTGAGGTGCTGGATGACGCCCCGAGCCAGAGGCCCGGCGTGCTCGCGCCGAACGGCACTGAGACGATGAGCCGCTTCTTCCCAGGCTTGTGCCGCTTCCCGCTCCGCGCGCTCCAGCTCCGCAAGGTATTCATCCTGGTGCTCGAGCTTGCGCGCGTCGTCCTGCAGCTGGCGCCGGTGCTCGGGCAGTTCCTCCGGGCGCACCCGGTGCTTGCGGGCCAGCGTCTGGAATTCGCCGATGCGTTCTTCCACCTGTTGCAGCCGCGCCGGGTCCAGTTCCAGCCGGTCGAGATACTGCCGCAGCTCGTCCGTGGCCGCCTCCACCTGCAGTCGGGCGGATTCCAGAGTGTCCAGCACCGAGGACAGGCCCGAGTCCTGCTGGGTGGCTTCGGTCACCTCTGCGGTCACGGCTCGTCCTCCTCGTCCTCGC
>CAYPKI010000084.1:276-8761 GCA_964411265.1 uncultured Alcanivorax sp. | reverse complement strand
GGTAATGCGCCCCAGGAGATCGTTGGCCGTGCCCTCGTCGCTGTCGTACAGCGCTTCCACGGACTGGTTGCACAGCCGGATCAGGCTCTCCGCATGGGCCAGGCGTTTTTGTTCCGTTTCCAGTTCCGCCAGTTCCTGCTCGCCCGGGTCGAGGTTGTCCAGTTCCTCCAGCTGAAAGCGCAGCAGTTCCTGGCGTTCGCTTTGCTCACGAGCATCATCCAGGGCCTGTTGATGGTCCTTGCGGGTCCGGCGCCACTGCTGCCATAGACGGCGCACTTCCGCGGCCAGCTCGTTGGCGCCGGCCTGGCTGTCGAGCAGGGCGCGGTGGGTGTCACGGCGTAGCAGAGCCTGGTGTTCGTGCTGGCTGTGGATGTCGATAAGTTGCTCCCCCAGCTCGCGCACCTTGTGCAGGGACATGGCGGAGCCGTTGATCCAGGCACGGGAACGCCCGTCGGCACGCACGGTGCGGCGCAACCAGACTTCGTTGCCGTCATCCAGCTCCTGCTCGCCGAGCCAGGCGCGGGCTTCCGGGCAGTCGGTCAGGTCGAAGCAGACTTGCACCTCGGCACGCTCGCAGTCCGGCCGGACCACCGCACTGTCGGCGCGGTTGCCCAGCGCCAGTCCCAGGGCATCCACAATTACGGATTTGCCCGCGCCCGTGGCGCCGGTGACCACGGTGAGCCCGCCGGTGGGTTCGAGTTCCAGCTCCGCCACCGTGGCGAAGTTTTGGACCGTCAGATGGGATAGCATGGGGCATTCCCGGATGCTGGCTGTTTGAACAGTGTAGAGTAGTTGCCGAACAGGGCAAAGGATAAAGGCTTGTGCTCGCCTCTGACCAAGACCTTATGCAGGTGTCGGCAAAGCTCTATAATGTAGGTGTCATGTTCAATCCGGAAACCCCATGGCCGAACTGGAGCTGAGTGAGCGCAAGCAGCGCCTGTTGACGGCGCTGGTCGAGCTTCACATCCGTAGTGGCGATCCGGTGGGGTCCAGGACCCTGGCGAACGGCAGCGGGATGCAGGTCAGCCCGGCCACGGTTCGTAACATCATGGGCGAGCTGGAAGAACTGGGTGTGCTGGGCAGCCCGCATACGTCGTCCGGTCGGGTGCCCACGGAACTGGGGTACCGGCTTTATGTTGACTCGCTCCTGGGTTCGCAGGCGTTGCGTCATCCGGATGCGCGCGGGCTGCGCACGGAGCTGGAGGGCATGCTGGACGTGGGCGAGTCCTCGCGCGAGCTGGCGGACCGGGCGTCGCGCGCGTTGGCGGAGATCACGCGCATGGCCGGGCTGGTGGCCGTGCCGCGTCGGGCAGTAACCACGCTGCGCCAGGTGGAGTTCCTGCCGCTGTCTGGTGGCCGCGTGCTAGCCATTCTGGTGGTCAATCGCAGTGAGGTACACAACCGCATTATCCAGGGGGACCGGGAATATTCGGCCGATGAGCTGCATCAGGCGGCCAACTATATTAACCATACCTATGGCGGGCTGGGAATTGATGCCATCCGTCAGGGGCTGGTGAACACGCTCAAGGCCGACAAGGATCAGCTCGACACCCTCATGCAGACCACGGTGGAGGTGGCGGGCAAGGCTCTCGAATCCTCCGCGGATACGGATCCGGACTATGTGCTGGCGGGCGAGTCCAATCTGCTGGATATGGCGCACCAGGACAATATCGACAAGCTCAAGGAGTTGTTCGAGGCCTTCAATCACAAGCGTGACGTTTTTCATCTCCTGGAGCAGGCCATGCACGGCGACGGTGTCAGCATCTTCATCGGCCGGGAGGCGGGTTATCAGGCCTTCGAAGAGTGCAGCCTGGTCTCGGCTCCTTACCGGCTGGAGCAAGACGGTGTGGGCGTTCTGGCGGTGGTGGGCCCCACACGCATGGACTATGAGAAGGTCATCCCCACTGTGGATATTACCGCCCGGGTGCTCAGCGCCGCACTCAACGAACACGTCTAGCGCAGCGCTAGTGGCAAGGCGCAAGCAGCAAGAGGCAGGAAATATTGAAAGGCGCCTCCGGTGCCCTCTTGTTCGATTTTCGGCCGTCGGCGCCTTACGCCTTGCTGGTTTCTGTTGGGGGAGGGGCCATCTGTACGCTTCCTCGCGCCGACCCGATTCCAGAGGCTCTGGAATGGTTCGCGGCGGGGCCGCCGCTCCTGCGCTACCGCGCTCCTTGCCCGCTGCCCCTGGCGCGTCGGCTGATAGTGCCTCCTCCGGCCGCCCGGTCGATTTCCCCGGCCCTCCTTGAATCCCGCGCAGTCGTTCCCATATCCGTTACCACCTCATTCCGGGGCGCGGCGCGGGTCGTGCCCTATTGGATTCGGAGAGAAGACGACTATGAGCGAACAGGAAAACGAGCAGGACAAGCAATCGACGGCCGAAGAAATCGTGGACGAGACGGCGGAGGCGCAGCCGCAGACCGGCGAGGGTGAAGTGCCGGACGCGGATGCGGCCGCTGACACGGGCGAGGCCGAGGAATCCGGCGAGGACGACATCGCCGGGCTCAAGGAGCAGCTGGAGCAGACGGAACGCAAGCTGGCCGAGGCGGATGCCCGTGCGCAGGCGGAAATCCGCAATGTGCGCAAGCGCGCCGAGAAAGACGTGGAGTCCGCGCACAAGTTTGCTCTCGACAAGTTCGCCAACGATCTCCTCAAGGTCGCGGACAGTCTGGAGCGGGCCCTGGCTACGCTGGACCCGGAAGACGAGGCGCTGCAGCCCGCTCGCGAAGGTACCGAGCTTACGCTCAAGGCACTGCTCGATGTATTCCGTGAGCACAACATCGAGCGTGTCGACCCGGAAGGCGAGGTTTTTGATCCGGAGTGGCACGAAGCCATGACCATGGTGGCTCGGGACGACATGGAGCCCAACCGGGTGGTGGAGGTGCTGGAAACGGGCTATGTGCTGAACGGGCGGCTGCTGCGGCCGGCCCGGGTGGTGGTTAGCAAATCGGAATAAAGCTGACCCCAGCGCTTGAAATGACGACGCAGGGCACCATATAGCAGTGCGTCACCGAGAAAACTGAAACCTATGGCCGGATGGCGCGGGGCGCTCCGGCGCGGCGAAAACGAAAGAGGAAAGGTTATTATGGGCAAGATCATTGGTATCGACCTCGGCACCACGAACTCCTGCGTGGCGTATCGCGAGGGCGATCAGGTCAAGGTGCTGGAAAACGCCGAGGGCGCGCGCACGACGCCTTCGATCGTGGCCTACACCGAAGATAACGAGATTCTGGTGGGTCAGGCCGCCAAGCGGCAGGCCGTAACCAACGCGGATAACACTGTTCATTCGGTCAAGCGCCTGATGGGCCGCCGCTACGATGACGATGTCGTTCAAAAGGACATCGATATGGTGCCCTACACCATCACCAAGGCGGACAACGGCGATGCCTGGGTAGAGGTCAAAGGCGACAAGATGGCGCCCCCGCAGGTCTCCGCCGAGGTGCTCAAGAAGATGAAAAAGACGGCCGAGGACTACCTGGGCGAAACCGTCTCCGAGGCGGTGGTCACGGTCCCGGCCTACTTCAACGACTCTCAGCGTCAGGCCACCAAGGACGCCGGCCGTATTGCCGGACTCGAGGTTAAGCGCATCATTAATGAGCCCACGGCGGCGGCACTGGCCTATGGTCTGGACAAGCAGGGTGGTGATCGCACCATTGCGGTCTATGACCTGGGCGGTGGAACCTTCGACATCTCGCTGATCGAGATCGCCGAAGTGGACGGTGAGCAGCAGTTCGAAGTGCTGGCAACCAACGGCGATACCTTCCTGGGCGGAGAGGACTTTGACCTGGCCCTGATCAATCATCTGGCGGAGGAATTCCAGAAGGATCAGGGCATGGATCTCAAGGGCGACCCGCTGGCCATGCAGCGGCTCAAGGAAGCCGCCGAGAAGGCCAAGATCGAGTTGTCCGCCGCCGAGCAGACCGAGGTGAATCTGCCCTACATCACTGCCGACCAGAGCGGGCCCAAGCACCTGGTGCTCAAGGTGACCCGCGCCAAGCTGGAATCACTGGTCGAAGAGCTGGTGCAGCGTTCGCTGGAACCCTGCAAGACGGCCATGCAGGATGCGGACGTCAAGCAGAAGGATGTCACCGACGTGATTCTGGTGGGTGGTCAGACCCGTATGCCGTTGGTCCAGTCGAAAGTGGCCGAATTCTTCGGCAAGGACGCGCGCAAGGACGTCAACCCGGACGAGGCCGTGGCCATGGGCGCAGCCATTCAGGGTGCGGTGCTGTCGGGCGACGTCACTGACGTGCTCCTGCTGGACGTTACGCCGCTGACCCTGGGTATCGAGACCATGGGCGGCGTCATGACGCCCCTCATCGAGAAAAACACGACCATTCCCACGAATGCGTCGCAGACCTTCTCCACGGCCGAAGACAACCAGTCGGCGGTAACTGTCCATGTGCTCCAGGGCGAGCGCAAGCAGGCGAACCAGAACAAGTCATTGGGTCAGTTCAACCTCGAGGGCATCCCGGCGGCACCGCGGGGGACGCCCCAGATCGAGGTAACCTTCGACATTGACGCCAACGGCATTCTGCACGTCGGCGCCAAGGACAAGGCTACCGGTAAAGAGCAGTCCATCGAGGTGAAGGCCTCCTCCGGTCTCACGGAGGACGAAGTGAATCAGATGGTGCAGGACGCCGAGAAGAACGCGGACGAAGACAAGAAGTTCGAGGAACTCGTCCAGGCGCGCAACCAGGCGGATCATCTGGTGCATTCCACGCGCAAGACGCTGGAAGAGGCTGGCGACAAGGCGTCGGACGACGAAAAAGAGAAGATCGAGCAGGCGATCAAGGATCTGGAAGAAGCCGCCCAGGGCAACGACAAGGAAGACATCGATGCCAAGACCCAGGCGCTCACCGAAGCGTCCAGTGATCTGGCGCAGCGGCTCTACGCCGAAGCAGCCCAGGAAGGTGGTGGCGAAGCCGGTGATGCCGGGGCCCAGGAAGGCGGCGGCCAACAGCAGTCCGGCGATGATGTGGTGGATGCTGACTTCGAGGAAGTCGACGACGACAAGAAGCAGCAGTAATGCAGCCATAACGGGGCGAATCGCGCCTCGAAACGGAAGCGTCCGGTGCCGGGTCCAATGCCCGGCATCGGCTCGTCCGGCTGACTTAAATCCGCCCGAACGCAAGCAACGGGGCCAACATGTCCAAACGCGATTATTACGAAGTTCTGGGACTCGAGCGGGGCGCGGCTCAGCGCGATATCAAGAAGGCCTACCGCCGCCTCGCCATGAAGTATCATCCGGACCGTAATCCGGATGACGAGGAAACCGCGCAACTGTTCAAGGAAGCCAAAGAAGCCTATGAGGTCCTGGGCGACGAGGAAAAGCGCGCCGCCTATGATCAGTTCGGCCATGCCGGTGTGGACGGCCAGGCCGGCATGGGCGGAGGCGGCTTCGGCGGGGGCGGCTTTGGCGATATTTTCGGCGATATCTTTGGCGATATTTTCGGTGGCGGCAGTCGCCGACGCGGTCCCGCGCGGGGCGCGGACCTGCGCTACACGCTGGAGCTCGATCTGGAAAAGGCCGTTCATGGCACCGAGGAAAAGATCCGGGTGCCCACCTGGGTGGCCTGCGGTACCTGTGACGGCAGCGGCGGGCGCAAGGGCGAGCGTCCGGTAGCCTGCGAAACCTGTGCGGGCATGGGGCAGGTGCGCATGCAGCAGGGCTTTTTCACCATTCAGCAGACCTGTCCGTCGTGTGGTGGCGCCGGCAGTACCGTGAAAAATCCGTGCGGTAGTTGTCACGGTCAGGGGCGTGTGCAGCAGACCAAGACCCTGAATGTCGAGATCCCGCCGGGGGTGGACACCGGTGATCGCATCCGTATGACCAGCGAGGGCGAGGCGGGGCCGCAGGGCGCGCCGCCGGGTGATCTCTATGTGCAGGTGACGGTCAAGGAACATCCCATCTTTTCGCGTGACGGCGATGACCTGTACTGCGACGTGCCCATTTCCTTCGTGGATGCCGCGCTGGGCGGTGAACTGGAAGTGCCCACCCTGGAAGGCAAGGTCAAGCTCAAGGTGCCGCCGGAGACCCAGAGCGGCAAGATGTTCCGGCTGCGCGGCAAAGGTGTTAAGCCTGTGCGCGGCGGCCCGCCGGGTGATCTGATGTGCAAGGTGGAAGTGGAAACGCCGGTACACCTCAACCAGGATCAGAAAGACTTGCTCCGGCAGTTCCAGGAATCGCTGGAGGGCGGCGGCAAGCGCCACAACCCGCGGCGCAGTTCCTGGTTCGATGGCGTCAAGCGGTTCTTCGAAAACACGGGCTGAAGCGGGCCGCTTCCGCGACGCCGCTGCGGCATTGTCTTCTGAGACTTAATTCGGATTGTTCGACGGTTCTACCCTGCTATAGTCCCTGCACGCAGGCATACCCATAACAAGAACAACAGGCTATGCAGGGAAGAACCAGGTTCCAGTCGTGTTTAGGGGCTCTATTGTGGCTGGCGGCGTCTGTCGCCACGGCGTCGCCCGTTGACGATGCCCGCGATCGCGCCATAGCCACCTTCCAGCTCGCGCCCGAAAAGCGTATTCAGGTAAACGAAGAGGTAGTGGAAGCCCCTTGGAATTCGGTGCCTTTCGATCAGGCCCCCTACACCTACACCTTCGATGAACTTCGCGCGAACTGGGATCACTTCATGCGCGGACTGCGCATTCCCTACCCCTCCCCGGAGTGGCTCAAAAGCCGTTTCGAACGTTTTCCGGCGCTCATGCACGAGCTGGGCTATCAGGACCGCAACTGGAAAATGCACAGCCTCAATATTCTGGAGGCCTGGCAAGCGTTTTTCCGTGGAGACCTGCGCAAGGCGCGGGATCTGGGCATCCGCTACGGCGGCTATGCCGAGGTGCCTGGTATCTTCGCTCAGCTGATCTATGGCGTCTATCTCGCGGACAGTCTCAACGCCAAGCAGATGATCCTGCAGGACGCCATCAACCGCATCCTGTCTTACGGCAAAAAGTTCGCCTACCGCCCGGGCGAAGAGAAGTTCCACAAGGATTACGTCATGATGCGCCTCGGCCTTGCCTATGGCTTCGGCCGTATGACCGAGGACGCACGTCTGACCCGGGCGCTGGATAGTGGTTGGGCTATCAAGACGATCAACTCCGCCACCGAGGCTCTGGCGGTGGCGCCGGATCATGCCCTGGCGCTGGCGTTGAACGCCGCGTTCGATGCCAATGTGATCCGCCGGGTGGGGGCGACGGCCGGACGCATGGCCGTGGGGGCCCAGCCCATCAACGCCACGCAGCTTTTCAAGCGCGCTATTGAGCTGCAGGACGACATGGCCATTCTGCGCTATGAATACGGCAATACCCTGCTTTATGTGGACAGCGAAAATGCGCGGCAACGCGCGATTGAGGAGCTGCAGAAGGCCGCCAACCTGGAGCCGTCCTTCGCCATGGAAGCGCTTGACCAGCTCTATGCCCGGAAACGCCTGGCGGAGGTGCGTGCCTGGCAGGATACCGACGTGTCCTTCGAGCAATTCGACACGCAACGACGAAAGTACATGTGGCGCAACAACGTCAACCTCTACAATGTGCTCGAAAAGCCGTATCGGCCCGGCATGGAGGATCGTGTTCGACCGAACTAGAAAGGCCCGAGGGCGAGGCGTGAGGCTCCAGGTGCCAGGGAAGTGGCATCTAGCACTAGCAGGCTGTTGAAAGCCCTGAGCAAGCACAGGGTTTTTCAACAGCCTGCTAGAGTAGCGGCGCCGCCGGGAACCATCTTGGATTTTCCGGAACGACCCCCTCCTTTGTTTTTCCTTTTAATAAGGCGAGGAAAGACTTGTTCCTCTCCGCAGTGGGATCGTTGCTTCTCCCCTTTTCAGACGGTGTTGTAAAAGGATCATGTTCTTTTGTAAGAGCGACTGCCGCGAGCGCGCCTTGCGGTTATTCGCGACCCGATTTGGACAAAATCAACGCCGCTCGTGGCGGGTCCGCCGCTCCTACGCCTTGATCCGCTTGTTACGGCATTCTCTTTCAAGGTCGAGACCACAGAGGGGGTGCTCCGGGGATTGCACCGGGATCGGCCTTGCATAGCTGCGCTTTTGCGCCAACGGGCGAGGGGGTAAACTGGCGTTTTTCGGCCAGGGGTAGTTCATGAAGACAGGCATTATCGGCGCCGCCGGACGCATGGGCCGGGCCCTGGTCCAGGCGGTGCACGCCAGCGAGACCATGACGTTGAGCGCCGCGGTGGACGCACCACAGTCCTCGCTGGTCGGCAGCGACGCGGGTGAGTTGTCCGGGCTGGGCCGGCTGGGCGTGTCTGTGGCCGGCCAGCTCGAGGATGTGATCCACGACGCCGATGTATTCATTGATTTCACCCTGCCCGAGGCCACGGCCCATCATCTGAGCCTGTGCCGCGATGCCGGCGTCAAGCTGGTGATCGGCACCACCGGTTTGAACGACGAGCAGTGGGATCATTTGCGTCGGGTGTCCGAGCATATCGCGGTTTGCATCGCGCCCAACTACTCTATTGGTGTCAATCTGA
>CAYPKI010000084.1:0-266 GCA_964411265.1 uncultured Alcanivorax sp. | reverse complement strand
GCATTGGCGCACGGGTGCTGGGCGAGGACTCGGACATCGAGGTCGTCGAGGCGCACCATCGGCACAAGATCGACGCCCCGTCCGGCACAGCCCTGCGCATGGGCGAGGTGGTCGCTGATGCCCTGGGCCGGGATCTGAGTCAGTGCGCTATTTACGGGCGCGAGGGCCGTACGGGTGAACGCGAGCGCAGCACTATCGGTTTCGAGACCATCCGCGCGGGCGACATCGTGGGCGAGCATACGGTCATGTTTGCGGGCGAGGGCGAG
>CAYPKI010000083.1:9491-10783 GCA_964411265.1 uncultured Alcanivorax sp. | reverse complement strand
CGCATCACCACATGACAGGTGAGCGAGATATAGTTGCCCTTGCCGCTCTCGGTCAGCCCCAGATGCCGTTCCGGATCGAAGTCATCGAGATGCTCGTTGAGGATCTCGACCACCGCTGATTCCAGCGGTGAATCCCTGGGGCCCATGACCTTGAGTTTCATTTCGTGGGGGAACTCCCACGGGTCCTGCGGGTCTTGTGCAGTCATGTAAGCAGTATAGCAGCCCTGTGCGAAGCAACGGGTTTGTCGCAGTGTTCATTAGATGGGCCGCCCTTCGGGCGGCAAGCCGGGACGCGCCCCGGCGGGCGCCTTACTTCCTTTTGCTTGTCCAAAAGAAGTAAGCAAGAAAAAGACACCCCGGCTCAACGTCCGACCACCCAACCTTCGGTTGGGTGGTCGGATCCCCTCGGTTGCCGGGTTCCACGCAGGACGCGCCAAGACAAATCGTCCACGATTTGACTTGGCTAAACCCGCCTTCCCTGGCGGGTTTGTCCTGCGCTCCACCCGCCGCCCTCGGCGTTTCGCCGGGGCCCCTATACTTACGGGCTCGCCTTCGGCTTCGCCCGTCTCGAACAGGGGGAACTCAATACAGGCCAGATTTTCTTAATCCAAACCGCACAGGTGGCGCTTGAAATCCACATAGTGGCGCGCCAGGCGTTTCCATTCCTCGCCGGGCCGGCCGTCGCCCACGGCGGCGCCATTGAGCGTGACCACCGGCACCAATTCCTTGGTGGAACTGGTGAGCCAGATTTCGTGCGCCCGACGCAGTTCCGATTCGGCGACCTCGCGTTCGGCGGCCGGCAAACCGTGTTTGTGGCAAAGCTCTACAACCAGATCGCGGGTGATGCCACCCAGAATGGCGTGACTGCGGGGGGGCGTGGCGATGCCGTTGTCGTTGACCACGAAGACATTGCTGGCCGAGCCCTCGGTGACGAAGCCGTCGCGAACCAGAATGGCCTCGGATGCGCCCGCTTCCAGCGCCTGCTGGCGCAGCAGGATATTGGGCAGCAGGGACACGGACTTGATATCGCAGCGTGACCAGCGGATGTCGTCGCGCGTGACGGCCGCCACGCCCGTGGCGGTAGCCGGCGTGTCCGCGGCCGGTGCGCTGACCGGCAGGCTCATCACAAAGACGGTGGGCTCCACGGGTTCGGCGGGGAAGCCGTGGTCACGGCCGGTGGCTGCGCCCCGGGTGATCTGCAGATACAGCGCCTGATTGCCGCCGCCGTTGCGGCGAATGAGTTCGTCGAACAACGCCTGGAAGTCCTCGAGCGTGACCTGCTGGCCGCGCGT
>CAYPKI010000083.1:9168-9481 GCA_964411265.1 uncultured Alcanivorax sp. | reverse complement strand
GTCCCGGGGATTGCTCATCTGTACGGCGGCCAGAGAGCGTTCCAGGCGCGTCAGGTGATCGTTCACCCGGAAGGGCGTGCCGCCATAGACCGGGATGACTTCATAGATGCCATCGGCAAAGAGAAAGCCCCGGTCCAGCGGTGAGATGCGCGCCTCGTCCGCGTTCAGGAAAGCGCCGTTAAGATAAACGGTGTCCATTACTGAAACAGACTCATGAAAAAGCGCACCAAGTGATCCCAGAGACGCGAGAACAGACCCGCCTCTTCGATGCTCTCCAGTGCCACCAGGGGCCTTTCCAGCAGCGTCTCGTCAT
>CAYPKI010000083.1:4995-9158 GCA_964411265.1 uncultured Alcanivorax sp. | reverse complement strand
AGGCTGATGGTTACGGTGCCAAAGCGTTCACCCCTCGTAACCGGTGCGCGCAGGTCATCATCCACGGTCATTTCCGCGTTGAGTTGTTCGTGACTGTCCTCGGGAATGGTGACCACCAGCGGCACGGTCGAGCCCACCGGCAGTTCATTAGCGGTGCCCATCCAGATGCGCTCACGGGTAAGCACGTCCCCGGCGTCATAGGCCTGATAGGTTTCGAAAAAGCGAAAGCCATAGGTGAGCAGTTTCATGGATTCGCGCGCACGGGCCTTTTCGGATTCCGTGCCCAGTGCCACCGCGATCAGACGCATACCGTCCCGCTGGGCGGAGCTGACCAGGCAATAGCCGGCTTCCTCGGTATGGCCGGTCTTGAGTCCGTCCACGGAGGGATCCCGCCAGAGCAGCATGTTGCGGTTGTTTTGCTTGATGCCGTTATAGGTAAAACTTTTCTGCGAGTAGATCTCGTAGGTGTCGGGATGATTCCGGATGATGGCCCGAGCCAGCTTGGCCAGATCCCGGGCCGAGGCTTCGTGGTTTTCGGCGGGCCAGCCGGTGGCGTTGACGAAATGAGTGTTATCCATGCCCAGTTTCTGCGCGTGCTGGTTCATGAGATCCACGAAAGCCTTTTCGTTGCCCGCAACATGTTGAGCCAGAGCGACACTGGCGTCGTTGCCGGACTGGATCATGACGCCGCGCAACAGATCCCGCAAGGGTACGCGGTTGCCTTCGCGCAGGAACATGCGCGAGCCGCCCATCTCCCAGGCTTTGACACTGATGGGCACCTCGTCGTCCAGGCTGACGTCACCGCTTTGAAGTTCCTCGGCCGTGACATAGATGGTCATCATCTTGGTCAAACTGGCGGGCGGCATGGGCTCATCCGCGTTGTGCTCGACAACAGCCTGGCCGCTGGTCGCGTCCATGAGCACATAGGCGCTGGCGTTGACTTGCGGTGGCTCGGGCACGGTGGCCGCGCTCGCCAGTGTGGGCAGCAAGAGCAGGCTGAGCAGAAGCCGGTGGGCTTTCGGGGTCATGGCAGTGTTCCTTGGTGGTGTCGGTCAGCGGCGTCAGTTCCAGGCCGCCATAAAGGTCCAGTGTTCACCGTAGGAGGGAATCATAACCTCCTGTTCGCGCCGGTCACGGAAGTGGTCGTCGATACTGCCGCGTAGCTCCCTCAACAGCGCTTCCCGTTCCGCGTCATTCTCGCCGCAGGCCTGAAGACTGACCACACCGCCCGGACGCAGGGCCTTCTGGACCGCGGTCAGCCAGTGGCGCATGAACTCCGCCCGACTCATGTCGCCCCGGACGGGTTCCATGGTGAGATCATAGATCACGGCGTCGAGTTCCTGAGCCTGTTCCAGCCACGCCAGGGCATCGCCCACAATGACTTCAACATGGGGATGCCGGAAGGCGTTGCCGCAGAAGGTGGGCATGAAGCGCTCACACAGTTCCATGACGTCGGCGTCGATATCGACCATGGTAATGCGCTTCGCGAGCTTGCCCGTGCGTTCACCGGCGCGCAAGAGTTCGTTGAGCACACCGCCGTCTCCGCCCCCCAGAATACCGATATGCCGGCAGGCCGACAGGGTCATGACGGCGGCGGTCATGGCCGTGTTGTAGGCGAAATCCGATTCCGAGATCTGCAGATCGTGATCGAGAATCAACTGCGCCCCATAAACGGGATGACGTACCAGCTCGATTACCTGATACGGACTCTCACGGCGCGCAAGCAGGGTCAGCTCGTCGGCCACGGCCGGAAGGTCACCGTTGTGATGCAGTGCAGTCATGATCTGCGGCTTCCCGGGTATGAACGCCCCTCGGTTCGAGGCCGAGAAAACCCATTCTAGCAAATCCTCAGGGTGTAACGGCGAGCACTTCGCTGAACCCTGAGGCCTGCAGCTGCTGTCGGGTGCGCGTGCGCGCGCTATCCGAGCTGAAGGGCCCCACCCAGACCCGGTAAAACTCGTCCCCGGGGCGTAGCGCCACGGGGGCACTGATGTGGTCCACCAGACGGTTCACCATCTGACCGGCGCGCTCCTTTTCACTGAAAGCACCAGCCTGGAGGTAGAGGCCCTCCGGTGCAGCAGGCTCCGGCTCCGGCGCGGCTGCGGCCTTGTTGTCGGAGGAATCCTTCGCCGGCGTCAACGCTTCCACCCGGACCCGCCCGGTGCCCTCGTCGGCGATGCCGAGCTTTACTGCCGCGGCCCAGGACAGGTCAATGATGCGGCCGGGGTGGAAGGGGCCACGGTCATTGATACGGACAATGGTGGACTTGTTGTTGTCCAGATTGGTCACGCGCGCCCAGGTGGGCAACGGCAGCGTCTTGTGGGCCGCGGTGAGTTTGTACATGTCATAGGGTTCGCCGCTGGAGGTGCGGTGGCCATGAAACTTCTCGCCGTACCAGGAAGCCCGCCCTTCGGCGCTGTAGCCTTCGGCCTTGTCCAGTACGTGGTAGCTGCGACCCCGGACACTGTAGGTCTCCGGATTGCCGTAGTCGCTCAGTGCTTCGGGCCGGGGTTCGGGATTACCCAGCTCCGAAGGGTTCGGGCGGCGCTCCGGCGCGCTGTCGTGATGCTGACTGTAGCGGTCGCTGGCCGGTTTGGTAGCGCAGCCCGCGATCAACACCAGCAGCCCCAGCACGGGCCAGCTGCCGAGGTTCATAACCCGGTCTCCCCGATGCGTTGTTCCAGTGCCCGCGCCAGCTGATACACGGACATGGCGTAGAGCGGACTCTGATTATAACGTGTGATCACGTAAAAGTTTTTCGTGCCCAACCAGAATTCGCTCCCGTGTTCGCCTTTCAGGTGCAGTGGTGCTACCCGGGTGTCATCCGGCAGACGGAAGCAGTGGGGGCTGGGGATGGCCCCGCCCTCACAGCGCAGCGGCGTGACACCGCGCTGGCGCAGTTTGCCCAGGGTCATGGACGGTTTCATTTTCTTGCCGAACACAGCGTCGTAGTCGTCGCCCGAGACCCGGGCTCGGGCAGCCACGCCCAGACCTTGCTGCCAACCGTGTTCGGCGATGTAGTTGGCTACACTGCCGATGGCGTCGGCCACACTGTGCACCAGATCAGTCTTGCCGTCGTCATTGAAATCCACGGCATAGGCGCGGTAACTCGTGGGAATGAACTGCGCGTAGCCGATGGCGCCGGCATAGGAGCCCTTGAGGCTGGCCGCTTCAATCCCCGCTTCGTCTTCCATGAGCAGGAAGGTGCGCAATTGCTTGCGGAAGAATTCCGCCCGCGGCGGATAGTCGAAGCCCAGGGTGGCGAGAGCATCCAGTACACGGTAGTCGCCCTTGTGGCGGCCGTAGCGGGTTTCCACACCCAGAATGGCCATGATGATGTAGCGGGACACCCCGAATTGCGCCTCGGCGCGTTTCAGGATTTCGCCATGTTCGCGCCAGAATTGCTCGCCCTGTTTGATCCGGTCGGGCTGGACGAAGATCTGGCGATATTCGCCCCAGGTGAGCGTTTTTTCCGCGGGGCGTGCGATGGCCTCGAGAATGCTGTCCTTGCGCTCGGCATCGGCGAGCAGCTTGCGGACGTGGTCCCGGTCCAGCCCCTTGGCCTCGAGTTTATCCACCAGGGCTCCGGCCCTGGCATGGTCATCATAGCCGGCGCGTGCACATGCGCCCGTCATCACGAGGCCCAGCGTCAGAGCGGCCACGGGCACAAACCGGATCAAGAAACGCATCAAACTGAACATTCATGTACCCAGCAGTTTACGATGTGTATGAATAGACATCAGCATACCGAAAGCTGCCAGCAGCGTAACAAGCGAGGAGCCGCCGTAACTGACCAGGGGTAGCGGGATACCGACCACCGGCAAGAGTCCAGAGGCCATGCCCATATTCACGAAAATGTAAAGGAAAAAGGTAAGAGTGAGTGCACCGGCCAGGAGTCGGCTGTAAGTATCCTGCCCACGCGCGCTGATCCAGAAGCAGCGCCCCAGAATGAATAAAAATAACGCCAACAGCACGGTCACGCCCAGCAGGCCCTGCTCCTCGCCCAGAACGGCGAGGATGAAATCGGTGGTGCTTTCCGGCAGAAAATCCAGCCGCGATTGGGTCCCGTTAAGCCAGCCCTTGCCCGTGAGCCCGCCCGAGCCGATCGCGGTCTCCGACTGAATAATGTTCCAGCCTGCACCCAGCCGGTCGGATTGGGGATT
>CAYPKI010000083.1:0-4985 GCA_964411265.1 uncultured Alcanivorax sp. | reverse complement strand
CTTGCAGAACGAAGAAATAGGTCAGGGGCGCGACAATTACAATCAGGATGAGCGCGGTGGCGATTAGGCGCCAGGACAATCCCGCCAGGAACAACACGATCAACCCCGACGCCGCAATCAAAAGCGCCGAGCCCAGATCCGGCTGCATGGCGATGAGCACGGCCGGCGTCAGGGTTAGCCCAAGCGCAACTGCGATATCCCGGCTGCGTGGCGGCAGCGAGCGCCTGCTGAAATACCAGGCGATCATGGCGGGCACGGCGATCTTCATGATCTCGGTAGGTTGGAAGCTGAACACCCCGAATACGCTCAGCCAGCGTTGCGCACCCTGCGTCTGGGCGCCGAGCAGCAATACCAGAGCCAATAGCGCCACGCCCGCACCATAAGCCGCTGGTGACCAGAAGCGATAGGTGCGCGGCGGAATCTGGGCCAGCAGCGCCAGTAAAGCAAAGCCCACGGCCAGGCGGATGCCCTGGCGCGTCATCACCGCCATGCCCTGGTCGGCTGCGGAATACAGCACCAGCAGGCCCAGGGCGGTCAGCAACAGCAGTGCAGCCAGGAGGGGCGCGTCCAGGTGGACGCGGTAGAGCAGCCCCTGTTTGGGCTGGCTCTGGTACTGCGGGGGCAGCTGGCGCTGGTATTCCATGGTCAGCGCTCCGCGAAAGTCGGCGGTATGGTGACTTCGCCTTCGTCGTTCAGGAGCCAGGCATCCATGGTCGCGCGCGCCACGGGGCCCGCGGTAGAGCCGCCATGGGAGCCGTTTTCCACGATCGCTGCTACGGCGATAGCGGGATCATCCGCTGGTGCGTAGGAGATAAAAAGCGCATGATCGTATAGTCGCTTTTCCAGCTCCTCTTCGTCATATTTCTCATCCTCGGGAACGGAGAATACCTGGGAAGTGCCGGTCTTGCCGGCGATAGGGTATTTCGCCCCTCGCCCCACGACCCCCGCGGTTCCGTTTCGGCCTTGCACGACGTCCTCCATGGCCTCACTCATGCGGTCCCAGTGCCTCGGGATCTCGGGTTGAAGCGGATTGCCCAGGGGCGGCTCGCGGTGCGGTCGCCCGGCCAGATGGGGCACCATTGGCTCGCCGCGGCGGACGAACAGGGCGGTAGCCTGGGCCATTTGTAACGGGGTTGCCAACATGAAGCCCTGACCGATACTGCTGTTAATGGTGTCGCCGTGGCGCCAGCCACGGTCGCGCTTGCGTTGCTTCCACTGGCGCGAGGGCAAAATACCGCTGCTTTCGGTGGGCAGGTCGATGCCGGTCGGCTGACCCAGGCCAAAGCGCGCGAGGTATTGGTGGATGCGGTCAATGCCGAGCTCGAAACCCATGTCATAAAAATAGGTATCGCAGGATTGGACTACAGCCTTGTGCAAATCCACCCGACCGTGGCCGCCGCGTTTCCAGTCCCGCCAACGCCTGGGGTCGTTTTCAAGGGAAAAGTAGCCGGGGTCATCAATGGTATAGTCCCAGTTGACGACGTCGGCCTGGAGACCGGCCAGCCCCATAAAGGGTTTGATGACCGAGCCAGGCGGATACTGACCCTGAGCAGCGCGATTGAAAAGCGGCTTGTCCAGATCGCTCCGCAACTGTTGATACGCCTTTTGGGCGATACCGGTAACGAAGTTGTTGGATGCAAAACCCGGGCGGCTAACGAAGGCCAGGACACCGCCATCGCGCGGATCCAGGGCCACCACCGCACCGCGCCGCTCGCCCAGTGCCTGCCAGGCGGCGCGCTGCACTTCCAGGTCCAGTGCCAGAGTCAGGTCCTTGCCGGCCTCGGGCGCTTGCTCGTCCACTACGCGCAGGGTTCGGCCGCGCGCGTTGGTCTCCACCTGGCGGGATCCGGGCTGGCCGTGCAGCCGATCTTCATAAAAGCTCTCCACACCCGTGCGGCCATAGAAGTGCGACCCGGTGTAGTCCGATCGCTGGGCCGGCGTCATGGAGCCTAGATCCCCGGCATTGATGCGGTTCACATAGCCTACCAGGTGCGACAGCATATTTTCGTGTGGGTAGTGGCGGATGGCTTCCGCGTCCACGCGCACACCCGGATAACGGTGCCGCACCACCATTAGCCGCGCTATTTCGGCTTCTGTAAGGCGGGTGCGCAAAGGGATGGGCTTAAAAGGCTGGCGGAGGTTATTCAGCCGTGAGCGGAATTGCTTGCGGTCCTGACTCGACAGCTCAATGCGCTGCTCCAGCGCTGCCAGGGTCTGCTCCAGGTCGTCAATCTGTTCCGGCACCAGGGATACGGAGAAAGTGGGCTGATTGTCGGCCAGTACGCGACCGTCCCGATCCCGGATCAGCCCGCGTGGGGGAGTGATCGAACGGGTCTGAATCCGGTTTTCGTCCGACAGGCTGCTGTAGCGTTCGTGCTGCATCCCTTGCAACCAGACCATGCGGCCGAAGAGCAGGCCCATGAGGATCACGACCACGACGACGCAAACCAGCAGTCGTCCGTTGAAGATGCGGCTTTCGGAAAGATGGTCCTTGAATTTCAGGCGTTCGTTCTTCAACCGGTTCCTCGGACAGGCATCATGGGCTTACCGGTGGTAGGGGTGGCCCTGAAGGAGACTCCAGCAGCGATAGAGTTGCTCCGCCACCACGACGCGCACCAGCGGGTGCGGCAGCGTCAGCCGGGACAGGGACCAGACCGCGTCCATGTCTGCGATCAGATCGCGGGCCAGCCCCTCGGGTCCGCCCACCAGTAAAGCGAGGGATTGTCCCCGGGGACGCAGTCCGTCCAGCTCGCGGGCCAGGCCCGCGGTATCGTGCTCGCGCCCGCTCCCATCCAGAGCCACCTTGTGCGCCTGTTTCAGCTTGCCCAGTCGTTTCCGGAACAGATCCGCTTCCTGCTCGACCAGGGTGTCCGGGTCGGCATTGCGCCCGCGCTTGGGTAGGGGTATTTCTTCCAGTTCCAGACGCATCTCGTCGGGTAGCCGCTTGCGGTATTCGGTAAAGCCCTGCTCCACCCACTCGGGCATGCGCGTGCCCATCGCCAGCAAGTGGATGCGCAATCAGGACTCCTCCCGCGCGCTGTCACGAGTGTCCGCCGGCATGCTCCAGAGGCGTTCCAGGTCATAGAATTCCCGCGAAGCCGGAGACATGACGTGTACCAGCACATCGCCCAGGTCCACCAGAATCCAGTCGGCAACGTCCTTGCCTTCCACGCCCAGCGGGTCGTCGCCCTGCTCCTTCATGCTTTCCACCAGATGATCGGAAATGGCTTTGG
The DNA here is from genome assembly GCA_964411265.1 of uncultured Alcanivorax sp. Classification (GTDB taxonomy): domain Bacteria; phylum Pseudomonadota; class Gammaproteobacteria; order Pseudomonadales; family Alcanivoracaceae; genus SLJS01. Next base: position 1,752 of record CAYPKI010000083.1, on the reverse strand, counting down.
CGTGTTGTCCAGAGGTGCCACTGGCGATAACCATGGTATCGGTGACCGAGGTGACGTCGCGTACATCCAGGGTAGCGACATTGCGCGCCTTGAGATTGTCCAGAGCTTCCAGCACCCGCGGTAGCAGGTCGGTGTTCGGGTCTGTCATGCAGTTCGTCTTTATCGGTACCATGAATCACAGGTCATTCTACCGGTTCTCTCCTCGTCAGAGGAAAGCTTGGTTGCGCTTTTTTCAGGATCCGGTGTAGAGCCCGCGTCGGCGGATATAGTCCAGTACCGCTTGAGGCACGGCCGGGTCCGCGTGCGGGCCCTGTTCCAGTGCAGTGCGCACTTCCGTGGCTGCAACGTCCAGCTCCGGACCCGAGAGCCGTAGCATCCGGCCGGCCGGGCCTCGTAACAGCTCCGACGATTGCCGGACCGGCGGCAAGGCCTCTTCCACCGATGGCGGCGGCCCGGGAGCGCCTGGTCGAGGCGCGACGACAAAATGGCAGTAGTCCGGAAAGTGCTGCCAGTCCCGCCACTGGTGCAGTCGGGCGTAGCTGTCCGCGCCTAGCAGGAAGATCAGCGGCCGGTCGCCGATTTCGCGGCGGTATTCCTTCAGCGTGTCGAGCGTGTAGGAGGGGCCCTCCCGGCGCAATTCCCGGTCGTCGACCAGCAGCTGCGGATAGGGGGCACAGGCCAGCTCCAGCATGGCCCGGCGGTGTTCGCCGCGGACGCGCGGCTGGGTGCGGTGTGGCGGTACGGCATTAGGCAGCAGGTAGACCAGGCACTGCTCGAATTCGTCCGACACGGCCCGAGCGCATCGGATATGGCCTTCATGGACCGGGTCAAAGGTGCCCCCGAAGAGCACCAGCGGGCGCGTCTCCGCCGTCTTATCCGGGGTCATTGCCGGGTTTCACCGTCGCCCAGCACAATCCATTTCTGGCTGGTCAGCCCTGCCAGTCCCACGGGCCCGCGGGCATGGAGTTTGTCGGTGGATACCCCGATTTCCGCGCCCAGACCGTACTCGAAACCGTCGGCAAAGCGCGTGGAAGCGTTCACCATGACCGAGCTGGAATCCACTTCGGCCAGAAAGCGCCGGGCGCGAGAGTAATGTTCGGTAACAATGCTCTCGGTATGGCCGGAGCCGTAATGGCGAATATGGTCCATGGCTTCGTCCAGGTCAGCCACCACGCGCACGGCCAGCACGGGCGCGAGATACTCCTCGACCCAGTCTGTTTCGCCCGCCGTCGCCATTTCGGGTACCAGGCTCCGGGACTGGTGGCAGCCGCGCAGTTCCACACCCGCCTGGCGGAATTGCTCGGCCAGCCCGGGCAGCACCTGGTCGGCGATATCGTGCGCCACCAGCAGGGTTTCCAGCGTATTGCAGGTGCCGTAGCGTTGCGTCTTGGCGTTCACGGCAATAGGCAGGGCCTTGTCGAGATCAGCCTGATCGTCGATATAGACGTGGCAGTTGCCGTCGAGATGCTTGATCACCGGGACCCGCGCGTCCCGACTGATGCGCTCAATTAGTCCCTTGCCGCCGCGCGGCACGATGACATCGGCATACTCGGGGTGCCCGATCAGTTCGCCCACGGCGTTGCGGTCCGTGGTCTCAAGCACCTGGACCGCGTCCTGGGGCAGCCCGGCGTCCGTCAGCCCCCGGCGCACACAGGCGGCAATGGCCTGATTGGAGCGCAAGGCCTCGGAACCGCCGCGCAGAATGGCCGCATTGCCGGCTTTCAGGCAGAGTGCGGCGGCGTCCACGGTCAC
>CAYPKI010000082.1:9001-10811 GCA_964411265.1 uncultured Alcanivorax sp. | reverse complement strand
TCCGCCATGCCCATGATGCCGCTCATGGGGGTGCGCACCTCATGGCTCACTCGGGCCAGGGTGTCCTGACGCACATCACGCAGGGCGTGATCCAGCTGCTGTTGCTGCTGCGCGTGAAGTTGCTCGCGCAGCTGCGCCTCGCGCCCGCGTTGCAGCCCGACAGCGAGCACGACAGCTTCCACGGCCCCTGCCGTCATTACCAGCAGCGGAAAGTTCCACTGCAGGACATACCATTGCTGAAGCGCGGCCACGACGAGCAAGGTCGTGAGGGTGAGCCCGGCCCGTCCCAGTACATAGAGGCCGGCACCAGCGGTGTTTTGCTGCCAGGCGTAGATACCCAGCCAGAGCAGGGCCAGCGCCACCACGGCTGCGGCGCCATAAGACAGTACTAGCGCCAGCACGGCCGGCAGCCCTAACAACACCACCGGCGCGGCCAGCGTGAGCGCGATCATCGAAGCTTGAAGTGGTCGGGCCAAAGCGGGCAGTTGAGCCGGCACCTGCAAATAGGTGTGGCCCAGACCAATATTGGCTGCCAGACCCAGCAGGATCAAAAAGGCATCCAGCCGAGCATGATCACTTCGGGTGAACCAGTCCGGCAGAGCTAGCAGGCCGGAGTGGCCCATGACCACCAGGGTCAACAACACGAAGAAAAGGGCATAGGCGCCGTAGACGGGCGAACGGAGGACGGCGAACAGCAGAAGATGAAGCAGCGCCAGTCCTGCCACCAGACCGGCAACCAGCCAGAGCCCGCTTGCCTGGATCGTGGCGGCCTCCAGTTCGGATTCCCCGGATGTAAGTTCCAGGCTGTAGTGAAAGCCGTGATCCGGAATTACCCGCAGATAGAAGACCCGGGTGGTATCGGGTGGCAGTGTGATCCGGAAGCGGTGATTCTCGTGGGGCAGGAAACGGTCATAATTCGTCGCCGAGGGTGTCCGGGTTTGATAGCCCCCCTCGCCGGGCGCATAAAGCTCCATTTTCGACACGGGACCTGTAGACGCCACCAGGTGCCGCGTCCTTGGCGCGCCCGTTTCGTTGCGCAGCGCTACCCGCAGCCACCAGGGGTGATCGCTGAAGCCGAGACGTTGCAACTCATGCGCCGCCGGGCGAAAACCTTCTTCCACTTCCGGTTGGCGAACATCGTCCAGGGAGAGCTTGCTTTCGGCGTCTGGGAGGTAATCGGAATAGACGGTGATTGAGGCCTCGTCGCCCGTTTCGGTAAGAACGAAAGGGGGAGGTGGTGCCGCCCGGGCAAGGCCGCTCAGCACCAGCAACAAAGCGACAAGCCAGTTACTCCAGCTCCGCATCCGATTCCGGAGCAGGTTCGGTTTCCTGGTTGGCGGTTTGAGGCTGATCCAGAACATAGGCCTCAAAGCCCGCCTCGTTCAGCAGATAGCAGCCCAGTTGGCTGCGGCCACCACCATCACAGCTGACGACATAGATGAAGTCCTTTTCCATATGCTTGACCCCTCCGCGCAGTTCGTTAAGCGGCACATTCTTGGCCCCGGGCTTGCGGTCGTGTTTAAACTCCATGGGCAAGCGTACGTCCAGCAGGACACAGGCGCGGTCACCGTCCTCCAGCATTTCGCGCATTTCTTCCGGCGTGACACGCTGAATGACCGTTTCCTGCAGCAGGTCGCGGAACTCTTCCTGGCCCAGACACATCAGGGTGCCATCACTGGTCATGGTGACGGTGGCGTTGCGTTCATCCCGCGAGATCAGCGCGTCTTCACCAAAAAAGTCGCCGGATGTCAGCGCCGCCAGGGTCTTGCGTTTGCCGCTCTCGTCGCGCGTGACCATGGCCTTGCCTTCC
>CAYPKI010000082.1:6800-8991 GCA_964411265.1 uncultured Alcanivorax sp. | reverse complement strand
CCTTCCTTGACGACATAGAAGGTGTCGCCGCGCTCACCTTCCTGGATCACGGTTTCGCCCAGTCCCACCTCGCGCTCGTCGAACTGGGTGAATAGTGACTGAATCTTGCTGGGCGGGATCTGGCTAAAGAGGCCGGATTCCAGCAACGCATCCATCCAGTCGCGGCTGTCCTCTTCGTTTTCGTTAAGCATGGCCTCGGTGGCCTGCGTCCAGGTCATGAGCAGATCAAGATGCTCCCGGTCGATCGCATAGAGAACGGTGGACTCCGTGGTAATGGCGTTACAGGTGTGCTGATTATGGTTATCCAGCGCCAGATAGTTTTCGTCGTCATCGGCAGGGAAATGACGCACTTCATAGTTCTGGTCCGTCAGATCCACTGCACCTTCGATGAGAAACAGGGCTTTCTGCGGGACTTGTCCCAGCTTGAAGACCACCTTCTGAGCGGGCAATTCCAGCACTTCGAACTGGCCCTGGATCTCGCGCAGGTGAGACTCGGTCAGGCAATCCAGGGGCATGAAATCGCGTACTTTTTCGAGATCCGGATGCTGACGCATGCGTTGCGCTCCCGGGGCGGCGTGAAATGGCTTTTTTGATTATGGCAGACCCGGACGCGGCTTTGCACGGACGCCTTTCAGTTCGAACCGGTGTCCCTGCCCGGGTTCAGGGTAGGGGAGCCGATATCGGTACGGTAATAGCGGTCCGCCCACTGAATGGGTTCGACACTCGCATAGGCGCGCTCGCGAGCCTGGCCCAGGGAATCCGCCAGTGCGGTCACGCACAGTACCCGGCCGCCGGCGGTGACCAGCCGGCCTTGCTCATCAGCGGCGGTGCCGGCATGAAAGACCTTGATCTGGCCTGACTCGAGCGCTTGTAGACCCGTGATGACATCCCCCTTGCGATAGCTACCCGGATAGCCGCCGGCGGCCATCACCACCCCCAGAGCGGAGCGCACGTCCCAGAGCGCGTGCTCGGCGTCCAGGCGACCTTCCACGGCCGCCCGGCAATGGGCCACCAGATCGGATTGGAGTCGCATGAGCAGGGGCTGGGCTTCCGGATCGCCCAGCCGGCAATTGAATTCAATCACCCGGGGGGTGCCGTCGGGCGCGATCATCAGACCGGCATAGAGAAAGCCGGTATAGGGCCGGCCTTCGGCCGCCATGCCCCGCAAGGTCGGGTCAATGATTTCGTCCAGAATCCGCCGATAAACGGTCTCGGTAACCACGGGGGCAGGGGAGTAGGCGCCCATGCCCCCGGTGTTGGCGCCGGTGTCGCCGTCGCCGATGCGCTTGTAATCCTGACTGGTGGCCATGGGCAGGACCTGCTCGCCGTCGGCAAGCACAATGAAGCTGGCTTCCTCGCCCTCGAGAAAGTCCTCAATGACGATTTGCTCGCCGGCTTCACCGAACGCTTCGCCCGAGAGCATTTCATCCACTGCAGTTTCTGCTTCCGCCAGGCTGTGCGCGACAATGACGCCCTTGCCTGAGGCCAGCCCGTCGGCCTTGATCACCAGGGGCGCACCTCGGGTCCGTACATGCGCTCGGGCGGCTTCGCGCTCGGTAAAGGTGACGTATTCGGCGCTGGGGATCTCATGCCGCGCCAGGAAGTTCTTGGTGAAAGCCTTGGATCCTTCCAGTTGAGCGGCGTCGTGTTCGGGGCCGAAACAGGGCAGGCCCTGGTCGTGGAACAGATTGACGATGCCGTCCACGAGGGGCGCTTCCGGACCCACAATGGTCAGCCCGATAGCCTCGCGGCGGGCCAGCGCCACCAGCCCTTCCTTGTCGTCCGGCGCCAGCGCCACGTTCTCCATGCCGGTGTCCCGGGCCGTGCCCGCATTGCCCGGGGCTACCAGCACTTGATCCACCTGCGGCGATTGGGCTGCCTTCCAGGCCAGGGCGTGCTCGCGGCCGCCGCCGCCGATAATCAGTACCTTCATCAATTGCCTCTCCGCGAAACCCGGCATGGGCTGAAAGGTTGCGTTCAAAATCCCCTTCGTTTGCACGAAACGGGGTTACCCCTATCCCAACCATGTTTTTCCGCGCACACCACTTCTAGCAGGCGGTTGAAAACCCGGTGAGGGCCAGCCTGAAACCCCACAGGGCGCGGCCTGACGCGCCCATCGGCTCCACTTTGTCACTCGGAAAGGGAACCAACCTGTCCGTCGTCACAAAGTACAACAGCTGCACGCTTCAGG
>CAYPKI010000082.1:1028-6790 GCA_964411265.1 uncultured Alcanivorax sp. | reverse complement strand
GCCCTCCAGCCCGACCCTGAACGGAACAAAACCCATGAATGGTCGGCCCAAAGGTTTCCCCCCCCCCCCCCCCCCCCTGAAGGAGGGTGTTGCAACAACCTGGTCGACCTGTAAAAAAAATCATCCTGCACTGGTGGGTTTGCCCCGGAACGTTTATGTCCAGAACGGGTGCGAACACCTCTGAATCAGGTGACAACCAGCCGAAATGACCACAGAGTACACAGAGAGCACAGGGGGCGTCTTTGCGGCCGCTGTGCTAACACCACGCGACGAAATTTGTTCCTCCTGTTCGCAAGATCCTCGCAGATAGGCAGGCTTTTGGGACACCCTTTTAATGGCGGAAATGACGCATGCCCGTTAACGCGAGGGCCATGTTGTGCTCGTCGGCAGCAGCGATGATCTCGTCGTCGCGGATGGAGCCGCCCGGCTGGATGACACCGGCGATCCCGGTTACAGCGGCATTGTCGATGCCGTCGCGGAAGGGAAAAAACGCATCCGAGGCCATGACCGCACCGGTGACATCCAGTCCCGCCTGTTCGGCCTTGATGGTGGCGATACGCGCCGCGTTGACGCGACTCATCTGCCCCGCGCCCACGCCGATGGTGCGACCATCGCGGCCGTAGACAATGGCATTGGACTTGACGAACTTGGCCACCTTCCAGGTAAAGAGCATGTCCCGGATTTCGTTACCATCCGGCACGCGCTGCGTAACCATTTGCAGCTGTTGTTCGTCCACCATGGTTTGATCCCGGTCCTGGATCAGCAGGCCGCCATTAACGCGCTTGTAATCCAGTGCGGGCGCTGCGGGCTGCCAGTGACCCGATTCCAGCAGGCGCACATTCTTCTTCGTCGACACGGCTTCGCGCGCCGCTTCGGCAATAACAGGCGCGATAATGACTTCCACGAATTGCCGCTCGACGATGGCCCGGGCGGTAAAGTCATCCAGTTCCCGGTTGAACGCGATGATGCCGCCGAAAGCACTTTCCGGGTCGGTGGCGAAAGCCCGGTCATAGGCATCGTTGAGAGTGTCGGCCAAGGCTACGCCACACGGATTGGCGTGCTTGACGATGACACAGGCCGGTTCTTCGAACTGCTTGACGCACTCCAGCGCTGCGTCCGTATCGGCTATATTGTTATAGGACAGTGCCTTGCCCTGCAGTTGACGGGCGGTGCTTACGCTGGCCTCGGTGGCGTCGGGCTCCACATAAAAAGCGGCGCGCTGGTGCGGGTTCTCTCCGTAGCGCATGTCCTGGACCTTGTCCATGTCAACGCGCAACGGATCCGGCAGATCCTCCTCCGGGGCCTCGGCGCTCTGTGTCTCGAAGTAGCGGGCAATGGCGGCATCATAAGCGGCTGTGTGGTCAAAAGCCTGACGGGCTAGTTCAAAACCGTGCTCCGATGTCAGCCGTCCGTGCGCGCGCAGCGCTTCCAGAACGAAACTATAGTGCTCCGGATTCGTAACCACGCCCACATCGGTGTAGTTCTTGGCGGCAGCGCGAATAAGGGTGGGGCCGCCGATATCGATGTTTTCGATGGCCTCTTCCGTTGTGCAGTCCGGCCGCGCCACGGTTTCACGGAAGGGGTAGAGGTTGACCACGACCAGATCAATGGGCGCTATGTCGTTTTCGGCCATGACATTTTCGTCGGTCCCCCGGCGTCCCAGGATGCCGCCATGTACGGCCGGGTGGAGCGTCTTGACCCGACCGTCCATGATTTCCGGGGAGCCGGTGTAATCCGAGACCTCGCGCACGCTCAGCCCGGCGTCGCGCAGGCTCCGAAAGGTGCCGCCGGTGGACAGGATTTCCACACCCAGTTCGGCCAGCCCCCGGGCAAACTCCTCGATTCCGGTTTTATCGGAAACGCTGATCAGTGCGCGTTCCACCGACTTTTTCATGGTGCTGTGCCTCCTGGTGCGCAGGGGAGAACATAAAAAGGGGCCGTATAGAAACGGCTCCGCGTGGGCAAGGGGGTTTCAGAGCAATCCGTACTGCTTGAGTTTTTTGCGCAGGGTGCCCCGATTAAGGCCCAGCATTTCCGCTGCCCGCGTCTGATTGCCCCGGGTGTGCTCCAGTACCTTTTCCAGCAGCGGAATCTCCAATTCCGCGAGTACTGTCTGGTAGACGTTATTGACCTCTTCGCCTTCAAGATTGGCGAAATAATCGGTCAGCGAACGCCGCACGCAGTTGCGCAGGGTGTCGTCATGGTCCGTGCGCGTAAGCGTCGGCGCGGCAGTTTCTTCGGCGGTGTTCATCTCGATTCGGTTCCATGCTGCTGTGCTACTCATGCGGCCAACGCTCCGTTGTCAGAATCTGGGCAACCACTCCAACGGAACAGGGCGAGCTGGTCGGAGCAGGTCCCGGAATTGTGTGGAATTGCGACTGCATGCTGTCTGGCTGTGTTTCGCCGCCCGTGATGCCCGCATACGCCGCCGTGCGAGGCGTTTTATCACCAGCTTCCCCCGTCGGACCTGGTGGCACTGATACTGGTGCGCATCACGAGCTCTGTGCACGGCCCCCGGATTGCTGTCCGGAAACGACCCTGCCATACGGGAAGGTATCCCCACAGAGTGCTCATGGTACCACCGGCGCTGCCGGATGCCAGTCCCCGGACCCGATTCGGGGCCAGATTTTTACGCCGTGGTCGCCGCCGGGTAGTCGGGGCTAGCAGGCTCTTGAAACCCCGTGCGCACTCAGGCTTTCCGGCTGGTTCGCAATCGAGGCGTACTTTTGAAGGCCGGCGTCCGCCCGTCGAAAAAGGACAACGACGACTGCGGGTCAGCCTGAAAGCCCCGCAGGGCGCTACCTGAAGCGCCTATCTGCTGCACTTTGTCGCTCGGAAAGGCAACAACCCTGTGTGTCGCGACAAAGCACACCAGCTGAACGCTTCAGGCCACGCTGAGTAGGCACGGGGGTTTTCAACAGCTGCTAAGTGCTTTTAGCCGGCCGCCCCGGTGTTGCCCGGGGCTCCCGCAGGGGGATGGAAACGCAGGCTGTAGTTTACGGCGTCGTCGCCGGGATCCAGGATTTCAAAGGAAACATGGACGGGCACATCCGCCGGCATAACATCCCGGTTTTCGAGTTCCCCGGCGCGATACTCATCCGGGGTGAATCGCCGGCTGGCCACGGGGTCTTCGTCCATGGACGAAAACGTCAGCTCGAGATCGGGGAACGGCTGCGGATACTGCGCCTCGTTGTACACAATGGCGTCTACCACCAGGGCATCGTGCACCTGTGGGTGACTGCGCACCACCAGGTTGGCACCGCGCAACTTGTCGATATGCGCGCGTCCGGGCAGCGTGCAGCCTGCGAGCTCACAAAACTGCGCATAGAGCGGACGCCACTCGGGTGTGCGAGCCAGCTCCTGGTAATTGAACACCAGATGCTGTCCGGCCAGGACCACGACCGCCAGCAGGGATAGCGAACTCCACTTCAGCCACTGTGTGCTGGTGCCGCTGAACCGGGGCCGCGAAGACTGCCGGGGCTCGGGTTCTTCCTCGCCGGCCGGGATGTCGATGTAATCCAGTTCCGCGCCGTCATCCAGGTTTAGGGAGAACTCCGCGTCTGTTGTCTCGTCCGCAGGCTCCACAGGGGCAGGTTGTCCGCGTCGGGACTCGGGGGATTCTTCCGGCTCACCATCCCCACCAGGCCATTCATCCAGCAGGGACATGTTCTCCGGCGAGGGCGGTTCTGGCTCGGCCTTCTTGCTTGTATCCGACGGGGCGTCGTCGTCCTCGAGTTCCTCGAGCAGCTGTTCCGCCCAGGATTCATCGGTGTCGCCGCCCCCACCCGCCGCGGTGAAATCATCATCGCCCAGTCCCTCGCCTTCTTCGTCCATGGACAGGAGACTTTCGCTGATCTCCGAGTCGCCCAGCGAAACAGCGGTGTTGTTGGCGGGCAGTGAAGCCTTGTCCCGATTTTCCCCGGGCTGCTCGGGTTGGCTTGCCTCGTCCGAGTCATCCTCCGGCAGCGTCCAGCGCTCGGCGGGATCGTCGCTTGGCCGGGACTGCGTTTGCTGGCGGGGGGTTTCCTCGGCAGCGCCCGGGGGGTTGCTCTGCTGATCGCCCCGTCCTTGCTTGGGGGACGCTTGCCGATCCTGTTGCTGCTCTCGGGATTGCTGTCCGGAACCACCACCTGATGCGCTCTTTTGCTTGACCTTGACGGGGTTGCCCTGTTCGTCGACGAGATTCTGGGTAGCCAAGAAAATTTCCAGACAGGAACCACAGCGCACCTTGCCCTTGGCTTGTTTGAGCTTTTCCACGCCGATTTTGAACTGGGCCGCGCAATGCGGGCACCGGGTCTTGTACTGAGCTGCCATGGCGGTATCGATCCGCTATTGTGGAAATCTTTCTTGTACAGCCATCGCTCGGGCCGCTGCAAGGGCCGGGTGCCGCCCGGCGTCATTCGGTGGGGCGCCGCACTCCGCTCAGCAGGCACCAGTCACCGCGCTCGACGGGCGTATCCAGCTCGAACCATGCAGAATAATGGTGGCATACCTCGGACGCTTGTTCACGCAGAATACCCGACAGCAGGATGGCGCCACCCGGCCGGGTGAGCCCGGCCAGATGCGGGGCGAGTTCCATCAACGGCCCGGCCAGAATATTGGCCAGCATCAGGTCGGTGTCGCCGGGCACTGTCTTGAGGTCATGGCAGAACAAGTGCTCGCCGACGCCATTGCTTTCAGCATTGGCGCGCGTCGCAGTCAGTGCCTGCGCATCCAGATCACAGACATCGGCACGGTCCGCGCCCAACAGCAGCGCCGCTATAGCCAGTACACCGGAGCCGCAGCCGTAATCCAGCACTTGCTGTCCGGCGGGGGGATGAGCGTCCAGCCATTCCAGACAAAGCGCCGTGGTTTCATGGGTGCCGGTGCCGAAAGCCAGGCCCGGGTCCAGGCGCAGGTTGACCGCGTCCGGTTCCGGAGCATCGCTCCACGAGGGCACGATCCAGAACCGCTGGCCGAAACGCATCGGGTGGAAATCATTCATCCAGCTGCGTTCCCAGACTTGTTCGGCAAGCACTTCCACCCGGCTTTCGCCCAGGGAACCACCCCATTGCCGCTCGATGTCGGCGATCAGGGTGTCCGCGTCCCGGTCTTCCGGAAAGAGCGCGGTAACAATGGTGTCCTGCCACAGCGGCATGGCGCCGGGCTCGGGCTCCAGCAAGGGTTCATCACCGGCGTCGCGCAGGGTTACCGCCGCGGCCCCGGCATTTTCCAGCAGGGTCTGCAGACGTTGGGCCTGAGCGCCATCCGCGGGGATATGAATCTGTTGCCAGCCCATTAGCGCAGGGTGGCCTCCAGATGATGGATGTCCACGCCGCCCTCGATAAAGGCCGGATCCCGGAAGATGCGATCCCGATGGAGGCTGACATTCGTCTGAATGCCCTCGATCACGATTTCATCCAGCGCATTGCGCATGCGCGCCAGCGCCGTGCTCCGGTCCGGGCCCCAGGTGATGAGTTTGCCCAGCAGCGAGTCGTAGAAGGGCGGCACCGTATAGCCGGTGTAGACGTGCGCATCCACGCGTACGCCATTGCCGCCCGGGGCATGAAAATAGCTGATGCGGCCGGGACAGGGATGAAAGTGCACCGGGTCCTCGGCATTGATACGTGCTTCCAGCGCGTGGCCGTTTAATCGGATGTCATCCTGACGCAGGGAAAGTGGTTCGCCGCCCGCGATGCGCAGCTGCTCCTTGACGATATCCACCCCCGTGATCATTTCCGTGACCGGATGTTCCACCTGCACCCGGGTATTCATTTCAATAA
>CAYPKI010000082.1:0-1018 GCA_964411265.1 uncultured Alcanivorax sp. | reverse complement strand
GCTTCTTCCACTACCTTCTGGTGGCGGCGCTGCAGCGAACAGTCCCGGTCCCCCAGGTGCACTGCGTTGCCCTGGCCGTCGGCGAGCACCTGGATTTCCACATGTCGGGGCGCTTCCAGGAACTTTTCCAGGTAGACGGTATCGTCGCCAAAGCTGTTGCGCGCTTCGGACTGGGTCATGGTAATGGCGTTGAGCAGCTGCTCCTCGTTGTCTACCACGCGCATGCCCTTGCCGCCGCCGCCGGAAGCGGCCTTGATCATGATGGGATAGCCAATGTCGCGGCCGAGTTGGAGCATCTGGTCGGGTTCGCCCTTCACCGGGCCATTGCTGCCGGGAACCGTGGGCACGCCCGCTTCCTTCATGGCCGAAATGGCGGAGACCTTGTTGCCCATCATGCGGATGCTATCTTCCGTGGGCCCCACATAGATGAATCCGGAACGCTCCACGCATTCCGCGAAGTCCGCATTCTCCGCCAGGAAGCCATACCCCGGGTGCACAGCGTCGGCATCGGTCACTTCGGCGGCACTGATGATGGCCGGGATATTGAGATAGGACTCGGTGGACGAAGCCGGGCCGATGCACACGGCTTCGTCCGCCAGGCGTACATGCATCAGATCCGTGTCCGCCTTGGAATAGACGGCCACGGTGCGTATGCCCATTTCCTTGCAGGCGCGCAGGATACGCAGCGCGATTTCGCCGCGATTGGCGATTACAACCTTTTCCAGCATGGTAAGTATCCTGTCCGTTTAGACGATGCTGAACAACGGCTGGTCGAATTCTACCGGTTCGCCGTTTTCTACCAGCACAGCCTTGATGGTGCCGGACTTGTCCGCCTCGATCTGGTTCATCATTTTCATCGCCTCGACAATGCACAGCACGTCACCGGCCTGGACCACCTGGCCTTCCTCGACAAAGGGCGGAGCATCGGGTGAGGGGGCGTTGTAGAAGGTGCCCACCATGGGGGATCGCACCGGATGGCCCTCCGGCTCGGGCGCGGGGGCCTGTGTCTCCGGCTCCG
>CAYPKI010000081.1:4762-10882 GCA_964411265.1 uncultured Alcanivorax sp. | reverse complement strand
AGGTATCTTGCACCACACGCCGCAGACTCAAAGCCCCGAACGTCAGGTAGGGACTGATCCGGGACGAACGGGTGCGAGCTCGCTCGGGCCGGGAAATACCACCGCGGTAGGCCCGGGCCCGGTCATCCAGAAAACTGCTCCAGATCGACTCCGCCCGAGCGTGACTCGCCGTCTGGCCCTGCGGCGCCGGATTGCCGTGGCCCCGGGGTGTCGCCAGAGCCGCGCCCGGATCCCGCGCCGGCATGGCCACGGTGGGGATGGACGCCGGCCGCTCGGCGGAACGAGCCTCCATGAATTGCTGCCAGCGCCCGGCCCACTGATCACGATCGCGCAGGCCACGCACCACACCGAACTGAGGCCACTGCCGCCAGGCCACACTCCGGGCCCGGGCCCAGCGCTTCACGTCCTGGTCGCGCCTATAGGTCCAGTGGTTGCCCGTTTCCTCGTGGCTGTAAAGCGCATCGGCCCCCACAACGCCGCGGCAGTGCTCCAGCACCTCCACAGCCGAGCCGGTGTAGACATGGAGTCCGCTCCCCAGAGCGCGCAACTGACGATCGAGATCGAGCAACAAACCGTGCACGAAGTCCCAGTGGCGCCTCGCCGCGTCCGGTTGTCGCCACAGCTCGGGCTCTACAATATAAAGCGGCAAGATGGGCCCACGTTCACAGGCTTCGACCAGGGGCGCGTGGTCGTCGAGGCGCAGGTCGCGCTTGAACCAGACCAGGGTTGTCATCTGCCCTGCCTCCGGCAACGTTCACCGCAATAACGCACCCGGGCCCAGTTATTACGCCACTTCCGCCGCCAGACCATGATGCGTCCGCAATTCGCGCAGTACTTGTAGGGCAGATGGGGCTTTTGATGGGCCATGGCCGCTACAGCGTCTCCAGGTTTTCCAGCAGCCAATGCGCACGGCTCTGCAAGGCCTCACGTTTGTCTTCAGCCATACGGTCATAGTTTTTCACCACTAACGACATGCGCGGATTACCGCGGAAGCGGTCGCGGTTTCGTGCAATAAAGTCCCAGTAGAGAGCATTGAAGGGACAACTGTCCGCCTCGGTGGCGGTTTTGACGTTGTAGCGGCACTGGCCGCAATAGTTCGACATCTTGTTGATATAGCGACCACCGGCGGCATAGGGCTTGCTGCCGATGACACCGCCGTCGGCATGGAGCGCCATGCCCAGCGTATTGGGCAATTCCACCCATTCGAACGCGTCCGCGTAGACCGCCAGGTACCAGTCGCAGACCTGCTGCGGAACAACGCCCGCGATCAACGCGAAATTGCCCGTAATCATGAGCCGCTGGATGTGATGGGCATAGGCGTGTTCGAGCGTGTCCGTGATGACCTGGCGCATGCAGTTCATGTCCGTATCGCCCGTCCAGTAAAACCAGGGCAGGTCGCGCCGGGCTTCCAGCGTATTACGCTCCGCGTAGTCGGGCATGCAGGCCCAGTAGATGCCCCGCACAAACTCCCGCCAACCCAGAATCTGGCGCACAAAGCCTTCCACCGAGGCGATATCCGCGGCGCCGTCACGATAGCGCTGCTCGGCGCGCTGACAAACCTCCAGCGGGTCCAGCAAACCGATATAAAGATAAAACGACAGCAAGGCATGAAAGAGCCAGGGTTCGCCCTCGACCATGGCGTCCTGGTAAGGGCCGAAATTCGGCAGGACCTCTTCGAGGAACCGGGCCAGGGCCTGTTCCGCCGCCTCGGCGGTGACTCCGAAGGCAAAGTCATCCAGCGAGCCCACGTGCTCGGGGAACTGTTCGGCCACGGTTGCCAGCACCTCGCTGGTAGTGGCGTCGGGCGCGAAGCGCGGGACTTCGGGCAGGGTCGTCCTGCCGTCATAGGACTGGCGGTTATCCTGGTCGAAATTCCACTGACCACCCGCTGGCTGGTCGCCGTCCATCAACAGGTTGGTGCGGCGGCGCAGGTCCCGGTAGAAGTTTTCCATGCGCCAGGATTTCCGCCCTTTCGCCCAGTGCTGGAACTGCTCATGAGAGACCATGAAGCGATTATCCGCGCGAACCTCGAGTTCAATCCCCAGCTCATGGGGCCACTGGTCCATGGCTTGCCACAAACGGTACTCGCCGGGTTCGGTAACCACCCAACTACCAATCGCCTCGTCTGTCCGCACATCCTCCAGGACATCGGCGAAACAAGCCAGCGACGACGCCGGGTCGTAGCGGAAGTAATGCACGCGAAAACCCTGTACTTCCAGGCGCTGAGCAAAGTGCCGCATGGCGGCGAAGATCAGCGCTACTTTCTTGCGATGGTGAGGCACATAGTGGGTTTCTTCGTGGAGCTCCGCCATAACCACGCGATCCCTTGCCGGATCGGCGTCCGCGAGGCTGCTGAGCTGGTCACTCAGCTGGTCTCCGAGAATGAGGATTGCACGTTTCATTAGCGCAGCTTCACGCGCTCGGGGTCAAGGGCAGGTGAAAAGACCCGGCATGGGGCGGCATCAGCCCTGGTGTGCTCCCGAGCCCGGTCCAGCATGATATTCCGTTCCTGTCATTGCTGATACAAATTCAATTGTCCGTTTTTGCTTGCACGGTTTGCGCACGGGCATCCATATACGCCCTCGCCCCACAGCCATCATGAATATCACAGGCTTTGCGGATCGCGGCGTTTTCCGGTTGCAGCGTCGTATGCGTAATGGCGAAGTGTTCGGCCAGCAGGGCCCGCATCGCGGGCAGGATGGTTTCCCAGTCGCCCATCGAATCCAGCTCGATATGGGCCGCCAGTGCATGACTGTCCGAGGCCAGGCTCCAGATGTGCATGTCGTGTACCGCCGAGACACCGGGCACCTCCGTGAGCGCCTGACCCACCTCGTGCACATCGATTCCGGCCGGCACGCCCTCCATGAGCACGCGCGTAACTTCCTTCATAAGGCGCAGAGCCGACACCAGAATGAGCAGGCAGACAAAGAGCGAAAGCACCGGGTCAATCACCATGGGTCCGCCCAGCACGATCACACCCCCGGCGGCCACGGCTGCCACGGACCCGAGCAGATCCCCCATGACATGCAGGAGCGCGCCGCGCACATTCATGCTCTGTTCGCCACGCATCAGCACCCAGGCGACGACGATATTCACCAGCAAACCCAGAGCGCCGATGAGCATCACCACATTGCCGGCGACCTCGGGCGTATCCATCATCCGCTGCACCGCCTCCCAGGCGATGTAAACGATAACGCCCAACATGAAAAGCACATTGAAGAGCGCACCCAGCACCTCGGCGCGCTGCAAGCCGAAAGAGTGCCGGCGCGAGGCGGGCGCTTTCGCCAGCCGGGCGGCGAAAGCGCCCACGCCCAGCGACAGCGAGTCGGTGAGCATATGGCCCGCATCCGACAACAGGGCCAGCGAATCCGCCATCATGCCGCCCACCACTTCCACCGCCGCAAAGCCGGTGGTAAAAACCAGCGCGAACAGCAGCGTCCGGCCGCTACCGGCGTGATGATGTTCGTGGCTGTGTTCAGCCATGAATACCTCCGGCGTAGCTAGTCGTGGGCTTCTTCGCCCACGTGTTCGACCATGTCGTGCAACATGCGCCGCACATGCTCGTCCGCGGCCCGGTAGAACACCTGCCGCCCCTTTTTCTCGCCGCGCACGAGCCGTGCTGCGCGCAACAGCCGTAAGTGATGACTTACCAGGGACGGCGAAATGCCAACCCGCTCGGACAGCTCATGCACACTCACGGGCTCATCCAGACAGGCATGGACCAGCCGCAGCCGGTTCTCTTCGCCCAGTAAATGGAAAACCTCGGCCAGCTCCTCGAATTGCTGCATGCGTACCCAACTCATAAATATATAAATATGTGTTTATATATTTGGTTATAAGCCTGCGCTTGTCAAGTCACCGCGAAAACCAGGCAGGGATACGCAACCGAACCTTTCAGCGCTTCCAGAGCAGCCTTTCCCGGGGCGGACGCTGGTCCTGTTGATCCAGATCGACGTGCTGGGCGATCCAGGCATCGAGACGCTCGATGACCTGCGGCGGAACGCGCTTGCTGCAGATGATGTAGCGTTTCTTGCTGGCCGGCATATTGCTAAAGCGCACATACTTGTAGCGGTCACGCGTCTGGCCGGAACGGGCGATCAGCTCGTCCGCTTCATGCTCGGAAATGAAAAAATAATCCGCCCGCCCCTGGTGCAGGATTTCGAGCATACCCTGGTTGCCCACGGTAACCATCTCGCGGTCCGGATCCAGCTCATTGATGAGTTCATCAATGCGTTGCCCATAGGAATAGCCCGCCTTAAGCAAGAGCGTGACATCCGGGTCACGGAAGAGCTCCTCAAGGCGGTTTCCGCTCTCCACATCATCATTGCCGTTCAGGGCCAGGGCGATGCGCTCCTGATCCTTGTAGATGGGCCGGGTATAGCGAGCAAACGCTTCGCGCTCGGGGTTTTTGAACCAGCCCACGGCACAATGCCGCCCCTCGTTCCGGCGCAAGGTAGCAAGCTGGCGCTTGGAGGGCGTCTTGCGCCACTGGTGGGCCACACCCGCGCTCTGAAAGGCCCGCGTAGCAATCGTGCCGGTATGACCCGCTACAATACCGGGCGCCACCGTGACCATATAGGGCGGGCGCTCGTGATAGTGAACTTCCAGTTCCGCCGCCAGGGCGGGACTAACACCCAGCACAGCTGCGCCCACGAGAGCATGAAAGCGTTTAGCCGGTTTCATATCGCCTCCTCGCCGACCATGGCGGTACGCTGTCAAAGCTTACGAAATCAGCTTAACAGCCCGCAGACATGGCCCGGTACAGCCCTGAACGGCCGGGCAGGCCGCCCGACATTCAGAACCAGCCGACGAAAAAACCCGCGCCCATGAGGGCCAGAATGGCGGCGGATAACAGCTGCAGCCAATGCTCGGCGTGCTCCAGCTTGTGGCTAAACCGCTCCAGCCCGGCAATCAGCACGAGCGTAAGCACAACCAGGGCCAGCACCACGGCCACCGCATAGGCCAGCATGAGCTCAAGACAATAGTTGGAGCCGGTGCACAGGGCAATGATCTGGAACTCCTCTTCATGGGCAAAGCCCAGCGTAAAGGCGAACAGAGCCAGCGCACCGATGCCGGCCCGAGCGCCGGGCGCGTCCTTTTCGCCATGATGATGGTGATGATGGCCCCGGTTCTTCAGCACCCCGCCCAGCTGCCAGGCTGCCAGCGCCAGCAACAAGCCGCCGGCGAGCCAGTCCAGCCAGCGGCTCTCACCGAAATCGAGCCAGTTCTTGGCAAAGAAAAAAAGCACCACCACGGCGATGCTGCTCAACAAATGGCCCAGGCCAATCACCCCGGCAGCCAACACGCCCGCCTGCCACGGCCGGCGCCGCGCCGAAGCCCAGCCCGCGGCCACGGGCCAGCCGTGACCCGGCTCAATACCGTGCAACAAACCCAGGCCCACAGCCCCGACAAAGAGTCCCAGCGTGCCTTCCATTCCCGTCCCCCATCCAGCAAGTAATGGCGAGATGGTACCGGACCCGGTTTGCCCATAATAGAAAGCTGTTGATAAACCCCGTGGGTACTCAGGCTTTTAGGCTGGTTCGCCATCGAGGCGCCATTTTGAAGGCGGGTGTCTACCCGTCGAAAAATGGCAACGATGACAGCGGGCCAACCCGAAAGTCCCACAGGGCGCGACCTGAAGCGCGCATCTGCTGCACTTTTGTGCTCGAAAGGGAACGACCCTACCGGCCGCAACAAAGCACACCAGTGGTACGCTTCGGGCCAAGCTGAGTGCACAAGGGTTTTTCAACAGCCTGCTAGTTACAGGCGGCAGGTCCCGGGCAGTCTTGCCGACCTCTTCACCACCAACTATCAGCACTACGAGGACGGGGAAAAGCGAAATGGCAGGGCCAACGAAGAGGCAGCATGGGTTTTCCCAAGCCGCTCCGGCACAAGCCGGCATTGAGAGCATCCGCTACAGCGCCGTATTCAGCTCTCCTTTTCCCACCACAGAGCGCACAGCGTTCACAGAGGCTCGCAGGGGCAGACTTGAGTCGCTCTGTGCTCTCGGTGCCCTCTGTGGCCTACAACGCTTGGTGGTTGTCCCGCATTCGCAAGGCGAGCCCCACCTAACGACTCCTCCAGATCCGGGCCACAGCGGCATTACTCCCCAGAGACCCG
>CAYPKI010000081.1:0-4752 GCA_964411265.1 uncultured Alcanivorax sp. | reverse complement strand
AAAGCGGACACCCCGGCCAGCACCAGAAACAGAAAGCCCATGCCGAACAGGACTTTGCGGTGGGAGGGCCGATAGCCGGCACTGTCGCCACCCTTCTCGAAGGGCGCAAGGATGGGCCAGAAGATTGTGGTGAAAAGCTGTTTCATAAAATCCCCCGGAGCCGCAGCCATTCAGCATTATGGCGGTGTACACAGGGCAACCCGGATCGTGGCGCTGCCTTTGCGCTGCCAACCGTCCTGATCAGGTCGCGGCGGGCCTGGCCACGGCCAGACAATAGGCCTGATTACCGTGCTCGGACAGCGTAGTGAACTCGTCCAGCTCCAGCCCGGCCGACGCTAGCTCGCTTCGGAAGCTTTCAGCGTAGGTCACGCGCCCGAAATCCGCACTGGTGAGGTGCTTGAGCATGGGCTTGAGCCACTCCAGCCAGCGCGCCCGCCGCTGGTGGATCGTCTGGGTGAAATAAAAGCGCCCGCCCGGTGCCAGAAGATCGCGGCCGTGCCACAGTGCCGCTACCGGATCGGGCAGCAACATCAAACTCGCCGAGAAGTAAACCGCGTCATAGGGCCCGCCCTGGTGATCATAAACCGATTCCAGATGCACCCGGACACGGTCACTGACCGCCGATTCGTCCAACCGTTTCCGAGCACGCTCAATATAGTCGGCGTCAATGTCGACGCCCGTCACCTCCAGACCCTTTTCCTGCACCAGATCCGCATTGGCCAACAACGCCCGGGCTGTTCCCACGCCCACATCCAGCACGGCTGCGCCCCGGGGCACCCGCTGGAAAACCTCGTAATACCATTGCGCGGTAAGCCGGGGCAGGAGACTATCGTAAATAAAGCTTCGATTCATGGAACTGTGTCCTTTAACAAAGCCGTAACGGGCCGGGAATACGGCTACAGATACTGCGCCCACCGCGTAAAATGACGCAGGGCCGTACTTTTGCCGTCACTACCCGCAAACGAAGGTCTGGCCAAGCCGACAGCGCGATGGTAACACAGGGTACCGGGAGCAAGACTTGCGCGCATCGGGCGCTCACCCCCCACCCTGCCCGGTGACCTCTCCCTGCCGATCAAGCGAAAGCCCGAATTACCAGCCGTGTGTCAGCGATACTTCGCACAGGGCGAGCGCACCTATTTTGGAGCGTTCCCCTGTTTTTTCACTTTTGTCCGGGCTCGGGGTTTATGTCACCACAGCGTTCACAGGGAGCACCGGGAATGCGCAGATCCGGCCTTGAGTCTTGAGCTGTTCGTTGCCGTCCGCCGACCCCTGAGGATCGAAGGCAGCATCCGCTGATGGGATCTCATTTCATCCTGTCTCTGTGCTCTCCTTGTCCTCTGTGGTCACGCGAATCACCACCTTCCCCCGGCAGCGGCCGGTGCGGCTGCGCTCGTAGGCCTGCTCACTATCCTCGAGCTCGTACTCGCTATCGATGATGGGCTTGAGCTTGCCACTGTCGACCAGCGACGTCAGGGTTTCGAGATCCTCGCGCCACGACTCCACCATGATGCTGGCAGCGTTGTTGCCCAGAACCCGGTAAAAAGGCGTACCCACCATGGACCCCAAGTCGCCCCCGGTGGAGATAAACCAGGCTCCCGGCGCCATCATGGCGGCACAGCTGCCGGGAGAATGAAGGGACGCCACATCAAAAACCAGATCGAAGGGCCCGGCGCTTTTGCGGTAGTCGCCCGCGTTATAGTCAATCACCTCATGCGCTCCCAGCTCACGGACGAAATCACTGTTGCGGGCGCTACAGACGCCGGTGACATGAGCGCCCTGCGCTCGGGCGATCTGGACAACGAAGGTGCCCACACCGCCGGAGGCCCCGATAACCAGCACCCGGCTACCCTCACCGGCCTGCCCTCGGCGAAGCCCCTGCACCGCCGTCTGGGCCGCCAGCGGCATGGACGCCGCCTCGCCAAACGACAACGTCTCCGGCTTCCGGGCGATCCGCTTCTGGCTGATCCGGGCCCGTTCGGCCAGCGACGCGGTGCGCAGGCGCATGTCCATGCCGTAAACCGCGTCGCCAATGTCGAAATCGGTGACGTTGCGCCCTTTGGCAATGATCTTGCCCGCCAGGTCATCGCCAAAGAGCGGCGCCACGCGCGCTGCCAGCAAGGGCGTGGCCAGCCTCGCGATATTGTAGTTAATCTTCCAGTCCTTGGGATTCACCGAGGCCGCATGGACCCGCACGATGACATCGTCCGGCTCGGGCTCGCCCGGCTCCGGCAGGTCCCCGACCGTCAACGCCGGCCGCAGGCTCCGGCTCGTCGTCACTACCCCTTTCATGGCCCTTCTCCGCGATCCGCCGTGGATGGCGCACCTCATACCTCGCGGCTCTCGCCGGGGCGGGTGCCAATTCGTGCACACTCTAGCGGCGATGGCGGGTGGTTAAAAGCGGGGGCGGTCCCCGGGTTTTGTAAGCACAGAGGTCACAGCGATTCCGGGGCCGTTACTTGCTTTTTCTCGGTGCTCTCCGGGCCTGGGTGATCAATCCTGAATCCGGTGCTGCCGCCGGGACCTGCACCCGGCGGACACGGATCATGGCTTACTCCAGGTCCGCCTGTTGCGCTCCGGGTCTTGGCAGCTTGATCAGTGATCGCTGGAAAATCGTGCAGGATCAGGATTGCATTCAGGCTTCGCCCGATGCTTGCCGAGCGTCGGTCCCTGCGGGCCAAACCGCCGGCCCGCCGGGGGCTTCAGCCCGGGACGACCTTGCTGCCCGCGCGTTGCCTTGAGCACACTTCCACCAATCAGGGTGGCCGGCCCGGATACAGGGCTTGTCCCCATCTGGTGGCTCATGAAGGGCCTTTTCCGGCGCTATTGCCTCTCGTCGTGAACGGTTTCAGGGGCCTCCTCCAGACCGGGCGACACAGCATGATCGCGGCAGCCCGACAGGCATTGCTCGGAAGGGGATTGCCATGGCTTGGAAGACATCAGGGCCGAAACCCTCTGCTGCGGACAAGCCGGCTCGCGCCCGTGCCGGGCATGGATCGCGCACGTACTCGCGTCGGCTTTCTCCCATCGCGGCGCTTGGCTCGCGTCTGCGCTGGCGGCTGGCCCATGCCGCAAGACCGGTCCGGGTGCATCCCCTGCCCCCGGACGTTCAGGTGGATGGCAAGGTGCGAATCCGTGTGCGCGATGGCACGCGCCTGGCCGCGAGCCTGTATCGGCCCGCATCCGGCGGCGCCGTGCCGGCCATTGTGTCCGGCTCGCCCTATGGCAAGGATGATAGCCGGGGCCGGCACGCAGGCTACAGCTCGCTATGGTTTCGGGCGGGCATACTGCTGCGCGGTCTCGACTTCGGCCGGGTTGAAGTCAGCCGGGGCACCTCTTTCGAGGCGCCGGACCCGGCCTTCTGGGTGCCGCGCGGCTACGCAGTCCTGCATTTCGACACGCGCGGCGCCTGGAAGTCCGAAGGCCGCATGGGGCTTTTCTCGCAAAAGGATCGCGAGGATTTTCATGACGTGATCGAGTGGACGGCCGCCCAGACCTGGTGCACCGGCAAGGTAGGCGCCTGTGGTGTTTCCTATCTCGCCATTTCCCAGTGGTTCGGGGCGAGCCTGGCGCCGCCCCACCTTGCGGCGATCATTCCCTGGGAAGGGCTGAGCGATGTCTACCGTGATTGCATGTACCACGGCGGCATCCCGCAAACCGGCTTCGGGCTCTTCTATTTCGCCTGCCTGGCCCGGGCGTGGAACGGGCGTCGCCCGGCGGTGAATCCGCTCAAGCTGTTGCGCCCGCGCCAGACCTGCAACGCCTTCTGGCAGGAACGGGCCGCGGCGCTGGAGAAAATCCGGGTGCCGGCGCTGATCTGTGCCAGCTGGTCCGACCATGGCTTGCACACGCGCGGCTCGTTCGAAGGCTACCGACGGATCGCGTCAGAGCACAAATATCTTTTCAACCACGGACGCAAGAAGTGGGAGACGTTCTACTCGCCGGAAGCGCTGGAATGGCAACGCCGTTTCCTGGATCACTTTCTCCGGGACGAGCCCTCGCTCGAGCTGCCCCGGGCCAGGCTCGAGGTGCGCACCCGCGGCGAAGCGCATCGGGTGGTGGAAGTCGATGACTTTCCCGTACCCGGAACGGACTACCAGACCCTCTACCTGGATGGCGGCAGCGGCCAGCTTGTTCAGCACGCACCGTCGCAACCCCATGCATTGAAGTATCCCGCACGCAAGGGCGCGCTCCGTTTTACCCATCAATTCCGTCGCGAAACCCTGCTGGTCGGCAACATGGTGCTTCGACTCCGGGTCAGCGTCATCGGCCATGACGATCTGGACCTGTTCGTGGGTATCAAGAAACGCGACCCCGCGGGCCGCGAGGTGCATTTTGAAGGTCTCGCCGGCCACGGCCGAAACATTGTCAGCAAGGGCTGGCTGCGCGTCTCGCAACGCGCGCTCGACCCCGACCGCTGCTTGCCGGACCGTCCCTTCCACAGCCATGAAAGCATCCAGAAGCTGCAGCCGGGCGAGATCGCCGACGTGCTCATCGAAATCCTGCCCTCCGGCACCCGTTTCGAAAAGGACTCCAGCCTGGAACTGGTGATCTCGGGCAAGGACATCGTCTCGCACCCGGTGGAACACCACATGCTGACCGTGAACCGCGGCACCCATGTGGTCCACACCGGCGGCGAACACCCCGCCTACCTCACGATTCCGGATGCCACGCAAGCACTCAGTGAAGCGGCTGAAGTCTCCACCGGCCAAAAGCGGGGCACCCGCCCGGACGGCTAGCGCCGCGTCCGGCAGG
>CAYPKI010000080.1:0-11044 GCA_964411265.1 uncultured Alcanivorax sp. | reverse complement strand
ACCAGAGCGCGACCAGCACAAAAAACGCCACGGTCCCGGGCGAAAAAGTATAGGGGAGTAGCCATTCCAGCGGGGTATTCACGGAGATCCGGCCTTGGCAAATTCGGTAGCAAGGCTACTGCCGGGTCGGGACCGATGCAAGTACGCCACGTCCGTCACCGGAAAGCGCGTTTGACCGGAACCGGTTCACACCGGCCGGGCGAACCTCCGCACGGAATAAGAAGACCGACCTAGTCATTACGCTCAGTATTGCTACTGTGGTCATGTAGACAGAGTCAAGGACTCCGGGAGGATATCGCCATGGCCATCTTCGATCAGGCATGCAATCAGAATCAGGATCCCAATCTCGTATGGGACCTCGAGGAATTCGAGAATCACAAACGGGCCGCCTCCTTTGTCCATCAATTTCAGGACACGCTCTGTGTCTATTCGAGCGGCGTGGAACAGCTTTATACCAATTATGACGTCTCGCTGCCTCAGGATCTGGAGAAGAATCTGATCATTCTCCCCAATCCCTATGCCTTCCACGATACCTTCAACCGGGTGAACACGGACGCCGTGCGCGCCACCAAGTTTGTCATCATGCCCGGGGAAGTCGCGGGGGGCCGGGGTCTGCACATACGCATCCCGTTCAACAACCAGAGGGCGCGTACGGTCCCGCTGGCCAGCGGTCTGCGCGCACTGATGCGCGCCTACGAGCACGAGGAGGATTACTTCCTGCCCGTGATTACCAAAGGGGATTTGCGCGCTTTCCGGCGGGATCTGCCGGTGCTGCATCTGCATCGGCTTTTGCCCTCCAGGCTGACGAACGCTTCCCCCTTTGATGCCAACGACATGCGCAAAACGATTCTGTATCGGCTGACGCCCTATCTTGCCTGACGTTCTCCTTGCCCTGGTTGGTTGCCTGGTTGGTTGATCCCGCCTTCGGCAGGGTTTTTTTGAGGGGTCCGCCGGGATAGTCATCCAGCCGGAACGACGGCACCTCCAGCACCGCCGTGACGGCTTCGGGCGGCGTGTGCCCATCCGTGCCCGGTCTCATGTCCGTGAAGGACAGCGCGCAGCCATCGGCGTCGAGCCACCAGGCGCGTACGGGAAAGCTTACAGCGCGCATGTGGAAATGCACCTTGCGGGGCTCGGGATACCGAAAATAAATGGCGGGCGGCGCCTCCCGGCGCTCGAGATGACGATAGCCGATGGAGCGCTGCCGGCTGGTATACGCCAGCCGGGCCGGACCGGATCCGGTGGACCACGCGACCCGGATTCGCGGAAAGTCATTGGCGCTGTCATCCCGGCCCTGGGCGGAACCACAGCCGTGCAACAACACCACGGCCGGCAACACCAGGGCCACCAGCCGAGCCGGGGTCATGCGTCCACCCAGCGGCGCAGCAGATTGTTGCGCACCTGATTCAGACGCGCCAGCTGCTCGCTGTCACCACGCTCGCGCCATTCCGTGCGCACGGCGGTGTCCAGTTCGAACAGCAGTTCGCGTTGTTGCGGATCGCGTACGCGGCTGGTCACCCAGCCCACAATGGCCAGACGCTCGCCCTGGCGGACTTCATTGACGCGGTGAACATAAGTCGACGGATACAGGAGAAGATCCCCCGCCGGCAGTTTCCAGCCACGCTCGCCACTGCTGTCTTCCATGACCAGCTCACCGCCCTCACAGGACTCCGGCTCGGAGAGAAACAGCGTAAAGGAGATATCCGTACGCTGGTCGCCGATCAAGGCCTCATCCACATGGGAACCATAGGCCATACCCGGGCCGTACCGGCTCAGCAGCAGGCGCACGAATGCCGCCGGCCGGGCCGCCCGATCAAAAAGATCCGAATCCCGGAGCCGCTGCTCCACCAAGCGCAACCCACCGGCAGCCCCTTCGGGCTCGGCCTGTTCATTGCGTTTGACCTGTTCAGCGGCACTGCCGGCGGTCGCCCGGCCGTCGGAGAAGGTCGCAGCATCCGCGACTTCCCGTACTGCCTCCAGATCGGCCTGATCCAGCAATTGCGCAATGTGCAAAATCATATTTGAGAATCATTCTCAGGGATGAAAGAATCCAGAACTCTATCATGGCATTCATGGAGAAGCAGCTCATGCACGAAATCCGCAAACACTGGCTAAGCCTGGGTGTAGCCCTGGCCAGCAGCCTGGGCACCCAGAGCGTAGCCGCCGATGGCGGTGCCACGACAGCCCGCGCCGACAGCGACGCCCTGACGCTCGCCCGAGCGGGTGGTGAGGGCGAAGGTGCCGGCGAGGGCGAAGGCGAAGGCGCCGGCAAGCCCGAACAGGATCTGAAGAACAGTGATGTGGCTTACCTGTCGCGTCTGGGCCTGATTCGCGGCCATTTGCTCGCCGGTTTCAAGCTTTACGAGCAGGGTCAGACGGACATGGCACAAACGCACATGAAACATCCGGAAGATGAACTCTTCGCGGATCTGCGGCCCGCGCTGAAGCAGCGCAATGCCGAACCCTTCTTTGCCGAGTTATCGGAACTCACCCACGCGGTGCGCGATAACGCCGATCCGGCTACCGTGGAGGAGGCGTACCAGCAGGTAGATCAGGCCCTCCAGGCGGCCGAGGCGCGGGCCCGGCCGTCGCTGCGGACAACCCTGTTGAGCATCAAGAACCTGGTGCGCACCGCCGGTGAGGAATACGCCGTGGGCGTACAGGACGGGCGTGTCACCGATATCCACGAATACCAGGATGCCTGGGGCTTCACACAACTGGCACGACGTCGGCTCCAGCATCTTCATGAAGAAACACGTGATTCGACTCCCAGAGCGGTGGCACGCGTCGAACAAATGCTGGCAGACCTGAATTCGCTCTGGCCTGAACTGGCCCCCGGGGATAGTGTGGACGGAGATGCCGGCCGCTTGTTTGGCGTGGCAGCACGAATCGAAATCGCCGCTCTGGAATTCAAGTCCTAGCGCGATAGGGGACACCGGAAGCAGCAGGAGACAACGGCATGAACCTCTCCACGGTTACGGTCTTTGGCGGCACGGGTTTTCTGGGTCACCAGATTGTTCAGGCCCTGACCAACAATGGCTGGCATGTGCGCGTAGCAGCGCGCCGCCAGCGCGAAGTCGGTCCCAACGAACCCCATGTGGAGTCCATCGAGGCGGACATTCGGGACCGCGAATCGATCGCACGAGCGCTCGAGGGGGCGGAAGCGGCGATCAATGCCGTTTCGCTGTACACCGAGAGCCGCCATCTGGGGTTCGAGGAAATTCATGTCGAAGGCGCACGCCTTCTGGCCGAGGAAGCTCAGAAGGCGGCGGTGCCGCGCCTGCTGCATGTATCCGGAATCGGTGTGGACAGCCGTCATCCGTCCAAGTACGTCCGGGCCCGTACCCGGGGGGAAGAAGCTGCGCGCCGGGCTTTTTCCGGCGCGACGCTGCTGCGTCCGAGTGTACTGTTCGGGCCGGGCGATGATTTCCTCGCCACTCTGGATCAGGTCACCCGGCTGCCGATTGTGCCGCTGTTCGGCACCGGCCGCACGCTGCTGCAGCCGGTGCATGCCGCTGATGTTGCGCAAGCGGCGGCCGTGTGCCTGCGGCGGCCCGACACCCTGGGCCAAATCTATGAACTGGGCGGTGCTTCGCGCCACTACTACCGGGAAATCGTGCAGCAGGTACTGGCCAGCCGCGGCCGCAAACGGCCTCTGCTACCAGTCCCCTTCCCGATCTGGCACGCACTCGCGCTGGTGATGGAGATCCTGCCCAAGCCACCGCTGACCCGCGATCAAATACTGCTGATGCAGTCCGACAACGCCGTCTCTCATGACGCCGCTGGTTTCGGCGCCCTGGGGCTCCAGGCCCGTAGCCTGAGCGAGGCGCTTCCCGAGTCACTGCCCTGAGCATAACGACTTGGTATTCTTTTTGAATATTACAGTATAATAAATTAAAATATGAGTAGTGGGGATCTAATGGGGACCGCAGTAGAGGTACACCATGTTGGATCTGTTTTCCGCCGTCGATCTGGCACGCTTCCAGTTCGCCTTCACGGTCTCGGCTCATATTATTTTCCCGGCCTTTTCCATCGGGCTGGCCAGTTACCTGGCCGTGCTGGAAGGCCTGTGGCTGTGGAAAAGGGACGACGCTTATATCCGCGTCTTTGATTACTGGAAACCCATCTTCGCCCTTGTCTTCGGCATGGGTGTGGTTTCCGGCATTGTCATGAGTTACCAGTTCGGTACCAACTGGAGCGTCTTCTCGGACAAGACGGGCCCAATCCTGGGGCCACTCATGGGCTATGAGGTGCTGTCCGCCTTTTTCCTGGAAGCCGGTTTCCTGGGCGTCATGCTCTTCGGCTTCAACCGCGTGGGTCCGCGGCTGCACTTCCTCGCTACGCTCCTGGTGGCGGCAGGTACCCTCATGTCCGCCTTCTGGATTCTGTCCGCCAATTCGTGGATGCACACCCCCGCGGGCTTCGCCACGAACGACGCGGGCCAGTTCGTGCCCCAAGACTGGTGGGCCATTATTTTCAATCCGTCCTTTCCCTATCGGCTGGTACACATGGTTCTGGCCGCCTACCTCACCACGGCTTTCGTGGTCGGCGGCGTGGGCGCCTGGCACCTGCTGCGCGACTACCGCGATCGGGGAGCTCGGATCATGTTCTCCATGGCCATGTGGATGGCCCTGCTGGTGGCCCCACTGCAAATTATCGCCGGCGACCTGCACGGCTTGAACACGCTCGAACATCAACCGGCCAAGGTCGCCGCCATGGAGGGGCACTACCAAACCCACGAGGGCGCACCGCTGTATCTTTTCGGGCTGCCGGACGATGAGGCGGAAACCATCCGCTACGCGCTGGGGATCCCGGAACTGGGCTCGCTGATCCTGACCCATAAGCTGGACGGTCGGGTGAAGGGGCTGAGCGCCTTCCCGGAGGATGAACGCCCCCCGGCCGCGCTGATTTTCTGGACGTTCCGGATCATGGTGGCCCTGGGCTTTGCCATGGTGGCCCTGGGCCTTTGGTCGGCCTGGTCACGCTGGCGCGGGCGATTCTATGACTCCCCCTGGCTGTTGCGTGCCGCCGCCCTGATGACACCGTCGGGCTTCGCCGCCGTACTGGCCGGCTGGATCACCACCGAGGTGGGGCGGCAGCCCTGGACGGTGTACGGGGTGTTACGAACCAGCGAGTCCGCGTCGCCGCTGGATGCCCCGGCAGTGGGGATTTCGCTGCTGGTCTTTATCGGGGTGTACTTTCTGGTCTTCGGCTCGGGTACTTTCTATATCCTGCGTTTGATGCTCAAGCCACCGCAGGCGGGGCGCACCGAAATCGGCTGGCCCACGCGCACAGCGGGCATTATGCCCGCACCGGCAAAGGGGCGTAGCGAAACCGGAGGTGATAGCCATGAGCATTGATCTGCCCCTGATCTGGGCCGGCCTCATCGCCTTCGCCGTGCTCGCCTATGTGGTGCTGGACGGCTTTGACCTGGGAATCGGTATCCTCTTCCCCTTTCTCGAGAGCAAGGAAGATCGGGACCTGGCCATGAATTCGGTGGCGCCGGTCTGGGACGGTAATGAAACCTGGCTGGTCCTGGGTGGCGGCGGACTTTTCGCTGTCTTCCCCCTGGCTTATGCCACCCTGTTGCCGGCGCTCTATGCGCCCATCATCGCCATGCTGCTGGGCCTGATCTTCCGCGGCGTTGCCTTCGAGTTCCGGGGCAAGGCGGAACGCGCGCGCTGGCTCTGGGACTGGGGCTTCGCCGGCGGTTCTGTGGTGGCCGCGCTGGCCCAGGGCATTACGCTGGGCGCCCTGGTACAGGGCGTCGAAGTGGCGAACCGCGCCTATGCCGGTGGCTGGTGGGACTGGCTCACCCCGTTTACCCTGCTAACCGGCCTGTCGGTACTGGTGGGTTATGCCTTGCTCGGTTCCACCTGGTTGTTCATGAAGACGGAAAACGGACTCGCCCGCCAGGCGAAAGCGGGCGCCGGGCTCACGGGGGCGGCGTTGCTGGTATTGATGGGGGCTGTAAGCCTGAGCACCGCCGGGCTTTTCCCGCATTATGTCGAACGCTGGTTCAGCTGGCCGGCATCAGTGTTCACCTTCGTCATGCCGGTGCTGTTGCTGGCCTGTGTCGTCCTCTTCATCCGGGGACTGCGACGCGGGCATGACAGCCATCCCTTCCTCGCCACCATCGGTGTTTTCGTACTGGGTTTTCTGGGCATCACCATCAGCTTCTATCCCTGGCTGGTACCACCGCATGTGACCATTGAACAGGCGGCCGCGCCCGACTCCAGTCTGGCCTTCATGCTCGTGGGCGCACTCATTCTGATTCCCCTGGTACTGGCCTATACCGGCTATGCCTACTGGGTCTTCCGGGGCAAAGTGGATCCGGACGAGGGCTATCACTGACATGCTCCGCCGACGCGATACAGCCCGCCGTCTGTTATGGTTCATCCTGCTGTGGTGCGCCGGCGTCATGACCGTTGGCGTCGTAGCCTGGGTCATTCGGCTGGCCCTCGGGCTCTGAACCTCCCCCTCCTGCCTGATCCGCGCACGCGTCTTTCCCGTGTATCATACGCGTCCGGCGTGCACCCGGCCCGACGGTTCCCGGATACCACGGGCCATCCGTGCCGCGTATCATCCATGCAGAGAATGCCGAGCTGGAGCGCATCATGAAACGCATGAGCCCGCTGGACGCCGCCTGGCTGATGGTGGAATCCGAGGAGACACCCATGCATGTGGGCAGTCTCATGATCTTCCAGTTGCCCGACGATGCGCCGGACGACTATTTGCAGGATCTGGTCGGGCGCATGAAATCCGTGCGGGACATGGCGCCGCCCTGGGATTACAAGCTCCTTCAACCCGGTCGCATGGGGCGCATGCTGGCGCCCTTCTGGAAAGAAGATCCCCATCTGGATCTGGACTATCATGTGCGCCACTCGGCCCTGCCCAAACCCGGCGGCGAGCGCGAACTGGGGGTGCTGATCTCGCGCCTGCACAGCCATCCGCTGGATTTCAAGCGCCCGCTCTGGGAGTGCCATATCATCGAGGGGCTGGAAAACAACCGCTTCGCGCTCTACGCCAAGATGCACCATTCCCTGATTGATGGCATCTCCGGCATGAAGCTGATGCAGCGCATCCTCTCGCATGACCCGGACGAGACCCATATGCAGCCGCCCTGGGTGGTGCGCCCCAAACCCCGGCCATCCGAGGGCGACAGGGCCAGCCGGCCCGCCTCCGTGGGGCATCTGTTTCAGGAGGCGCTGGAGGCCGTCCGCGTGCAGGCAGGCTCGACGCCGGAACTGACCCGTGCGTTCGGCCGCCTGGCGCGCTCGAGCTGGAGTGAGCACGCTGATCTCACACCGCCGTTCGAGGCGCCTTCGTCGATTCTAAACAAGCGCATTACGCCCCAGCGGCGTTTTGCCACCCAGCAATATTCCCTGGAAAGGCTCCAGGATCTGGCCCATAAAGCGGACGCGTCGCTCAACGATATCGTGCTCTGGCTGTGCGGCACATCGCTGCGCCGGTTTCTGGACGAACAGGAGGCCCTGCCGGACGCCCCCCTGACTGCGGGCATTCCGGTGAATATCCGTCCGGCCGATGATGAGGACACGGGTACAGCCATCAGCTTCATGATCGCCAGTCTGGCCACGGACGTGACCGATCCGGCGGACAGGCTGCAGGCCATCAAGGCATCGACGCGCGCGGCCAAGGCTCATCTGCAGAGCCTGCCCCGTAACACGCTGACGCAATACACCATGCTGTTGATGTCGCCTTATATCATGCAGCTGCTATCCGGGTTGGGCGGGCGCACAAGGCCAGTATTCAACGTAACCATCTCGAATGTGCCGGGTCCCAACGAGCCGCTTTACTATAACGGCGCACAGATGGAAGCCATGTATCCGGTGTCGTTGGTGGCGCATGGCAGCGCCCTGAATATTACCTGCTTGAGTTATGCCGGGTCGCTCAATTTCGGGTTTACCGGCTGCCGCGACACCCTGCCCAGCATGCAGCGTCTGGCGGTCTATACGGGCGCGGCCCTGGACGAACTGGACGACATTCTGACGCAGGCTTGAACCGACGTAACCATGGCAGCCCACCCGGATACGGACCCGGCCTTCCTGGCGGACGCCATGCTGCGAGGGCTGGCGCGTTGGCTGCGGGTTGCGGGTTTTGACACCCGGGGTGATTGCAATGAAACAGACGCCCGGCTGGCACAGCAAGCGGCCGCCGAGGGACGCATCCTGTTAACCCGGGATCAGGCTCTTGCCCGGGCACCGGGCCGGGCCCGCGTTCTCCGGCTGGACCGCGACGAACCTTTGCAACAACTGCGTTCGGTGGTCGACAGCCTGCAGCCGCGGCGAGTCCCCGGGCTCTTCAGTCGTTGTCTGCTGTGCAATACGTCGGTGCGCCCGGCAAAAGCAACGGACATCCGGGAGCAGGTGCCCGAGGCTTCGAGGGCTCAGGGCGGCCCCTTTCATCGCTGCCCGGACTGTGGCCGGGTCTACTGGCCCGGGTCGCACACCCGGCACATGCGCGAGCAACTGCAACGGACCCTGCCGGAGTGGTTACCCGATACGGCATGAGCGTCAGGCGGCATCCATGCTTGACGGCGTGAAAACGGGTTTATGGGTCAGATAAGCCCGCGGCAACAGCCCCGACCGATCCCATTTCGCCAGCGTGGTTTCGCGGATAATGCCCATGTCCCTGAGCACCACCGCCACGGCGCCCGTCTGGGCCTGAATCAGGGCGCGTCGGTGCGAACTCTGCATTGCGCGACGGAAAGCCCTGCGCGAAACCAGGGGCTCGACCTGTTCGGACCAGAACAACGGCACAAAGGGAAACTTCAGTCGAAGCACACTGGCGAGCGTTTCCTCGGCCACCCGCGCCAGACTGCGCCGGGCGAAGGGCGCCATTTTCGCATGCAGACTCTCCAGCCACTCTTTGGCAAAGGTGACATGGCGTGCCTCTTCAATGACATGCGCCTTCATGAGCTGGCGCACAATGGGGTGAAGACGCGGATTGGGGTCCGCCGCGGCCGAACGCGCCATCTGATCGCCAAACACCTCGAAGAGATAGGTCAGCATCCAGAGCATTGACGGGAAACGGGTCGCGATTACGGGCGTGGCCGCGGAGACCCAGGTACCCAGCGCGTCCTGACCCAGACCGTGTGTGCGAATATCCGGATTATAACGGACCCACTGATTGAACATGGCCATGTGCTGGGATTCTTCCGTCACTTCATGAAGGATGTAGCGGTAGGCCGGGTCATAGGGATCAATGTGATACAGGATCCCGAGCAGCGCCTGATTGAGGATATGCTCACCCTGGCTCTGGTTACGCATGAGTCGAGTAAACTCCCAGCGGGTGATATAGCTACGCTCGCGCGGTGACAGGCGCCCCTCCAGGTCCGTACCGTCGAGAAAGCTGAAACCAGTGGGCATGTAGTCATGTTCGTCATCAATCGGGACGGACCAGTCAATGACGGCTTCATCCCAGGGATAACACCGTTTCCTGACGCTGCCCTGGTTCAACCGATCGGTGAGCCGTGCCGGCACTTCCACCTGAAGCATGGCCTGCCTCCCCGCCGCAATGGCGTCTGGTCCTTTTTTATCAGACTACACCCCTGTTTGGAGGTTGCCCATAGCAACAATGACCGGTGGTCCCCGGTCCTGTATCACTGGACGGCCCGGGGAAGGTAAGCTGAAAGTCATGTCTTTTCTCGCCGCTGACACCACCGAACTTCTCTCCCTCCTGTTGGCCCTGGCCGTAGGCTTGATTATCGGCTTCGAGCGCGGGTGGCACGGTCAGGAAAACGAAGTCAACGAGGTGCGCAACGATGGGCGCACCGAAGGCGGGAACAACGTCGCGGGCATCCGCACCTTTGCACTGGTGGGCCTGCTGGGCGGCATCACGGTACTCGTCGCGGGCGAGACCCATCCAGTGGTCCTCGCAGCGGGCTTGCTGGTACTGGGCGCGCTCCTGGTGGGCGCCTATAGGGTCACCTCGGCGCGATTCGGTGATTACGGCGCCACCACCGAAGTGGCGCTGGTATTGACCTTCATGCTGGGCGCGCTGGTGGTCACCGGCTACCGGTTGGAGGCGGTCAGCGCTGCCGTGCTTGCGGCCGTGCTGCTGGGTTTCAAAGCCGAGATCCATTCCACCCTGGCGAAACTGGATCGGCGCGAGCTCCATTCTTCACTGCAGCTTCTGGTCATCGCTCTGGTGGTCATTCCACTATTACCCCACCAGAGCATGGGCCCCTGGAACAGCCTGAACCCGCGCATGCTGGGAGTCCTGGTCATGCTCATCGCGAGCATCGGCTTCGTGGGCTACTTTGCCATTCGTATTATCGGTGCACGGGCGGGTTTGCTGCTGACCGCCGTGCTGGGCGGACTCACCTCCAGCACGGCCGTAACCGTGGCCTTCGCGCGCCTGGCGCAGCGCTCGGGCCGGCACCACGCGTTATTGGGTGTAGGCATTGCGCTTGCTTGCGCCACCATGGCGCCACGGCTGCTCCTCGAGGTGGCGGCCGTGAATCGCGGCTTGGTGCCGGTAGTGCTACCCGGGCTGGCGGCGCTGGCCGCAGTGCCCCTGCTGGCCGCCGTCTGGGTGGCCTGGCGTTACGCTGATGACGCGGAAACCGGCGATGTGGGCATCAACAACCCGCTCGAACTGGGTCAGGCGTTGATCATCGGCGCCGTGCTCGCGGCCGTCTTCGTCCTGTCGCACGGTGCCGAGGCCTGGCTGGGTGACGAGGGGGTGTATGGCCTGGCGCTGCTGTCCGGCGTAGCGGATGTCGACGCCATCTCCCTGGCGCTGGCCGAACAGGCCCACGGCGATCTCGAGGCCGAAGTAGCCGGCCGCGCCATTGTACTGTCAGCACTCAGCAATACGCTGTTCAAGGCCGGCTTCGCCGCCGTGATCGGTGGGTGGGCTCTGGCCCGGTGGGCCACATCCATTCTGCTGCTGGCATTGGTGGCGGGTGCCGCCACAGTGATTTTCGTCTAACCCCCAACAAGGCCTTGATAGCGCGCCCATAGATTCGACCTCGATCGGACCCTGCCAATCACCCTAGCGGTCTTCGAGGCCACCCTGG
>CAYPKI010000079.1:4986-11193 GCA_964411265.1 uncultured Alcanivorax sp. | reverse complement strand
GAATATCGCCCAGCTTGAAACGATATTCGGCGCGGTACGGCGGCTCGTCACGATGCGTCCAGAGAAATTCCTGCGTGAGGATGTAACGCTGGCCCAGAAAGCGCCGCGCGAAAGAAGGTACCTTGTCTGAGCGGATCTCCAGTTCCCGCAGCACGCGAATCAGAAAACCGCGCTCGGTTTCCTCAAAGGCATCGAACCAGAAATCGTCCACGCCGGACATGGCGAAACGGGCCTCGAAATAGCCGCGACTGGTCAACACCTCCAGTAGCTTCACCGGGGGCACGGGAAATTCATGTTGATGTTCGACTTTCATCCAGAACCCTGGTCGTTTTCTTCATCCGCGGGGTAGAACAGGGCCAGCAGGGGCTGGAGCTTTCTGCGCAACCCACCCAGGTGCGCACGCACTTCCTCTTCGCGACCATCGGCCAGCATCTCCAGCGCCTCATCCACGGACGGCTCCGGCGCACGGGGAAATGCCTCCTCTTCGGGCCGTTCGGGTTGTGACGGCAGTCTGGACCGGGCGGCCTTGTCCGAAGCGGTAAGGACTCGATCACCGCCGGCTTTCTGTGCTTCTTCCAGGACCACATTGAGCTCTTCCTGGACACTGCGCGCTGTTTGCCCTGGATGCGGGTCCGGCTGAAGAACGGCAACGGAAATCGAAACCGGCAACCTCTGGTCGTGCCAGGTAATGTCAGTCTGATTCAGGGTCTTCAGGATCCGGTTGGCGAGAATGGCCGCGCCACCCTCCTCGGCCGTGGGCAGGGAGATAAGGAACTGCGCCAGCCCCGTGCGCGCAGCTGTGTCTTCCTTGCGCACGAGCTTGTTGATAATGCCGGCCACCCGGGCCAGCACTTCGTCGGCCGCTTCCTTGCCCGCCTTGATGAAGAGTTTATTAAAGTCGTCGACATCAATGCGCGCCACGGAAATGGGATGACCATGACGTTCGCAAAAGGCCAGATCCTGCTTGAGGCGGGTGTGGAAATGCTGTTTGTTGCCCAGCCCGGTCAGGCTGTCGATGGTAACCTGTTGCTCCAGTTCCCGGCGTTCGCGCTGGTAGTTCATGTGCGCACTGGCACGGGCCTGCAAATCGGTGCTGTTGAAGGGTTTACCGATAAAATCCGTTGCACCGAGTTCGAGCGCGCGCTCACGGGCCGAGTCGTCATTCTCCGCGCCAGTAACGATAATGACCGGCATATTGGCAATACCGGGATCTTCCGCCGTGCGGATCTTTTCCAGCAGGCCGTAACCATCCAGCTCCGGCATGGACAGATCCGTGAAGACCACCTGGATATTCTGGTCATTTTGAATCTGCTGCCAGCCTTCCTGACCGTCCTCGGCCGTGACCACGTCAAAGCGCTCGCCCAGCATCTTGCTAGCCGCTTTGCGCATGACACGGGAGTCATCCACCATCAGTAAGCGCGGCTTGCTCCCCTGTCCCCCGGGCAACTGCGTCATGGTTTCATCCACCTTGGCTCATCAGGCCACTGCCGGCGGGTGCAGTGCCATAAAATCCGTATCCCCGCGTTCGCGGCCACGAACATAGCGATACAGGCGCGATCTGCGATTACAGTAGTCACCCCGCGCGATCCCCGCAAGATAGTGTTCGTTGAACAAATGCCCGGAACGCTCCGGAATGCAAAACACCGTGCCCGCTGTACTGTCGAGATGCGAGAGAATGCCGATGCCCGAGAAAAAATCATGGCCGTTGGCAAAGTGCTCGACATAGGGCACGGGATGGCCGGCCCGAGCGGTGAGTGCCGGGTCCATCTGCAGACTATCCGCTACGCCACCCACGCAATAAAGCTCCAGTTTCGATACCAGATGCCGTGTGGCTGTATGGCGCAACAGGGAGCGCACGATATAGCTTGCAACAATCGTGCCTTGTGAATGGCAGACCAGCACCACCCGTTCGTATTGCTCCAGCGCCTGCTGCAGCACATAGACGGCCGGCCGCGACAAACGTCCGTCCTTGCGCAGAGTGCGCGCGGTGATGGAACCCGTAACATCCCGCACCACTCCCCAGGTGGGGGTATGGATGAGCGTGACTGGACGCTGAAAGGTGCGCGCCAGCTCGCGCGCATTGAGCAGAGCAACCGGCGGCGCCGACATCGCGCCGTTGATGAAGAACCAGCGCGAGCTGTGCTCTTCCTGCACCGGACGCGGCGGCCGGCAGGTGAGCGTACCCTGGCTGAAGGACTCGCGCGCGGCAGGCAGCAGTACCTGATAACCAGCGGTCAAGAGATCACCCGCGCTGTTGTAATTGCGCGGATTAAGTTCCGAGGCCACGGTGGGCTCGCTGCCCAGCGGGGTCAGGGTCCGCGCCAGATCCGGTGCATGACGCAGTCCCAGCATGAAATCGCGCCGAATGGCCGATCGGTGGTCGACCAGGCGCCGTACCCGCTTTCTCGTTTTTCGCAACATCACAGCTCCGCTCGGGTGCATGGCTTCAGCGCGGCGGGTACACTAAGTCGATGGCGAACACCCGGCCTGCGCCTGCAAGCGTCGCCACCGGAAACCGTCCGGGTAGGCGCCTGGGCAAACAGCCGCCCGGATCCCACTAGCGTGGAAGGATAACAAGATGGCTTCGGACCGGAAATACAAACTCACCTTGCTGGGGGCCACGGGCTTTACCGGTGGTCTCTGCGCCGAGTATCTCGCCCGGACCCTGCCCGCCGATACGACCTGGGCCATCGCCGGACGCAACCGGGACAAGCTCGACAGCACACGGCAAAGGCTGGAAGAGACCGGCGGGAGCACCCTGCCTGATTTCATTGTGGCGAACACGGAGGAACCTTCCTCCCTGACGGATATGGCCGCCGTCAGCGATGTCGTGGTGACCACCGTGGGCCCCTATATTTTTCATGGCGAGGGGGTCGCCCGCGCCTGTGCCGAACAGGGAACGCACTACTGTGATCTCTCCGGGGAACCGGAATTCGTGAACAATCTAATTACTCGCTACCACGGCCTGGCCCGGGAAAACGGTTGTGCCTTGATTAATAGCTGTGGTTTCGACTCGATTCCGTACGACGCCGGCGTGCTCTACACCCTGCGCGTGCTGGAGGCAAAACACGGTGGCCCTCTTGATGGCCCGGTTTCAGTGGAAGGTGTGCTCACTTTCGACGCTGCCTTCTCCGGCGGCACCTGGCAATCCGCGCTGACGGCCCTGAGCCGGCCACGCGAAAACCGGGCCGCGTTGCGGCGTGCGCAGATGCTGCTGCGGCACCAGTACCCTCGCAAGGCCAGCTTGCTGCCCATGCGGGTGCGCTCTGACGACAAGCTGGGTGGCTGGCTCTGCCCCATGCCCACGATTGATCCGCTCGTGGTGCAGCGCTCGGCCCAAGCCGTCGAAGCCTATGGACCCGATTTTCGTTACGGGCATTTTTGGGGGGTGCGCAGCTTGACCCGCCTGGCCGCCGGTGCCGCGGGCGTGGGCGGGCTGGCACTGGCCGTGCAACTAGGTCCACTCAGGCGTTGGCTCATGCAAACCCGCGCCGCCGGCGAAGGTCCGACCGAGGAAAAACGCGAGCAAAGCTGGTTCCGGGTTCGGTTCCGTGCCCACCACGGCGACGACGAAGTGGTATGTGAGGTCTCCGGCGGGGATCCGGGCTATACCGAAACTTCACGCATGCTCTCGGAAACCGCCATGGCACTGGCGCTGGACGAAGAATTACCGTTGCGTGCAGGCGTAGTAACCCCCGTCATGGGACTGGAAGACCGGCTCATCACGCGCATGCAGGAAGCAGGGCTGAGCTTCCGGCAGCTGGAGAACTGAGCCCTACCATGCGTTGTGTGTATCAAGGCGATGCCCTGCTGGACGCTCGCATGGTGGCGGACCAGCTGACCCAGCAGGGCATCGAAGTGGAAATCCTGGGCGGGCACCTGCCCGGCGGCGCGGGCGAGTTGCCCGCTGGCGGCCAGGTACGCGTCATGGTCGCTGAGGAAGACGTAGAATCAGCCCTTCACATTGTCGCCGAATGGGAGCGGGCCACGGCCCACCAAACCCGGGAACACCTCAATGCGAGTAAACGCAGCCGTTCGCTGGCCGGCTTCGTTCTGGGTCTGATTACTGGTATCTCGGGCGTGTGGATTCTTGTTGCCCTGCCAGAGCCACCCGAATCGACCCGGTATTTCGATCACAACCAGGATCAGCAACCGGACACCTGGCACCACTACGAGCAGAGGCAACTGCAACAAGTCCGCAAGGACCGGAATTTTGACGGCGAAGTGGACGCGGTCTGGCAATACACAGGCGCAGGCCGGAGGCGAGCCGGTGAGCTGGATCAGGACTTTGACGGGCGGCGGGAAACCCGGCTGAGCTTCGACAACAATCTTTTAGAGCGACGGGAAATGGATCTCGACGGTGACGGCCGCACAGACGTTTCCGAGACCTACCGCCAAGGGGTTCTGCGCGAGCGGCGTTTTCACGATCCTGCCACCGGCGAAATCCGGAAACGCACGCGCTATCAGGCCGGTGCCCGCCCGCGTGAGTCCGGGCTGGACACCACAGGCGATGGCATGACCGACACCCGCATTCGCTATAATCGCTACGGCGAACCCGACAGCGGGGACTGATTAGAGCTGATACATCAGCAGCCACTCCGCTATCAGCGCGGGCTTGTCCTCACCCTCGATCTCAATGGTGTATTCAAACTTGAGCAGCCACTGCCCCGGTTTTTTCTCGCTTGCTTCCAGCAGCTTCCCGTGGGCGCGGATGCGCTGATTCACCTTCACGGGCGCCATGAAACGCAGCTTGTCGAAGCCGTAGTTCATGCCCATTTGGGCCCCTTCCGGCGTTATGAAACCGGGCATGGTGCTCTGCAGGTAGGGCAGCAGCGACACGGTCAAATACCCGTGTGCGATGGTGGTGCCAAAAGGCGTTTCCCTGGCCTTCTCCGGATCCACGTGGATGTACTGATGGTCCCGGGTGGCGTCGGCGAAGGCGTTGATCCGGTCCTGATCAATAAGGAACCATTCAGAAAATCCCAGATCCTCACCCAGATGATCCTGCAGCTGTTCGGCGGGCACACTTTTCACGGCTGGCCTCCTCTTTATTACTCACGAATAGGATGCGCCCCGGTGCGGGGCGCACTCATGGTACGAAATCTCCGGACACAGACCATGACCGCTGTGCGCGCGCAAACGAGAGTTTCAGTCAGAACGGAAACTCCGAATGCGCTCGGCCAGAGCCTCCGGCGCTTCCATGTGGAGGTGGTGCGGGCCGGAAAGCCGTGCCACCTCTACCTGATTCAGCCAGGCCAGCCGGTGATCAAAGGCAGCGCCGCCCATCCCGTCTTCCCCCACAATCAGCAGCGTGGGTGCGCGAATGGCGCGCACGAAGCCTTCCACCTGTTCCTCGGTCAGCCGTAACGACGAGCGCAGCCGCAGCCTCGGGTCGGCGCGCCAGGTCCAGCCACCGTCCACCGATTCCAGGCCTCGCTCGCAGAGCAAACGGGCGGATTCGATGGACAGGCCACCAAACCCCCGAGTGCGCGCCCGGACCGCATCGTCGAAGTCGGTATAGACCGGCGTTTGTTTGTCCGCCATGCCGTGCATACCGTCGATCGCCTCGCGCAGCCTGGCCGGCGCCTCGGCACCGGGCGTGGCCGGTGGTCCCAGTCCCTCGATCAATACCAGGCGGCGCACCCGTTCCGGAAAGGTGGCAGCGAAAAGCACAGCCACACCGGCGCCCATGGAATGGCCTACCAGATCGAAGGTCTCCGAATTCAGGGTGGCGGCAACGCGTTCGACATCCCGCACATGGTCAACGAAATGCGTGGCCGCGCCCGGCGAGCGATGATCGGAGAGCCCGTGCCCGGCGAAATCCAGTGACAGCAATGGCCCCGGATCATGTCGGGCCAGGGGTTCGAACGAATTTGCATTATCCAGCCAGCCGTGAAGGGCCAACAGCGGCGTACCGCTTCCGGGCCGGTACCAGCCGGCCAGGGTCTGGTCCCAGGCCTCGAAGCGGCATTCCGCGTATGAGCTCATACCTGCTTTCCTTCCAGCGCGTGTAACAGTTGTTCCAACCGCTCGGCGGAATCACAGGGTCTTTCCAGCGGAAACAGATGTCCGCCCGGCCAGAGCTCGTGGCGCATGCGCTGACGGCGGGCATGCCGCCGCCCGGCCTTGTGAAAAGCATCCACGGATTCCTCCGCATTGACCACCGCGCCCGGCACGGAAAGGCGCGGGTAACAGCTGATATTATCC
>CAYPKI010000079.1:1605-4976 GCA_964411265.1 uncultured Alcanivorax sp. | reverse complement strand
CGTAGTGCGAAAGATCGCCGCCTCCACCTCGGGCCGGAATAACAGCCGCAGGCCATCGCCATCCGGTTCCAGCCCCGCATCCATGTAGTCTTCCAGACAGCCCGGATCAAAACGCCGAAACAGCGACCGGCGCAGGAAGTAGTCGCGCGCCTCGTTCCGATCCGGCCAGTAATCCCGGCGTCCCCGCGACCGCCCCGCCGGAGTAATCCGGTCCGCCTGGCCCAACCGACGCAGCAGGCTGAAGCTCAAGCCCGCGGGTCCATTGATTAGCGGCAGCTCCAGCATCACCACGGACCGGAACCAGTCCGGGCGACGGCTGGCTACCATGAACATGAGGACCCCGCCCAGAGAATGGCCTATGCCGATCAACGGGCGCGGTAAGGTTCCCAGAAAAGCCTCCAGCTCGCGGGACAGGCCCTTCCAGCCGACGTCAACCGCATGTTGCTCCGGCTGGTGCCCAGGCAAGGGCATAGCGGACACATCATGGTGCAGGCGCAGCGGGTCCAGAAAACGGCGGTAACTAGCTCCCGGGAAACCATTCGCCGGGGCAAAGGCCAGGGGCGACGCTTGATGCATGACGACTCCGAACGGATCGAACACGGGCAGTATAGCGGCTCCGTCCAGCCGATGCTTTCCCCTCGTGGGTGTTTAGCTACAATGGGTGGCTTCCGGTCCCGCGAGAGAAGCTCGAATGAAACTGGTTTCGTTCAACGTCAACGGTATCCGCGCCCGCGAGCACCAGCTCGAAGCCCTGGTGAAGCAACATCAACCAGACCTGATCGGTATTCAGGAAACCAAAGTCCGCGACTCGGAATTTCCCGAGCAAATGGTGCGGGATCTGGGCTATTATCCCTATTACCACGGCCAGAAAGGCCACTTCGGCGTGGCCTTGCTCGCCCGTGTACCGCTGGACTCGGTTCAGCGCGGCCTGCCTGGTGACGACGATGACGCCCAGCGCCGCCTGATCACGGGAACGCTGAGCCTGGACGGGCGCGACATAACCGTCGTCAATGGCTATTTTCCGAACGGCGAGCGTCGGGATCACCCAACCAAGTTTCCCGCCAAGGAACGCTTCTATGGCGATCTGCGGGCCTGGCTGGATCAGGAGCACAGCGCCAGCGACGCCGTCGTGGTCATGGGAGATTTCAATATCTCGCCCGAGGACACGGACATCGGCATCGGCGAGGACAACCGCAAGCGCTGGCTCCGCGAGGGCAAGTGCAGTTTCCTCCCCGAAGAGCGCGAATGGTTTCAGCATCTGCTGAGCTGGGGGCTGAAGGACGCTTTCCGGGTCTGTCATCCGGACGAAGATGCGCGTTTCAGCTGGTTCGACTACCGCTCGCGTGGGTTTCAACGCGATCCCCGGCGCGGACTTCGCATTGACGGTATCCTGGCCACCGAGGCGCTGACCGCGAGATTGCGCGAAGTCTGGATCGATTACGACATCCGGGCCATGGAGAAGCCTTCCGACCACTGCCCGATCTGGGCGGAATTCGCATGAAAATCCGAATCCATCCGGAAAAACTGCGCCCGGGCTGGGACGCTCTGGGCTTCGCTCTGGATCTGGTCATGATCACCCTCGTGATCGTGAATCTGGGGTTGATTATTTTTGACTGGATTTTCGCGGTGCCCGTGGTTCAGGGGCTCTTCGAGCAATACACACCCGATTTTTTCCGGCTTTATAGCGACAACGTGCACAGCCATTTTCTCTACTATGATCTGGGGTTTGTTGCTGTCTACCTCACGGAATTCACTTTCCGCTGGGGCGTGGCCATTTACCGCCAGACGCATCATCGATGGTTCTTCTTTCCCTTCATTCACTGGTACGACCTGCTGGGCTGTATCCCCGTAGCCGGCTTCCGCTGGTTACGGATTCTGCGCGTGGCCAGTCTGCTGATCCGGCTGCAACGCATGGGCATTGTGGATTTGCGTGAAACCTACCCCGGCAAGACCCTGATCAAGTATTACAACGTCCTGCTGGAAGAGCTCTCCGACCGGATCGTGACCAATGTCCTCGAGCGCGCTCAGCGTCAGGTGCGCACAGGCAACCCTCTGATTCACCGCATCGAGACTGATGTGCTCGCCCCGCGCAAGCAGGCGCTGGTGGACTATCTCGCCCAGCGCATGGCCGAATCCGTGCACGCAAGTCACGAGCGCTATCGCGTAGAGCTGGGCCAGTATTTGTTGTATTTGAGCGACGAGGCTATCGCCCGGACCGACGCCGGTGCGCGGCTCGCGGCCGTGCCCGTGGCCGGGCCGCGCGCCATTGCGCTGATCGGCGAAACCGTGCGGGAACTGGGCACAGCGCTGACCGACCAGCTGGTGGATGACATCACCAACCCCGATTACCGCGAACGACTGGACGAGTTGCGCACCATGGTGGTCACTCAGGCGGGCGGCGACCGGGCGGAGCTGAACGAGCTGGTCCAAAGCACCACCCTGGACATTCTCGAGCAAGTCAAGGCGGAGGTGAATGTCAAGCAGTGGAAGCTTGCCGAAGAGGCCGAACGCGCCCCATCACCCCCGGGTTGATTCGCCCCGGCCCGCATACCATTGTATAATACGTAGCCAGCATTGATCACAGAGATTTTGGATATGTCCGAGCCAGAGGAACCCCAGACCGATGAGCCCGAGGTGCCCACGCCCGCGATGCTGATCGTCGACGACACTCCGGAGAATCTGGTGGCACTGGAAGCGGTACTGGAAGATGTCGACTGCGAGGTGGACACCGCCGAATCGGGCAACGAGGCACTAGGCTGTCTGCTCAAGAAAGAGTATGCACTCTTGTTGCTGGACGTGCAGATGCCGGAAATGGACGGTTTTGAAGTGGCCGAAATCATGCGCTCGAACCCGCGAACGGCCAATGTGCCCATCATCTTCGTGACGGCGATCTCTAAGGAGGACCAGTACGTTAAGAAGGGTTATGAATCGGGTGCGGTGGATTATTTGTTCAAGCCCGTGGACCCTACCGCCCTGCACTCCAAGGTCAATTTTTTCCTTCAGCTGCATCAGCAGAAGAAACGTCTCGAAGCCAAGCTGGCGAAAAGCCGTGAGTCGGAGAAGGCATTGTACGAGGCGTATGGACAGAAGCCGGAATAGTTCTGATCGGGATCTGTCGCTTATTCGGGAGAAGGGAGATGGGGTCATTCAGAAAGCCGGAGCCGCCTGCGAAGGCCGGACTTGAAACCCGGGAAATCCGGGAAAAAGTCGGTTTTTTGAAGCGCCGGCTGGACTATTGGATCACGTTGCACGCTGAGAACTTCGAGCAATTCCAGCCGCGCTTCGATCAGGTCATGACCGAACTCATGGAGTGGCGACAAAAACGGGGCCCGAAAACCGGCGCAGTACGTTTTTACGCCACGATTCATCCC
>CAYPKI010000079.1:0-1595 GCA_964411265.1 uncultured Alcanivorax sp. | reverse complement strand
CGACGTAGCTCCAGCCACGCCTACCTGGCCAGGATTCCACTCTATATAGAGCTGACCGCTCCCGACGGCGAGCTCATCGAGTCAGAAACGATCGAACCGGACCGCTCCGACCACCACTGATCATCCTTCCAGCGCTTATGGAGCACCCAGCTCGACGCGCGACAGGTCCACCTGACAGGCCTCAGGCGGTACACCACCGGCAATGGACAACTTGCCATCGGCGTCACCCTGATCTTCCTTCATGAG
This sequence comes from uncultured Alcanivorax sp., assembly GCA_964411265.1. GTDB lineage: Bacteria > Pseudomonadota > Gammaproteobacteria > Pseudomonadales > Alcanivoracaceae > SLJS01. Next base: position 1,349 of record CAYPKI010000079.1, on the reverse strand, counting down.
ATCAACAATCCGGGGCCGGGCTATAGGCCGCTGCTGCTCGTCCTGAACCATCATAACCTGGGGGCGCAGACGCCGGCTCGGATTCTGGGCGACGACAACACCCACAGCCTCATTCGACAGTTTAACGGGCGTACCCGTGGGATAAACACCAATCGACTGAATGAACTGTTCCACCAACTGTCCGTGGAACATGTTATCGCGCAAGTCGTAGAGCAGGCTCACGGCTTCATTGGAACTGCGCGCCCGAGCCCAGGGGCGGGGGCTGATCACTGCATCATAAGTGTCCACGATGCCCGCAATCCGGGCCAGCAAGGGAATCTGCGGTCCATTCAACCCTTCCGGATAGCCGGTGCCGTCATGCCGCTCATGGTGATACTGCACCACCGCCAGCACCTGGTCATTGATGCCGGCCTGGTGCTCCAGCAACTCCATGCCGTACCGGACATGGCGCCGCATTTCGCGCTTTTCCGTACTGGTTAATGCTTCAGGCTTGGTCAGCAAGTGAGCGGGCACCTTGAGTTTACCCACGTCCATGAGCAAAACACCCGTAGCCAGATTCTCCAACACTTCCTGAGGCAGCCCGATATGCCGGCCGAATACCGTGGCCAGAATGGAGCTGCGGATGCTGTGACTATAGCTATAACTGTCCTGATCCTTGACCCGGGCAAGCCATACCATGGCGTCGGGATTACGCAAGACGCTGTGCACCATGACACTGGCGGCCTTGCGCGCCACGCGTATATTCACCCCCTTGCCAGCGCGCACATCATTGAGCAAATGCGACACGGCCCGGGTGATTTCCTTGTGATAAGGCGCTGCTGCAGCCACTTCGCCCTTGAGCGGGCGCGACACCTTGTATTCCACTGGCTGGAATTTGCCCAGTGTGCCCCGCACAGCCTTTTTCTTCCGCCCTCGGGCATCGCTGTTCGAGCCCTCTGGCTGCGCCGCGCCCGGATCGTTCTTGCTCAGACGACGGTCGATGAAGACGTGTCGGCACCAGACCCGCAGCTTCTCTATATCGTCCTGGGTGCGGATATGGAAACCCTGCAAGGGGAACGGGGTTTCGATCCAGGGCCGATCCAGCTGGGAGACATACATCCCCAGCTGAAGATCCTGTGTGTCGTATTTTTCCACCTGAATCGCCATGGCGGTCACCGTTCGGGGTATTTGCCTACTACTTTTGTACCATCCATATTATTCATTCTTAGGTCGTAAGGGTGTGATATCAATCACAGATGGATGTTTTTTGGACAGACGTACTATATAGCCGATGCCCGGTCGGGTGCTAGCCGGCTGTTGAAAAACCCGTTGCGTACTCAGGCTTTCAGGCTGGTTTGCAATCAAGGCGC
>CAYPKI010000078.1:11052-11398 GCA_964411265.1 uncultured Alcanivorax sp. | reverse complement strand
GTATCGGGTGCGGCCATTCGCCGCGAAGGCCAACTCGCCGCCTTCGACCGCCGACGCGCCGACGCCGCCTGCTATGCCTGTCTCTATGGCGACAGTGAAGGCGGCGATGAACGTTGTGCCGAATCCGGCATTCTGGGCCCGGTAGTGGGCCATGTGGCCAGTTTTCAGGCCCTGCTGGCGCTCTATCTGGCAGCAGGGCACGAAGTCCCCCAAAAACTTCATCGCTTTGACGGTAAGGAACTGGCGTGGCGCAGCGCTGCCTTCAGCCGGGATCCGGCCTGTTCCGTTTGCGGTCGCGCCAACGACCCGGCCCGCCTGTAGCGCCATCGACGTGACCCGCGAGGAC
>CAYPKI010000078.1:0-11042 GCA_964411265.1 uncultured Alcanivorax sp. | reverse complement strand
CGGCCAGCCTGGTGGTGCCTACAGGGGTTGAATCCTGCTAAATATTCTTTTTATGAATATTTATAGACTTTATAGGAATAATTCATCGAGTCAAGCTTATGCCGTCGCCGCTGGCCTGCTAACGTTACAACGGAATCACACATCGGCTTAGCGCCGAGCCACAAGGAGGCAAACTATGACACTGAAACTGGGCGATACCGCTCCCAACTTCGACGTCGAAACCACGCAGGGCAAGATCAGTTTTCACGACTGGATCGGCGATGCCTGGTGCTTTTTCTTCAGCCATCCGGCGGATTTCACGCCCGTTTGCACCACCGAGATGGGCCGAACATCGCAGCTGTCGCAAGAATTCCAATCCCGCAATGTGAAGCCGCTGGGTCTGTCCACGGACTCGGTGGCGGAACACAACAAGTGGATTCTGGATGTCAACGATACTCAGAATACCGACCTGGAGTTCCCCATTGTCGCGGACGCGGACACGGGGATCGCGCAGCAGTACGAAATGATCCATCCGGGTGAGAGCAACACGGCCGCCGTGCGTTCGGTCTTTATGATTGACCCGAACAAGAAGATCCGGCTGACCATGACCTATCCCATGCAGGTGGGCCGCAACTTTGACGAGATCCTGCGCGTCATCGATGCGCTGCAAACAGTGGACGCGAAGGGTGTGGCCACCCCGGCGGACTGGCAGCCCGGCGCCAAGGTGATCATCCCGCCGAGCGTCACCAACGAAGAAGCGGAGAAGCTCTTCCCGCAGGGCTGGGATGAGCAGCGTTCCTACCTGCGTCTTACGGACGTGTAGGACCCGCGGGCGGTGCCCGCCGGGCACTCTTGCCAATATCCTTACCATGACCGGCCCCGGATGCGTGACAGCGTCGGGGCCGGTCGTCGTTATACTCCTCCACTCAGGAGTCTCGGCTTCGCTAGCGCGAAACCGTGAACCAGAAGATTACCCGGGGTTTGCTGTTCGCTCCGGCCTTGTAGACGCCGCGACCGAGCAGGGTCTGCTCGTCAATAAAGCGCACCTCGTCGGTGAGTCCGCGCATGATGCCCGGGTTCTCTGGACGGTCATAGTTGATATTGATTACCTGGAGTTCCGGGTCCAGCTGGCTGGGACCGATGGAGGCGTGGTAATGACCCGTGCGGATGCGTCCGAGGAAGCGGTTGTTGCCCTCGAAAATCCCCTGGTCCAAAGGCCGGAACTGTTTGGTGTGACCCAGAAAGCGCAACGGCAATGGCCCCAGCAAGCCCTTGACGGTCCAGTCGCCCGACAACTCCAGGCTTTGTGGCACGCTGCCGGCCATAAAGTCTTCGTGATAGCTCATGATGATGCTCCCTCCTGTTGATGACGATTGTGCCCTCATACTGATCGGGACGCTTGCCCGTGGCTGAAGTATGAGCGCGCTTTTCCGGGCAAGGGGTGTTACAGGGTAACCCGGGCCCTCAGGCGCTGGTCCAGGTCAGCCAGATAATCCCGGTCCCGGGGACCGTTTTCCAGTTTCTCATCCAGGACCGTCGGCGGATCGTGGTGGTATTCGCGCGAGCAGGCGGCACAGGCCAGGGCCATGGAGGCCAGGGTGTCCACGTCCCCGGCAGGCTGACGCAGTCCTGCACCAGGGCACGGGGTGAATCATGGCGCGGGCTCGGGGCAGCGGCTGCCGCGGCGCTTTGTTGCCGCTTCGCGCCCGCACGGCCGGGACGCAGTCCGGTCCAGCGGCCCGAAACATGGTTTTTCAGAAATACGCCCAGAGCGTAGACACAGTAATGCGCCATGAATGCAACCGCGCTGGCGACATCAAGACCCGCGTCCGTGTTGTGGGTCAGCGCCGCCTGCACCCGGCTGCGCTTCGTGACTGCACTGATCGAAGGGAAAATGCCCACGGGCGCGGCACGCATGGCCGCCCCGCTCTTGTCGCTGTAGGCTCGGATCCGGGCAGGAAAACCGCGCCGTCATGAACTTTTGAAGGCAAGCGTTTAAACGTCCGGCATGGCCTTCGCGTGGATCGCGCCTGAAGGCATGGACGAAATCCTCGGTCAGCACCTCGGGCGTCCAGGGCCTTTCCTCGAGTATCACCGCTGCTGGGGCGCGGCTCGTCCGGGTGTCATGGGTGTAATAACCGGGCCGGATGCCGTGCCGGAGATGCTGCACACAGCCGGCCCGATCATTGTGCGCGCGCACGACAGCGCCCGGCGCGTATTCAAAGCCGGGGCCGTAGGCATCGCCCATGGCCAGTTCAACCAGCATGACGACGCCACCAGGCGTTGTCCTGACGTCGGGTGTCCGGACTGCTAGGGTATCACCCAACGAAATTGCGGGGGCTGGCGCTGATGCCGCCCCCGCGAGATAGCAGGGAGACCCTTGATGCGTTGTCGGGTGCTTGTGCTGACCATGCTCTTTTCCTTGTCGGCCTGTGCCGACGAATCGGTGGATTATCCGTATCCGGTACAAAGCTTCACCTTCGAAAGCCAGCACCAGGAGCTGGAAATGGCTTACATGGATGTAAAGCCGGAGGGTGAACGGCAAGGCACTTTTGTGCTTTTGCACGGCAAGAACTTCAACGGGGCCTACTGGCACCAGACCCTGGAATTTTTGGTAAACGCGGGCTATCGGGTCATTGCGCCTGACCAGATCGGTTTCGGGCGTTCGTCCCTGCCGCAGCATTATCAGTACAGCTTTGCTCAACTGGCCGCCAACACGCGCGTGCTGCTGAATCAGCTGAATGTGGATAAGGCTCAGGTCATGGGGCATTCCATGGGCGGCATGCTGGCCACGCGCCTGGCCCTGCAGTATCCGGAATTCACGGAACAACTGGTGCTGTTGAATCCTATTGGTCTGGAGGACTGGCGCGCGAAGGGCGTGCCCTATGTCTCCATCAATCAGATCTATCAAGCAGAATTGCAGAAAAACTACGACAGCATCAAAGCCTATCAGAAGGCCAGTTATTACGACGGTACCTGGAACGAGGACTTTGAGCGCTGGGCGCGCATGCTGGCGGAGCAGTACCAGGGCAAGGAAGGCGAGCGTTTTGCCTGGAACATGGCCCTGACCGCGGATATGGTGCTGTCCCAGCCGGTGGTGCATGAATTCGACCAACTGGAGGTGCCCACGGTTTTGATGATCGGGCTGCGCGATCGCACGGCTATTGGCCGGGATCAGGTGGACGACGAGCTGGCCCGGCAACTGGGTGATTATCCGAGGCTGGGCGAGGCGGCCGCGGAGCGTATTCCGGACGCACGCCTGATCGAATTCGACGATCTGGGTCATTTGCCTCATATCGAGGCGCCCGCGCGTTATCGGGACGCGCTGAGCACGGTGCTGGACGAGGTCTCAGGCGGATAGACGCGCCGCCACGGCATCGAGGAAACCCTGCATGTCCGCGACCTCTTCCGCCTCGGGGGCATTGGTCTTGCCCTTGAGGTCGGGGGTAACGATATGATCGTTGACGGTGTTGATCAGGGCCTGCTTGAGGTCATGAGCGTAGTTCTGCAGGGCGTCGTTGTGTTCGCGTTCGCCCATGGTTTCGAGGGCATTGGCCACGGCATAGATCAGCGCCGACGGATTGAAGTCTGCTTCCCGACCGTCCGTTTGCCGATATTTCATGTAGAGATCGTGGGCAGTACCGTGGGGCGCCTCGAATAACATCGTACCGCTCTTGCTCTCGATAATGGAGCTGGCGGTCGCGAGGCTGCCGCCCAGCGCGGCGGAGATATCCGAGAAGATATCACCGTCGAGGTTCTGGGCCGGATAGAGCGCATTGCGCGGCGGGTCCGTGATCATTTTGATAAGCTGGCTGGACGGGCGCATGATCATGAAGGAAGGCGGGGGTGTGCCTGCCTGGGCCAGCTCGCGGCGCACATCGGTAATGATGGTGCTGTAGACCTCGTCGTATTCCATGTATTCGCGCTTGAGGCCGAAATAAACTTCCTTGTTCTTGCGCGAGGCGTCGCGGAAGACCTGGCTGATCCAGTCCTTGATGGCTGCCTGGTCATTGGACATGAGCAGTAGTGGATCACCCTGTTTGACGCGGCGGACATGCTTTTCATCGCCGTCGACAATCACCTTGAGCAGGCCGTCCTCGTGGACGGCCATGTTGAAGCTGCCGTACTGATCCCCGCCACCGGCGCTCATGCGCGAAATGGATACATGGGCCTTGCGATCCGGGATGCCGTAGCGCTTGAGCTGATCCACCAGCTTGTAGAGCTTGCGCCCGGTGGTGTTGTCCGGCACGCCCCAGAGCGCGCGTTCAGGTGGATTCGAGACAATGCGTGCCGCCTGGGCGTCGATGAGTTCATAGTTGTAGCTCAGGCCCGCTTCGCGGAGCTTGTGCTTGTAGTCGCGTTCGTAGATCTGCTCGATGGCGGCGCGCATGACACCGTCATAACCCGGAATGACCGTGTCCTTGAGGCCCAGATAGACATCACGTTGTTCATCCAGCGCACGCTGAAAGAACCGATGCGCCCAGGCGCGCACCTCCTCCCTATCATTGGTGGCCAGCAGCCAGGGGTCGTCCTTGTTCAGGTTGCGCCGGTGCAGTTCCACCGGGTCGCCGCTGGCCCCTACGAAGACCAGTTTGAGCACACCCGTGGAACGGGAAAGCTTATTAAAGCTGTCCTTGATGCCGCCGTCGTCCATGGTGTCGACTTCGATGTCGCGGTTGATCCAGTCCGGGCGGCGGACCCGGAGATTGCGGAACTGGATATCCTCGCGCGTGATATTGCCGCCGATGCCCTTGCGGATGGCGCCATTGGGCGACTTGAACGCCAGCGGCGCCAGTGAGCGGCGCTGCATGTCCGGGTATTCGGCGAGCAGATCATCAAGTTGCTGGCGGTTCACCGTGATGCCGGCATTCTTGATGCCCACGCCGTGTTGATTGAGTGCCTCAATGGCGTCCGTGACAACTTCGCCATTGGTGGCCAAACGGTTGCGCGCGGACAGATCAATTTCCACGAAGGGCATCTCAACGCGTGCGCTGACGAATTGCTCCAGGATGCGTTCAAAGGCCACCTGGGCCATTTCGTCGCCGTGCAGAATTACCAGCGGCGAGGTTACGGGGATCTTGCTGTCCATCAATGCTCCGCGGTCATGATCAGGTTCGGGGTTCAGGGGGCCGGGCACCGGCTCAGCCAGCGTCCATGTTACAGCCTCTCGGTTTCGCGGCCCACTCGGGAACGCAGCGGCCGGGTTCAGGGGCATGGGGGGCTGTTCGCGTTGCGCTCGTGCCTTTCCGTTCGGGGGAAGGACTTACTCCTGTTGCACATCCTTGATGGCACTGATGCCCGCCGCGGCTACCAGCAGCAGTTGCAGGGTGCCCCAGGCCATGTTGCTGGAGCCGAAGGCCAGTAGGGGCAGGGCGATCAGTGCGAGAATCAGGGTTCGCTTGCTCATGGGATGAATCCTAACCCGCTAACACTGATGCTGGCATCCGTTGGCTGGCAAAAGTTGCTCCGCGCGCCCTGCTCTTGACAGTTTTCGCGGCGCCCGAGGATGATCCGGACCAATACAGCAGCGGGGCTGGTCTGGTCCCGCTGCACCACGCCGGAGTGCTCCATGATCCCGTTGTCCGTACTTGATCTCGCGCCCATTCGTCAGGGCGATCAGCAGACCGGCGACGCTTTCCGCAACACGCGTGAACTTGCGCGCCACGTGGAGGCACTCGGCTACAGCCGCTACTGGCTGGCCGAGCACCACAACATGACGGGCATTGGTAGTGCCGCCACGGCCGTGCTGATCGGCCATGTGGCCGAGCACACCCGCGACATCCGTGTCGGTTCGGGCGGGGTCATGTTGCCCAATCACAGTCCGCTGGTGGTGGCGGAGCAGTTCGGCACCCTGGAGTCGCTTCATCCGGGCCGGATTGATCTGGGCCTGGGCCGGGCGCCGGGAACGGATCAACAAACCGTGCGTGCACTGCGGCGCGACCGCTCGGGAGGCCCGGAACAGTTTCCCCGGGACGTGGTCGAGCTGCGCGACTACTTCCAGCCCGCCGGGCCGGAACAGGCTATCCGCGCAGTACCTGGCGCCGGGCTGCGGGTACCGCTATGGGTTCTCGGCTCGAGCACCTCCAGTGCTCAGCTGGCAGGCAAGCTGGGGTTACCCTATGCGTTCGCGTCCCATTTCGCGCCGGATCAGCTGATGGACGCGGCGGCGCTTTACCGGGCATATTTCGAGCCGTCCGAACAACTGGACCAGCCCTGGTTTATGCCCGTCATGAATGTGCTGGCGGCGGACACGCAGGAACAGGCGGAGTATCTTTTCACCTCGGCCCAGCAGCAATTCTGCGAGATTTTCCGGGGCCGGGCCGGGCCCATTCCGCCGCCGGTGGACGACATGAGCCCGTATTGGGGGCCCATGGAAAAAGCCGGGGTGGCCCGCGCGCTGCACTATTCCGCAGTGGGTGATGTGCAGCGGGTGCGTAAAGAGGTCATGGCCTTTATCAACAACACAGGTGCCGATGAACTCATGGTCCAGACGCTGACCCGGGATCCGCGGGCCACACAGCGCTCGTTTGAGCTGCTCGCCCAGGTGCGGGACACGCCCGATTAGCCGTTATTCGACAGGTCCACGACCTGCTGATTCAGGCTCTTGATCTGCTTGGCCATGTCGGTGAGCAGCCCGTGTATCATGGTGGGGTTGGTGCGGATCAGTGACTTGAACTGATCCCGGGGCACCTTGACCACGGAACAGCGCGAATTGGCCTTGATGGTGGCGCTGCGCGGCGATTCGGTCAGCAAAGCCATGGCACCGAGAACCTCGCCTTCGCTCACTTCCCCCACGGCCACGCCGTCCACGAGAACATCCGCACTGCCCTCGAACAGGCTGAAGACATAATCGGCGCGATCGCCCTGCTGAATGATGATCTCGCCCGCCTGATAATAGGCGAACCCCGGGGTGGTCTGGGTGTCGTCGTCCGCATGGGCGGCCAGAATGCGCACCAGCATGGCCTGCTGCAGGGTGAGCAGTCGGGTCCACAGGCGCGCCGTATCCTCGCGCGCCAGCAACGTGCGCACCAGCTCCAGGGTGTTATAGCTGGTGAGCAAGACCTTGTTCTCGGCGTAATAGGTAAGATCCTGACCGCCTGCATCCGGCAGTACCAGATCACCTTCATCCCACAGGAAAAGCCGGCGATCATGGCATTTGACGCCCAGCATGCCGCCCTTCACCAGATAGCTGTGCTCGTTGTCCAGGCCATTTGAAAGGGCGTCCTCGGTGGGCTGTAGCTGCACGGTTTCGCCGGTAATATCCAGCTTGCCGATCAGTTCGTCCGTCAGTTGCTTGTACTGACGAACCAGGCCTGCAAAGCCGCCCGCGGGTTCCGTGAGCGATATCATGCCTTACCTCTCCAAGGGGTGATTGGCGTGCAGTATGGCGTAAATCGCGGGCACGCAACAGGAAACGCATCACGGCCTCGGTGCCCGGACATGCTGGTTTAGCGGAAACGGCGCGGCAGCCACCGGGGCTGGCGGTTGTCCGTGTTCGCTTTCATGGCTTCGCGCTGATTGGCGCGCCCGATAATGCGGAACTGCAACCGGCTCTCACTGTCCAGGGCGCTGGTTTCATCGCAGTTCCAGGTCTCGTGGAAAAGCTTCTTACCGGCGGCCATCGCATCCGGCGAGCGCTTGGCCAGTTTTTGAGCCAGCTCCCCAGCCTCGTTCAGCGGCTCCTCGCTGAGCCGGGTGACCAGATTCAGCTCCGCCGCCTCGGTGCCCGACAACCGGCGCCCGGTGAGGGTTAGCTCCTTGGCCTGGTCCATGGGGAGTAATTCGCGCAGGGTGACCGAACCGGTCATATCCGGAATCAGGCCCCACTTGGTTTCCATGACCGACAGATCCGCGTCCGGCGTCGCCAGGCGAAAATCCGCCGCCAGCGCGATCTGCAGGCCACCGCCGTAGCATTGCCCGTGTAGAGCGGCGATCACGGGTACTGGCAGCTTGCGCCAACACCAGGCTACTTCCTGAAATATATTGGTGCGCTTGAGTCCGTATTTGGTGAATCCGCGCGCCATGCGCATGGGTTTACTGGTAAAACTGGTGAAATCCAGACCGGCGCAGAAGGCCTGACCTTCGCCCCCGAGAATGACGGCGCGTACCCTGCGGTTCTTGCGAATATGGCGCGCGGCGTCGATCAGTCCGCGCATCATGTCCCAGTCCAGGCCATTGCGCTTGTCCGGACGGTTCAAGCGCACAGAGGCGATGTCGTCGTCGAGGGCCAGGACAACCCGGTCGCGAAATTCGATGGTGTCACTCATGGTTCGTCCCGTTTCCGGTGAAGGGCTGGATGCCGGCCGGATTTTCCGTGGTCCCGTTCCCGGCAAAGGATCGGGCCTGCGTCCTGTTGCCGGGGCGGCTTATTCTTCCAGTTTTTGCTCGATTAACGCATTGGCCTGTTGAGGGTTGGCCTTGCCACCAGTGGCTTTCATGACCTGGCCCACGAAAAAGCCGAACATCTTCTTGCGCTTTTTCGGTTCGGCGGCCTGGTAGGCCTCCACCTGTTCGGCGTTGTCGGTCAGTACCTGATCCACAATGCTTTCCAGTTCGCCGCTGTCCGACATCTGCTTCAGGCCCTGGTCCTCGATCACCTGATCCGGTTCCCCGTCGCCGTTCCAGACGGCTTCGAAAACCTGTTTCGCGATTTTCGAACTGATGGTGCCGTCCTGGATGCGCTGGATAATGATGCCCAGCTGTTCCGGGCTGATAGCGGACTCGGCAATGGATTTTTCCTCACGGTTGAGCATGCCCAGCAGTTCGGAGGTAATCCAGTTGGCGCTGAGCTTGGCTTCACCGTCAGCGGTGGCAACAGTGGCCTCGAAATACTCGGCCACGTCGCGTTCGGCGACGAGCACGTTGGCGTCATAGGCGCTCAGCGCGTAGTCGCGCACAAAACGCTCGCGCTTGTTGTCAGGTAGCTCGGGCATGTCTGCGCGCAGCCGTTCGAGGTCGTCGTCGGTGACACGCACGGGCAGCAGGTCCGGACAAGGGAAGTAGCGGTAGTCGTCGGCTTCCTCCTTGGTGCGCATGGACCGGGTTTCGTTCCTGTCCGCGTCATAAAGCCGGGTTTCCTGTTCGATCCGGCCGCCGTCCTCGAGGACATCAATCTGGCGTTCGATTTCGTGGTTAATGGCCTTATCGATGAACCGGAAGGAATTGACATTCTTGATCTCGGTGCGGTTGCCGAACCCGGTCTCGCCCGAGCGGCGCACCGAGACATTGGCGTCGCAGCGCATGGAGCCTTCGGCCATGTTGCCATCGGAGATGCCCAGATAGCGCACAATGGAATGCAGCTTCTTGAGATAAGCCACGGCTTCGGCGCCCGAGCGCATGTCGGGCTCGGATACGATTTCCAGCAAGGGTGTGCCGGCGCGATTGAGATCAATGCCGCTCATGCCGCCGAAACCCTCGTGCAGGCTCTTGCCCGCGTCTTCCTCCAGATGGGCCCGGGTAATGCCCAGATGCTTTTCGGTGCCGTCGTCCAGCACGATTCGCAAATGCCCCTTGCCCACCACCGGGTGATCGAACTGACTGGTCTGGTAGCCCTTGGGCAGATCGGGGTAGAAGTAGTTCTTGCGCGCGAACACGGAGTGGCCGGTGACTTCGGCGTTGATGGCCAGGCCGAACAGCAGGGCCATGTCCAGCACTTTCCCGTTGAGCACCGGCAGTGTGCCCGGCATGCCCAGATCAATCAGGCTGGCCTGGCTGTTGGGTTCGGAACCGAAGCGCGTGCTGGCGCCGGAGAAAATCTTGGCGTCCGAGGCCAGTTGTACGTGGACTTCCAGACCAATGACGGCTTCCCAGCTCATGCTGTACCCCCAAGCGCCGGTGCCTTGGCATGCCAGTCGGTGACTTGCTGAAAGCTGTGCGCGACATTGAGGATCTGACCCTCGCGGAAATAATCACCGATCGCCTGCACGCCCACCGGCAGACCGTCCACGAGCCCGGCGGGCATGGACAGTGCCGGCAGACCGGCCAGGTTCACCGCAATCGTGAACACATCCTGCATGTACATGGTCACCGGATCATCGCTCTTCGCACCGATGTCGAAGGCGCATTCCGGCGCCGTCGGGCCCATGAGCACATCCACCTCGGACAACGCCTTCTGGAAGTCGTTGCGGATCAGCGCGCGCACTTTCTGCGCGCGGCCGTAATAGGCTTCGTAATAGCCTTCGGACAGCGCATAGGTGCCTACGAGCACGCGGCGCTTTACTTCGGCGCCGAAGCCCTCGGCGCGCGAGCGCTTGTACAGGTCCTCCAGACCTTGCGGCTGAGCACAGCGATAGCCGTAACGCACCCCGTCAAAGCGGGCCAGGTTGGACGAGGCCTCTGCCGGGGCGATGACATAGTAGGCGGCCACGGACAGATCCAGATGAGGCAGGCTAACCGACTGAACGGTGGCGCCGCGCTTTTCCAGTTCGCGCACCGCCGCGCGCGCGGCTTCGGCAATGCGGCCATCAAGATGTTCGGGGAAGAACTGTTCGGGCAGGCCGATAGTCAGGCCCCGGATATCGCCGGTAAGCGCGGCACTGTAGTCCTCCACGCGGCGATCGACGGAGGTGGAGTCTTTGGGGTCAGGGCCGGCCATGGCCCCCAGCAGCAGGGCGCAGTCCTCGGCCGTGCGCGCCAGCGGGCCGGCCTGGTCCAGGCTGGAAGCGAAGGCGATCATGCCCCAGCGCGACACGCGGCCATAGGTAGGCTTGAGTCCCGTCAGGCCGTTCAGGGCCGCGGGTTGGCGGATGGAGCCGCCCGTGTCCGTCCCCGTGGCCGCCGGCGTCAGGCGCGCCGCCACGGCCGCCGCCGAGCCGCCTGAGGAGCCGCCGGGCACCTTGTCCGTGTCCCAGGGATTGCAGACCGGGCCGTAAAAGCTGGTCTCGTTGGACGAGCCCATGGCGAATTCGTCCATGTTGGTCTTGCCCAGCATGACCGCGCCGGCGGCCTGCATCTTGGCCACCACGGTGGCGTCATAGGGGGAGATAAAATTGTCCAGCATGCGCGAGCCGCAGGCCGTGCGCACGCCGTCGGTGCAAAAAATGTCCTTGTGCGCCACCGGCAGG
>CAYPKI010000077.1:10607-11401 GCA_964411265.1 uncultured Alcanivorax sp. | reverse complement strand
ACTGGCCTTCGAGGTGGCCCAGCATTATGCCGAGGTAACCCGGCAGCTGGGTATTCCCTGGGTTTTCAAGGCTTCCTTCGACAAGGCCAACCGCTCCAGTCTGCATTCCTGGCGCGGACCCGGCCTGGAAACGGGGCTTTCGTGGCTCGGTGAAATCCGGCAACGCTTCGGCTGCCCGGTGATTACCGATCTTCATGAGCCGGGGCAGGCCGATCCGGCGGCGCAAGTGGCCGATGTGCTCCAGATTCCCGCCTTCCTTGCCCGTCAGACGGACCTGGTGGCGGCCGTGGCGCGCACCGGACGGATCGTCAATATCAAGAAACCGCAGTTCCTGGCGCCCGGGGAAATGGGCAATATCCTGAACAAGTGCCGTGAAGCCGGCAACGAACGCCTCATGCTGTGCGAACGCGGGAGCCAGTTCGGATACAACAACCTCGTGGTGGATATGCTCGGCTTTGACACTCTCAAGAGCTTCGGCTATCCGGTGCTCTTCGACGCGACCCATGCGCTGCAGATGCCTGGTGCCGGAGGTGGCACCGCCGGCGGCCGGCGCCACCAGGTGGCTTCGCTGGCCCGCGCGGGCATGAGCCAGGGTCTGGCGGGCCTCTTCCTCGAAGCCCATCCGGAGCCGGATGAAGCGCTTTGCGACGGCCCCTGCGCCTTGCGGCTGGATCGTCTGGAGCCCTTTCTGCAACAACTGAAAGCGCTTGATGATCAAGTAAAATCCTTGCCGAAATTCGACAACCCTTAACAATCGGAGACCAATTCATGCCCGGAATCAGTGATGTCAAAGC
>CAYPKI010000077.1:0-10597 GCA_964411265.1 uncultured Alcanivorax sp. | reverse complement strand
CGACTCTCGTGGCAATCCCACCATTGAAGCGGATGTCATGACGCAATCGGGTCATTTCGGCACCGCCTGCGCGCCCAGCGGTGCTTCCACGGGCTCGCGCGAAGCGCTGGAACTGCGTGACGGCGACAAGAAGCGTTACCTGGGCAAGGGTGTCACGCAGGCGGTGGGTAATGTGCATACCGCTATCCGCGAAGAACTGCTGGAACGCGATGTGACCGACCAGCGCGGCCTTGATCAGGCGATGCTTGATCTCGACGGCACCGACAACAAAACCCGTCTGGGCGCGAATGCCATTCTGGCTGTCTCCCTGGCGGCGGCCAAGGCGGCGGCGAGCTACAAGGGTGTGCCGCTGTATGAATACATCTCCGATCTGCAGGACGATGACAGCGCCTACAGCCTGCCCGTGCCCATGATGAATATCCTCAACGGCGGCGAGCACGCGGACAACAATGTGGATATTCAGGAATTCATGATTCAGCCCGTGGGCGCGCCCACCATGGCCGAAGCGACGCGTTACGGCGCTGAGGTTTTTCATGCGCTCAAGGCGGTCATCAAGGGCCGCGGCCTGAGCACGGGCGTGGGCGATGAGGGCGGTTTCGCGCCCGATCTGCCGTCCAACGAGGCGGCGCTGGAAGCTATTCTCGAGGCTATCGAGAATGCCGGTTACAAGTCGGGCGAGGATATTACTCTGGCGCTGGACTGTGCCGCGTCGGAATTCCATGACAATGGTCAGTACAGACTCGCCAGCGAAAACAAGAGCCTGGATGCGACCGGTTTTGTCGATTACCTGGCGGATCTGTGTGAGCGTTACCCCATCCTGTCCATTGAGGACGGTCTGGACGAAAGCGACTGGGACGGTTGGCAAGTTCTCACCGATCGGCTGGGTGAGAAAGTCCAGCTGGTGGGCGACGATCTTTTCGTCACCAATACGAAGATTTTCCAGGAAGGTATCGACAAGGGCATTGGCAATTCGATCCTGATCAAGTTCAACCAGATCGGCTCGCTGACCGAAACCCTGAATGCCATTACCATGGCCAAAGAGGCCGGGTACACGGCGGTGATTTCCCATCGCTCGGGTGAGACGGCGGACACCACCATTGCCGATCTCGCTGTGGCCACGTCGTCGGGTCAGATCAAGACCGGGTCCATGTGCCGTTCGGACCGGGTGGCCAAGTACAACCGGCTCATCCGGATCGAGGAAGAGCTGGGTCGCGCGGCCTATCATGGCCGGAAAGAATTCGACTTGTTGAAGAAATAAAACAAGGGGCGAGCTTCCAGGAGCAAGGGGCGAAGAGCTAGGCGCTCGGCGCGAGATAACATCCCGGGAGACGCACCCCGGCCTCGTCCTGTTCCAGAGCCTCTGGACAGGCAAAAGATGACGAAGAGGAAGCATGCGATGTCCTCCAGCGAGGTGTGATTGGCTCGTCGGGATTCACAATCAGACCGGGGCGATTCCGGCGGCAAACCCGCCCGGATGTCGCCGCGCCGCCAGATTCTGCTGGCGCTACTGGCGCTGGCGCTGGTGGGGTTGCAGGCCCGGTTGTGGATCGGCGAGGGCAGCCTGCGCCATGTAGCGCAGCTGGAAGATGAAATCGAGGCGCTGGAGAAAAAAAACGCCCGATTGCGCGCGCGCAACGATCTCATCCGCGCGGATGTGGACAGCCTCAAGTCCGGTCTGGACACGGTGGAGGAGATTGCGCGCAAGGATCTGGGCATGATCCGCGAAGACGAGACCTTCTATCTGATCCTCGAAGACGATAAGGACCAACCCAATGACCAGCGCTAACGGCCGCCGATTGTTCGCGCTGGTGCCCGCTGCCGGCGCGGGCGGGCGTATGGGGGCGGACCTGCCCAAGCAATACCTGAGCCTGCGCGGACGGCCGCTGGCGGAGCAGACACTGTACCGTCTGCTGGCCCTGGCGCGGGTCGAGCGCATTATGGTGGCCGTGGCGGACGATGATCCCTGGTGGCCATCGTTGGCCGTGGCGGGGCGGGCCCGTGTCGCGACCACCAGGGGTGGGGCCAGCCGGGCCGAGTCCGTGCGCGCGGGCCTGGCGGCGCTGGCCGCGGAAGCGAACGACGAGGACCTTGTTCTGGTGCATGATATGGCCCGCCCCTGCGTGCGCCTGTCGGATATCGAGCAACTGCTCGCCGGTGCCGGCGGGGACGGGGCCATTCTGGCTCAGGCGTCCACGGATACCCTCAAGCAGGCCGGTGACGATGGCGGCATTACGGCGACCCTGGAGCGCGAATCCATCTGGCGCGCCCAGACGCCGCAGCTGTTTCCCGTGGGGTTGTTGCGCCGGGCACTGGACGAGGCGCTGGCGGCGCGCGTGGAGGTAACCGACGAGGCTTCGGCCATGGAATGGCTGGGGCGGCGTCCACGGCTGGTAGCCGGCAGTGCCGACAACCTCAAGGTGACGCAGCCCGCGGATCTGGCGCTGGCGGAGTTCTATCTCATGCGGCAGGAAGAGGAGGGCGCCCATTGGGATTCCGGATAGGCCAGGGCCGGGATATCCACCGCTACGGCGAGGGCCATCACATCATGCTGGGCGGCGTCCGCGTACCTCATGATCAGGGCGTCCGGGCCCATTCCGACGGCGATGTTGTGCTCCATGCGCTCTGCGACGCCTTCCTGGGGGCCCTGGCACTGGGCGATATCGGTGGCTGGTTTCCGGACACGGATGCGGAATGGGCTGGTGCGGATTCCACGCAGCTGCTCACTCGTGTCTATGAACACGTGCGCGCACGGGGGTACGGCCTGACTAACCTGGATGTCACCGTCCTGGCTCAGGCGCCCCGCATCGCGCCCCATCTGGCGGCCATGCGCGAGCATATTGCCGCTGCGCTGGAGGTGCCCGAGGATGCGGTCAGTATCAAGGCCACCACCACCGAGGGGCTGGGCTACATCGGTCGTGCCGAGGGTCTGGCCGCCGAGGCCGTGGTGTTGCTTCATGACGGCCCTTGATCCGCTCTCCGCCCTGGGGCCGCCCGTAGGCTCGGCTGTGCTGCGCGAGAGCCCGACAGATTTCCGCGTGACCGAACAGATGGGCGTGGAACTCGCGGGCGCGGGTGAACACCTCTGGGTCGAGCTTCGCAAGGTCGGTTGGAACACCCAGGATGTGGCCCAATGGCTGGCGCGGGCGGCTGGTGTACGCCCGCGGGCGGTGAGTTTCAGCGGGCTCAAGGACCGGCAGGCGGTGACCCGGCAGTGGTTCAGCCTGCATTTGCCGGGGCAACCGGATCCCGAGCTGGACGAGCCGCCGGACGGGATCGAACTACTGGATTGCCGGCGTCATGAGCGCAAGCTAAACCGCGGCACCCATAGCGGCAACAGCTTCGAACTGAAGCTGCGGCATTGGCAGGGCGACGAGGATGCGCTGGATCAACGCCTGGAGAAAATCCGGAGGCGGGGTGTGCCCAATTATTTTGGCGCTCAGCGTTTCGGCCGCGACGGCGATAATGCCGAGCGGGCGCGGGCCTGGCTCGAGGGGACGGGCGAGGCGCCGCGCAAGCGTGCCGTCCGGGGCATCTGGCTGTCCGCCGTCCGCTCCGAACTCTTCAACCGCGTGCTGGCCGAGCGGGTGTACCACGATTGCTGGGACAGCGTGCTGAACGGGGATGTGCTTCAGCCGGAGGGTAGCCGCGGCCTTTTTCACCAGGAAGACGAACCATGCGCGGCTGAGCGCGTGGCCGCTGGCAAGGTACACCCCACCGCCCCTTTGCCGGGGGGCGGGGGCATGGCATCATCTGGCGCTTGCGCGGAGCTGGAAGAGCGCATTCTGGCGGCGGACAAGACGATAATCCAGGGTTTGTCGTATCAGGGTGTGGAGGCCGCGCGCCGAGCCACGCGGCTGCCCGTCACCGGGCTGGCATGGGCCCGGGAGCCGGGCGGGCCACGGCTGTGGTTCGCCTTGCCTGCCGGTGCCTACGCCACAATGGTACTGGCGGAGCTGATTCGGGTTCGACTGTCCAAGCAGGGGGGAAGGGGAATTGCACAAGAACCGTGAAGGCATTGGCATGACCTCCGCGCGTACACGTGAACGCCTGAGCCAGCGGCTGCGTGAAAAGGGCATTCAGAGTGAGACCGTGCTGGAGCTGATCCGTACAACGCCCCGTCATCTTTTTGTCGAGGAAGCGCTGTGCCATCAGGCCTATGACGATACTGCGCTACCCATTGGCCAGGGCCAGACCATTTCCCAGCCCTGGGTGGTGGCCCGTATGACCGAGTTGCTGATCGGGCGCGGCGTGCCCGAGCGCATCCTGGAAGTGGGCACTGGTTGCGGTTATCAGACGGCTGTGCTGGCGGGCCTGGACGCGGAGATCTATTCCGTCGAACGGGTTCGTCCCCTGCTGGACATGGCGCGCAACCGGTTGCATGAACTCGGGCTTCACCGGGTGCAACTGAAACTCGCTGACGGTGGGTCGGGCTGGGCGTCGGCCGCGCCCTTTGACGGCATTATCGTTACCTGTGCGCGCGCCCGGGTGCCGCAGGAGCTGCTGGATCAACTTGCTGACAGCGGTCGGTTGGTCATGCCGGTGGGTGATTCGGATGGGCAGTCCCTGATAGTCCTGGACCGGGAAGGCAGTGAATTCCACCGGCAGACCCATGAGTCTGTGCGTTTTGTACCCTTCCAGCGGGGAGTGAGCCGTTGACGCGTTTACCCGGTATCTATGCCCGGGGCATGGCCATGGGGGCAGCGGATCTGGTGCCCGGCGTCTCCGGAGGCACGATTGCCCTTATTACCGGTATCTACGAAGAACTGGTGGAGACCCTGGCCGGTATTCGCCCGAGGCTCCTCGGAGTCTGGTGGCGCGAGGGCACGGCGGCGCTCTGGCGGGCGGGCAATTTCAATTTTCTGCTGGCATTGTTTGCCGGGCTGCTCACCAGCGTGGTGCTCTTTGCCGGCTTGCTGTCCTGGTTGCTGCAGCATTATCCGATTCCGCTCTGGGCCTTTTTCAGCGGCCTGATCGCGGCCAGCATTCCCCTGGTGCTGCGCCCCGTGGGCTGGCGGCGTCCGGTCGTGCCCTTGATGCTTATCCCGGGCGTGGCCCTGGCTACCTGGATCTCGCTGCAACCCGGACTGGGCGAGCTGGGCAATGCCCCCTCAATCTTTTTCGCCTCCGGAGCCCTGGCCATCTGTGCCATGATCCTGCCCGGTATTTCCGGCAGTTTTATTCTGGTGCTGCTGGGCATGTATGCGGCTGTTCTTGCCGCGCTGGATGCGGGTGACTGGCTGCGTGTGGGTGCCTTTGTGGTTGGCATGATCTGTGGTCTTCTGGCTTTCGTCCAGGTCCTGCGCTGGTTGCTGTATTTCTGGCATGACGCTGTCCTGGCCCTGATGGCCGGTTTCATGGGCGGAGCCCTGGTCAAGGTCTGGCCCTGGCAGTGGGCGGCATCGGAAGCGGCTGCGGAGCGCCCCGTTTTACCGGCCACTTATGAGCAGCTCACCGGGGAGCCGGCATTGCTGCTCCCGGCCCTGGCCGCGCTGGCGGCCGGCGGGCTGGCGGCCTGGCTACTGTCCCGCGCCCAGGCCGTGCATAATGGTCCGGAAAACTGACGGATCATATGCGCTAGAGTGCCATCCCGTGCGCTCTAGGGCACTCCGGACCATGAAGGCCAGTGTGCGTTGTTATCTTGTTTGCCTCATCCTTATTTCGGTCGGTGCCTGCAGTGCCAGCCGCGCGCCCGTGGTGGACTACTCCCGGGACAGCGATAGCGGTAGCAGCGGAGCCCGCGTCACCGACGGCGTTCACAAAGTGCGCGCCGGCGAGACTCTCTATTCCATTGCCTGGCGCTATGGCTGGGATTTCCGCGAGCTGGCCCGCGCCAATGACATTGATCCGCCTTACACGATTTACCCCGGGGACGAGATTCGTCTGGATACCGCCGGCGATGGCGGGAGCGAACAGGCGAGCGGTTCGCGGTCGCCGCCCGCGTCGAAAACTGCCGCGCCGGAGCAGGCATCCCGGACGGCGTCGGACACCGACACTGGCAGCTCGGATGAAAC
Organism: uncultured Alcanivorax sp.; assembly: GCA_964411265.1. Classification (GTDB taxonomy): domain Bacteria; phylum Pseudomonadota; class Gammaproteobacteria; order Pseudomonadales; family Alcanivoracaceae; genus SLJS01. The sequence goes on along the minus strand of CAYPKI010000077.1, from coordinate 4,586 downwards.
GGACAGCGACAGTGCCGACGCAAGCAGGGCCGGCGGTGGCGATCCGCTCGTATCCGGCACACCGGGCTGGCAGTGGCCCGCGGAAGGCGAGCTGGTGGGCCGCTTCGGCGACGACGCCATGAGTGGCCGCGGCATTACGCTGGCGGGCCGGGAGGGTGCGCCCGTGCGCGCCGCCGGCCGCGGCCGGGTGGTGTACCGGGGCAACGGACTGACCGGCTATGGCAACCTTTTGATCATCAAGCACAACAGCCAGTGGCTCAGCGCCTACGCCCATAACCGGGAAATGCTGGTGCAAGAGGGTACGGCGGTAGACGCGGGCGAGCGAATCGCTACCATGGGCGCGTCCGGCACCTATCGCACTCAGCTCCATTTCGAGATCCGGCGCGACGGTGAACCGGTAAACCCGGAACCGCTGTTGCCGAAGCGTTGAGCCCCTGATGCCCGAGCAAACGCAAAAGGATGCCCGCGACAGGCAGGGCTACAGCCGCCTGCTGCTGGGCGCCGCCCTGGCGTCCATGCTCACCGCGGGGACTTTGATTGCCGCCAAGACCCTGGCCTGGTTGATGACGGGCTCGGTGAGTCTGCTGGCTTCGCTGGTGGACTCCATCATGGACAGCATCGCCTCGCTGACCAATTTCGTCGCGATCCGGTATTCGCTTGTGCCCGCGGATCAGGAACACCGCTTCGGGCATGGTAAGGCGGAAGCGCTGGCCGGGTTGGGCCAGGCCCTGTTTATCACGGGGTCCTCGGTCTATCTGCTGTTCGAAGCCTTCGAGAAGCTGCGCAATCCGGAACCCATCGAAGCCAGCCATGTGGGGATTGCCGTCATGGTCTTCGCCATTGTCCTGACGGGCCTGCTGGTGCTGTTTCAGCGCTATGTGGTTCGCCGCACGGGGTCGTCGGCGATTTCCGCGGATTCGCTGCATTATTTTTCCGATCTGGCCATGAACTTCGGCATCATCCTGGCCATTGCTGCCACCAGCCTGGGCTATCACTGGGTGGATGGCGCTGCCGGTCTCCTGGTGGCGCTCTATATCCTCTACTCCGCTGGACAGATTGCCCACGAGTCCGTCCAGCTTCTGCTTGACCGGGAAATGCCCGGCGATGTGCGCGCCGATGTGTCCGCTATTGTGGCCGACCATGACTGGGCACTGGGCTTTCACGAGTTGCGCACTCGCCAATCCGGCCATACCCAGTTCATCCAGCTGCATGTGGACATGGACCGTAACCTGTCTCTCCAACAGGCCCATGATCTGGGCGAGAACATTGAAATGGCCATTCGCGAGCGCTATCCGCGTGCGGAAGTGTTGATCCATCAGGACCCGGTGGAGGCGCCGCCCAGGGACCGGATTTCGAAGGACTGACAGGAGCGAGGCGCTAGGAATCCCCTCTGTGATCTCCCCCTTTTAAAAGGGGGAGAAGCTCTGATCAGCCCTGGTGGCGTAATGAGCCGCTTCTTCCCCTTCGCAACAAGGGGAGGACCGAGGAGGGGTTGTCTTGCCCCTCGCCCCTGGCACCTCGAACCTTGAGGCTCGAACCTAGCTCCTCGCGACTAGCTCCTCGCACCTCGAACCTTTCTATTCTTCGACCTGCGGCACCTTCGGTTTCAGCGTAATCATCAACGCCGGCAACAGCGTGAGGTTGGCCAGCAGGGCTACCAGCATGGCGAGGCCGGTGAGCAGGCCGAAGTAGACCGTGGGGTTGAAGTTGGACAGCGCCAGGATAGAAAAGCCCACAGTAATGGTCAGGGTGGTGTAGTACATGGCCTTGCCCGTCGACGCATGGCAGCGTCGCATCGTGGCCACATAGTCGTTGTCCACGGGCAGTTCCTCGCGGAAGCGGTGAATATAGTGGATGGTGTCGTCCACGGCGATGCCGATGGTGATGGCCGCGATGGTTATGGTCATCATGTCCAGTGGCAGTCCGGCCCAGCCCATGAGACCCAGCACAAAGGCGGCGCTGAAGAGGTTGGGCAGCATAGCGATTACGGCGATGTAGAGCGAACGGAAAAGCACCAGGAACATGGCCATTATGGCGAGGAAGACAAAGCCCAGGGTCTTGATCTGGGAGTCATAAAGACTCTGGAGCATGTTGTTGTAGAGCACCATGGCGCCGGTCAGCCGCACCTGCTCGCTGTCCAGTCCGAAGTCATGCTTGAGGTCCGTGCGGATTTTCTCCAGGAGTTGATTGCGGTTGAGACCCGGATAGGAGTCGCGTACACGCATGGAGATACGCACCTGATCGCCGTCCTCCGACATATAGGGCTCGACCAGGCGTTGCTGGAGGTTGTCGGGTATAAAGGTGCTTAACAGCATGAGCTGGACATGACTGAGCGGGCCATCATTGAGTTTCTTGGCGACCTGATAGGTCGTGGCCACGGACAAGACCTTGCCGGTTTCGGGCATGGATTCCAGATACTGGGTGATCTCGATCAGTTTTTCCAGTCGACCCGGGGTATACCAGTAGGCGTCTTCCAGTTTGTTGCCGCCGGTGTCCGGATTTGCAAAGGGGTCCTTGCCGCCCCCCGGGGAATCCGCCGCGAACGGATCGCCGCTTTCGCTCGGGGCGCTGGAACCGGAACTATTGTCGTCCTTTTTGTCGCCCCAGCCGCCGCTGTCGGCGCCGTCAGCAAAGGCACGATCGGGAGCGGCTGCCGCCCCCTCCGGTGCATTGATAATGATGTCCACAGGCGTAGTGCCGCCCAGTTTCTGATCAATGCGCAGCATGCCCTGGTAGATTTCCGTATCTTCGTTGAAGTAGTCGATAAAGCGGTTTTCCACCGTCAGGCGGGTGGTGCCCCAGAGGGCCACCAGGGCGATCGCCAGCCCCAGCACCAGCACGGCAGATGTGTACCGGCGGCTGATACCGGCCAGTCCCAGCGTCATGCGCCGGGTATAATCCCGTGCCAGGCGCGGCTGGCCGGGTGAAAGCGGTTTCAGCAGGGCAGGGAAGAGCACCAGACTCAGCACCAGGGCCACACCGATGCCGATGGTCATCATCCAGCCGAAATCAATGACGGGCCGGATGTCGCTGACCACAAGGGACGAGAAGGCCACCATGGTGGTCAAAACCGTATAGACAATGGGCCGAACCATGTGGCGCAGCGTCTCGCCCACCAGCCAGCGTTGATCCTGGTCCGGATGTTCCGCGTGCAGTTCCCGATAGCGCACGGTCAGATGGATGGTGATGGACAGGGTGATGATCAGCAGCAGCGAAATGAAGTTCGAGCTGATGACCGTGACTTTCCAGTCCATGAATCCGAGCCAGCCTACCACCCAGAGCACTGTCATCGCGCAGCAGGTCAGCGGCACGGCCACCCAGCGCGGCCGGCGGAAAACCGTCCAGAGCGTCAGCACAATGAAGATGAGCACACCCAGACCGAAGGTGCGCAGGTCGTCGCGGATGAAGCGAACCATGTCCGAAGCGATCATGGGCACACCGCCCATGAACATCTGGGCCTCGTCGCGGTAGTCATCCATGATAGTCCGCAGGGAGGAGATGGTCTTCGCCGTGCGCTGTTGTTGCCGGGTACTGGAAGCGCTGTACTGGCGCTCGATTTCTTCCAGCCGTGCCTGGCCGGCATCATCCAGTTGCCCCGCACGCGCCTTGCGGCGCAGCTCCTTGCGCTTGTCCAGCAGGCGCTGATGCTGCTTGTTCCGTTCAAAATTGACCAGCATGGCCGTGGTCTTGCCGTCCTTGCTGACCAGCAGTTCCTGGTAGAGCGGGTTTTCCTGCGTGAATTCCTTGCGGGCGCTGTCCAGATCCACATCGTCGTCAAGCAGAGTGCGATAGCCGTCGGTCAGGTCCGCGAATTCCACCGGCGGACTGAACAAGAGCGGCACATCCAGAAACGAATAGACCGAGGCCACCTCGTCGACCCGGCCCAGATCATTCCGCAGCTGTTGGATGTGCTCCAGACTCGCGCGCTCGAACAGGGCGCGGTCTTTGGGTGTATAGGTAATGATCAGAAAATCGCTGCCGCCGTAGCGCTCCGCTACCTTGCGGTAATAGGCGAGATCCTTGTCGTTTTCCAGAGTCAGGGAATCCGCAGAGGCGTCCAGGTGGAAATGCTGCACCTGCCAGGCGGCAGCGGCGCTGATGAGCAGCACAACGGCGAGTGTCCAGCTCGGATGATCCAGCACCAGACGCTGATAGAGATGGAAAAGACGATGCTTCATAAAAGACTTGGACCGTTAAGCCGGGGCATGTAGGAATGGATCAGAGGTCCCTTCCCTTTTAAAACATGGCTGCCAGTTCACGCGCGAAACGCTCGTTAAACCGGCGAATCCAGCGTCCCACGGGCCAGAGCATAAGCGTGAGCGCGCCCTCGGACCATTCCTCGTGGTGAATGCGGCAACGGCTGTCTTCCACCGGAACAAAGGTGAAACGGTGCTGCAGGCTGGCCATGGGCAGCCGGATGCCCCAGGTGATCTGTTGGTAGGGCTCGTACGCCAGAATTTCCACCAACAGCGGCACAGGGGGCAGGGACGCACCGGCCAGGCGTGGCATGAAGACCAGAAACCGCGATTGTTCCCAGTCCCGTCCCAGCAGGCGTGCATGGGCGATCACGCTGGACCAATCCTGCC
>CAYPKI010000076.1:5046-11530 GCA_964411265.1 uncultured Alcanivorax sp. | reverse complement strand
CGGTATCCCCCGGACCGCGGTAGCCCTCCATGGTGAAGGTCAAGGGAGTGTCTTCGTCTTCCGGCGGGCCGGGCTCGTGCACATCCACTGTCGCGTTCATGGCCGTGCGGCCACTGTAACGAGCTGGTTGCCGGGCGGCGCTCAGACCCTGTACACGATGATCGGCGCGCGGCGCGGCATCCACAATGCCCCCCAGTTCGGGACAATCGCGGGCACAGGCGTCGATTACCTCGTCCAGGCGGGTCCAGAGCATGGTTTCTTCCCGGCCCAGGGCGCCCGCCAGAGCCACCAGCCAACGCCAGCTCTCGCGAATCACCGTATCCGGCTCAAAGACGCGGAAAAAGCGCTGGGCCCGGCCTTCATTGTTTACCAGGGTGCCGCTCGCTTCGGCGAAGGTACCTGCAGGTAGCACGGCCGAGCCCTGTTCCACGGTGTCGTTTTCGAGCTGATCCAGCACAATGACCTGACGCGAGGCCTGGAAGGCTGCACGCACCCGGTCCCCGTCAGCACGGCGGAACAGATCGTTTTCCGCCACCACGAGCGTATGACCACTGGCATCCAGACGGTCCAGCGCTTCGTCCAGATCGCCACCGCCCAGCAGCGCCTGGCCCAGGCTGTTGGCCTCGGGCAGCGCCAGACTGATGCCCACCTGCTCAGGGTCGCTGTGCTGACCCGCCAGCGCGCGCGCCACGTTCGCCGCGGCGTGCAGTACGGCCTCACTGTGGGCCTCAGTGCCGGACACCACCAGAGGCCGCCGGGCCTGTTTGAGCGTGTCGGCGATATCCCGGGCGTGCTCAAGCTCAGCCTCTCTCAGGCCTTGCGGCTCGGGTGCTGTGCCATCGATGGCATGAGCGATGGCATGCCCCAGCCGGGCAATATCCTCGGGGCCGCGGTAGAGGTTACGGCGCGCGGTATCGTCCAGCCGCGTCGCCCAGGGCACGACCTGGAAGAGCGGGCTGCGGTAGTGACGTTCCAGTTCACGCACCGTGGCGTCGCGCCAGAGCGGCACCTGGAGTTCTTCGGCACGCGCAAAGCCGGCGTTGCGCACGGATTGGCGCAAACTCAATGCCAGCCGGGGCGCTGTGGCGGTCAAGTCCTCACCCAGCACCAGCACCGCGTCCGCGTTTTCGGTTTCCGCCATGGCGGGTGTGCGAACAGGGCCCTCGGCCAGGATCTCACGGGCAAGCTCGACCCGGCGCTGTTGCGCTCGCGACATGCCCGTGTAGAAATTCGCCTCACCCACCAACTGCTTAAGGGCGAAGTTGGTTTCCACACTGGCGCGGGGCGAACCAATACCCACCAGGGCGGTGCCTTCGGCCATCTGGGCAATGCGCTCCAGCAGTTCTCCGTCCGCCATTTCCGTGCACCCGTCCGAGCCCCTCATACGGGGCTTACGGATCCGCGCATCGCTATTGACGAAGTCGTAGCCGAAACGGCCGCGGTCGCACAGAAAGTACCCGTTCACATTGCCGTTGTACCGGTTCTGCACGCGCCGCAACACACCATAGCGCTCGCCCGGGCTGATGTTGCAGCCCAGCGAGCAGTGGGTGCAGACGGACGGCGCGGTGCGCAGATCCCACTTGCGGGTATAACGCTCTTCCAGCGTCTTGTCGGTGAACACGCCCGTGGGACAGACCTCGGCCAGATTACCGCTGAACTCACTTTCCAGCGGCCCATCTTCCTGGCGGCCGAAATAAACCTGATTGCGCTGACCAAAAGCGGCCAGGTCCGTGCCGCCGGCATAGTCATTGTAAAAACGTACGCAGCGATAGCAGGTAATGCACCGGTTCATTTCATGGCCGATAAAGGGGCCCAGGTCCTGATTGCGGAAGGTGCGCTTGCCGAAACGGTAGCGCCGGTAATTATGGCCGGTCATGACCGTCATATCCTGGAGATGACACTCGCCACCCTCTTCGCAAACCGGGCAGTCATGAGGATGCTGGGTCATCATCCACTCAATGACCGATGCCCGGAAGTCACTGGCCTCGGGATCGGCAATGCTGATGCGCGTACCCTCGGCCGCCGGGGTCATACAGCTCATGACCAGACTGCCCTGGTCGTCGTTTTCATCCCGATACTGCGTGACCGCGCACTGGCGACACGAACCCACCGAGCCCAGCGCCGGGTGCCAACAGAAATAGGGCAAATCAAAGCCCGCCTGCAGGCACGCCTGTAGCAGATTGGTGCTTCCGTCGACTTCAACGGCCTGGCCGTCTACATAAATCGTTGCCATTACGAATGCTCCCCGACCCGAGCGGCCTGTTCAAACTCGTCCCGGAAATACTTCAGGGCGGTGTCCAGTGGGCCCACAGCACCCGGCGCATGGGCACAGAAGGTCTTGCCCGGCCCCAGGTCTCGTACATGCTGTTCCAGCACACCGATGTCCTCGGGCTTGCCTCGGCCTGCCTCCAGCTCCTCGAGCAGTTTTTCTACCCAGGACAGCCCGTCGCGGCAAGGCGTACACCAGCCGCACGACTCCTGAGCGAAGAAATGTTCCAGATTACGCATGAGCCCGACGATACTGGTGTGATCATCAATAACTACCAGGGTGCCCGTGCCCAGCCGGCTGCCCGCTTCGCCCACGCTCTCGAAGTCCAGGGGCAAATCCAGATGCTCACGGGTGAGCATGGGCGTGGAGGCGCCGCCCGGCAGCACAGCCTTCATCTCGTAGCCAGCCATCATACCGCCAGCATGCTCTTCCAGAACTTCCCGCAAGGGCGTACCCATGGGCAGTTCGTACACGTCGGGATTGTTCACCCGACCGCTGGCGCCATACAGCTTGGTACCGCCATCCTTGCTGTGGCTGAGACTCAAAAACCAGTCGGCGCCTTCGCGCACAATGTGGGGCACATTGCAGAGCGTCTCCACATTGTTGACCACCGACGGCCGGCCGAAGAGCCCTACCTGTTGCGGGAAAGGCGGCTTGGCACGCGGCACGGCGCGCTCACCCTGGAGTGAAGACAGCAGCGCGGTTTCCTCGCCGCAGATGTAACGGCCGGCGCTGGTGTGCAGATGAAGCTCGAAATCAAAACCGCTACCCAGGACATTGTCACCCAGCAACCCGGCCTGGCGTGCCTCCGCCATGGCGTCATGCAGTCGTTGCGCCGCGAGCTTGTACTCGCCCCGCAAGAAGATATAGCCCACCTGGGCCTGGATGGCATAGCCGCTGACCGCCATCGCCTCAATCATCTGGTGCGGATCGCCTTCGAGCAACAGCCGGTCCTTGAAGGTGCCAGGCTCCATTTCGTCGGCGTTGCAGATGATGTATTTCCGCTCGATATCGGCATCCATGGGCACAAAGCTCCACTTCAGCCCGGTAGGAAATCCGGCGCCGCCGCGCCCGCGGAGATTGGACTCCTTGAGCAGGGCAGTCACATCGGCCGGATCCATCTGAACGGCTTGCTGCAGGCCCTGATAGCCGTCGGCTTCGCGGTATTCGTTCAGCGTCATGGGTGTACGATCAGGGCGGATACGTTCGGTTAGCGGCGTCGCGCTCATGAATAGGCCTCCAGAACACGGTCAAGCTGCTCCGCCCCGACAGGACCGTGGTGATCGTCGTCAATCATCATTGCCGGCGCGCAGTTGCAATTCCCCAGGCAGACAGAGGGCAGCAATGTGAAACGACCGTCGTCCGTCGTCTGGCCAAAACCAATGCCCAGCCTGACCCGAAGCGCGTCCACCAGACTGTCGTAGCCACAGAGCCAACAGCTCACGCTGTCGCAGACGAAAATCACGTGCCGACCTACGGGCTGGCGAAAAACGAGATTGTAGAAAGTGGCTACACCCTCGAGCTGCGACGCGGGAATACCCGTGTATTGACTCACCGCACGCAAGGCCTCATCGCTCACCCAGCCGCGGCGCTGCTGCACAGCCATGAGTGCCTCGACGCTCGCCGCGCCGGGATCCTCGTAATGGCTCATTTCCTCGTCGATATCCGCCTTTTCCTCGTCCGAGAGGACGAAAGGCTCAATGCGTTCGGCTGTCATCGGTCCACATCCGCCATGACAAAATCAATGGAACCCAAAATGGCGATCAGATCGGGAATCATCAGGCCCCGGCACATCATCGGAATCATCTGCAGGTGCGGGAAGGACGGCGTACGAATGCGCGTTCGATACGACATATTGCCGCCATCACTGACCATGTAATAACTATTGAGGCCTTTGGTCGCTTCGACCATAGCCGAGGTTTCGCCGGCGGGCATTACCGGGCCCCAGCTGACACTGAGAAAATGATGAATCAGCGTCTCGATATCATGCATGGTGTGGTCTTTCACCGGCGGCGTCGTCAGCTTGTGTCGCGCCTTGTACTCACCCGCCGGCATGTTTTTCATGCATTGTTCAATGATACGCAGACTCTGACGGATTTCTTCGAAGCGCACCACGGCCCGGTCATAGCTGTCGCCGCGCTTGCCCGTGGGCACGTCAAAGTCGAACTGCTCATAACCCGAGTAGGGGCGCTGCTTGCGCAGGTCCCACTCCAGCCCCGCGGCGCGCAGACCCGGGCCAGTCACGCCCCACTCGATCGCCTCTTCGTAATTGTAGGCGCCGATATCGCGGCTGCGCTTTTTCACCAGCGAATTCTTCATGCCCATCTTTTCGTATTCGCGCAACCGCGCCGGCATCCAGTCCAGGAATTGCTTGACGGGCTTTTCCCAGCCGTTGGGCAGATCCTGGGCAAGCCCACCGATGCGGAACCAGGCCGGGTGCATGCGGAAACCACACACGCCCTCAATGATGTCGTAGATCTTTTGCCGGTCAGTGAACATATAGAACACCGGCGACATCTGCCCTACGTCCTGCAGGAAAGTGCCCAGGAACAGCAGATGGGAGCTGATCCGGAACAGCTCCGAGAGCATGATGCGCGTAACCTTGACCCGGTCAGGCACGTCAATACCCGCGAGCTGTTCAGCAGCCATGACGTAGGGGAAGTTGTTCATCACACCGCCGAGATAATCAACCCGGTCGGTATACGGGATAAACGAATGCCAGGTCTGGCGTTCCGCCATTTTCTCGGCGCCGCGATGGTGATAGCCGATATCCGGCACAGCATCGACGATTTCTTCACCGTCGAGCTGAAGCACAACGCGGAACACCCCGTGGGCACTGGGGTGATTGGGGCCGAGATTGAGGAACATGAGTTCGGCACCGTCACGCTGGCGCGACATCCCCCAGTCTTCGGGCCGAAAGCGCAGCGCGTCCTGTTCCTCTTCAAGCTTGTCGTCAGGCAGCTCGTAGGGCCCCATCTCGGTGGCGCGCGCGGGGTGGTCCTTGCGCAGCGGATGGCCTTGCCAAGTAGGCGACATGATGATGCGTGTGAGATGGGGATGTCCCTCGAAATCCACGCCGAAGAGGTCAAAGACTTCACGCTCGTACCAGTCCGCGTTGGACCAGAGATCGGTAATGGTGGGCGCGCGCCAGGTCCCCACCAGCGCTACCTTGATGCGGATCAGTTCATCGCGTTCGAACGACAGCAGTTGATACACCAGCGTACAGTCACTGGGCGGTTGATCACCGCGCTTTTGACGCAGACGCTCGTCGATGGCGGTCAGGTCATAGAGCATGCCGTAAGGCCGGTCGATATCATGCTTGAGAAAACGCAGCATGGGCCGGACCTGGTCGGCGGCCACCCAGAGCGTGGGCACGGCATCGGCCGTGGACTGACTCTGGAACTCGGGCACACCCGGTGCCTGCTCCAGTGCTTGTGTGGCCGCAAGGGCTTCACTCATGGCGTTCGCACTTCTCCCCGAGCTAGAGCTCATCCGGATCGCGTAGGGTGGTAATCTCGGCGTTGTCCTTACGCTTTTGCTCGCGCTGACCTTCCTGGGGTTGCGTGTGCACGCCCTGATCATCAATGGCCCAGCTCAAGGGGCGGCGCTCACTGCCCACGGATTCCTGGAGCATGGAGAGCCCCTGAAGCAGCGCCTCGGGCCGGGGTGGGCAACCGGATACATAGACATCCACGGGCATGAACTTGTCCACGCCCTGAACGACGCTATAGATATCGTACATGCCACCGGAATTGGCACAGGAACCCATGGAGATCACCCATTTGGGTTCCAGCATCTGATCATAGAGACGCTGGATGACCGGCGCCATCTTCATGAAAACTGTGCCGGAAATCACAATCACATCCGCCTGACGCGGCGATGCGCGCAGGATTTCCGAGCCAAAACGCGCAACATCATGGGGCGCGGTAAAGGCAGTGGTCATCTCTACATAGCAACAGGACAAGCCGAAGTTGAAGGGCCAGAGGGAATACTTTCGGCACCAGGCCAGCAATTCTTCCAGATTGGCCATGAGCACGTTACGACGTACCGCGCTTTCGAATTCGGGATCGTCGGTTTCGTCGCGCGTGTCGATTTCACCCGGACGAGAAAGAGACCACTGCATCAGGATTCTCCCTTGCGCAATTTCAAAGGCCGCTGGATTTCGGGCAGCTCACGTCCGCCCGGGTGCCATTCCAGCGCGCCCATGCGCCATTC
>CAYPKI010000076.1:0-5036 GCA_964411265.1 uncultured Alcanivorax sp. | reverse complement strand
CGTAGGCCAGGCCGGCCACCAGAATGCCGACAAAGACGAGCAGACCCCAGTAACCGGACCACCCGACCGCGTCCCAGGCGATGGCCCACGCGATGACGTACACTACTTCCAGATCAAAGAGCACGAAAAGCATGGCGACCATGTAAAAGTGCGCTGAAATGCGGAAACGCCCGTAGCCTACCGTGACGATACCGGACTCATAGGGCTCATCACGCCCACGCTCGGAGGCCGACGCGGGTGAGCGCTGGCCCAGCAAGGCGGAAATGATCAGCATGCCTGCCACCAGCGCAAACACGAAGAAAAGGTAAAGACCCAGGGGCCAAAGTTGCGTGAATGCCTGCGGGCTCATCCCGAATACCTCCCCATGGCCGGTATGCCTGCCGCGCTCACGTGCGCCTACCCGGCTCGCGAGCGGTACCCTAGCTTGAGGATGCGCCAAGGGTGCGTCAAGCAAAACTGATGACGAAACACTCAGGTAGACGGTTTCACAGGTGCGGCCTACCCAGCGCCTGTTCCAGCCAGTGCCGGACCACAGCCCGGTAGTGCGGCGTTTCATTGGCCAGATGATGGTTGGCGCCGGGGATCATGTGGATCCGCGGCTCGCTAAAGCGTGCCTGGATGGCGGGCAAATTGTATTTCCAGTCCACGGTGCTGTCCTGATCGCCCTGCAGAATGTAGGGCGAATAACGGCTGGGCGACGCCGCGTGGAAACGGCCGAGCCATTGCCGCAGTGCCTCCACCCAGCGGGTGGAAATCCAGCGGGACTGCAGCGGGTCCCGGTATTCCAGAAAGTCCACGAAGTCTGGGTCGTTCGAGTTGCCGATGAATACCCGTTTGACGTAATCACGGAGCAACCGCACCAGCGGGTGCACCAGCCTGCCCCAGCGCCAGCCCACCGGACGCACCAACGGCGCCAAAAGGGTGACGCTCGCCAGTTCGGGATCGTCGGCCCGGGGATAGAGCATCCAGTCCATGGCCACGGCGCCACCGGTACTCTGGGCCACCAGATGCCAGGGCCCGGGCAAATGAGTCTCCATGTGTACGAAACAGGTGCGCAGCACCGCCACATAATCCTGAAAGGAGTCGATGGCCACTTCGTCGCCCGTGGACAGTCCATGCCCAGGCAGATCATAGATCACTACCACCTGCCCCAGGGCCAGCAACTCGCGGATGAGGTGGGCATAGAGCCCGGCATGATCCAGGTAACCGTGACACAGCACCGTGGTGCCCCGCACAGCGGCAGGGTAAAAGACCTGCGCGGCGATGCGCTCACCGGCCGCTTCGAACCAGCCCAGGTCCTGACGCTGTGCTTCGCCCTGCTCCACAAGATCCAGACCATAGAAGCGCGTGTAGGCGCGGGCCGCTTCGGGCACGGGCGTGGCCTCGTCCCGGGCCAGGGGTTGCCATTGACTGTGGATGACTTCAGGCGAAAAAGGCGCCTCTGTACCGGTCCTGGATGCGTTCATGGCAATCAGCGCACCACTCCGCCCACTTCCACCACCTTGAGGGCATTGGTCCCGCCATGGGCACTAACATAGTCCCCCTTGGTGATAATGATTCGGTCGCCATCCGCCACCAGACGTTCGTCCCGTAGCCTCTGAACGGCACGCTGGTTGACTTCATCATTGGGGAAGTCGGCGGAATCAAAAGCCATGGGCTGAACACCCCGATAAAGCGCCACGCGACGGCGCGTATCGGCACGCGGCGTAAAGGCGAAAATGGGCATGCCCGAGCGAATACGCGACATCAGCCGTGGCGTGGTGCCGCTTTCGGTCATGGCGATAATAGCCTTTACGCCCTCCAGGTGATTGGCCACATACATGGCAGCGAGTGCGATGGACTCATCCATGTTTTCGAAGGCCTGATGCAGACGGTGGCTGGACTGCCCACGGTGATAGGCCCGTTCGCCGCCCCGGATAATGCGGTCCATGGCGCGTACTGTGGTCTCGGGCTGATCCCCCACCGCCGTCTCCGCCGAGAGCATGACCGCATCGGTGCCGTCGAGCACGGCATTGGCCACATCCGAAACCTCGGCACGGGTGGGCTGGGGCGCATGGATCATGGATTCCATCATCTGGGTAGCAGTGATTACGAAGCGATCCACTGCCCGCACGCGCTGGATAATGTGTTTCTGCACCGCGACCAGCTCGGCGTCGCCGATTTCCACGGCCAGATCCCCGCGCGCGACCATGATCCCGTCTGACGCTTCGATAATGCCGTCCAGCGTGGCCGTTTCAGCGACCGCTTCGGCACGTTCGATCTTGGCCACCAGGTCGCCCTCACCACCGGCTTGCTCGTACAGGCGCCGCGCCTCGTTCATGTCCTCGGCATTGCGGGGAAAGGACACGGCCAGAAAATCCAGATCCATGTCGGCGGCCGTGCGGATATCAACCCGGTCCTTGTCGGTGAGCGCGGGCGCGGTCAAACCGCCACCGCGCCGGTTGATGCCCTTGTGGCTGGCCAACCGACCCCCGATCACCACCCGGGCATGGATGGCCCGGCCGCGTATGTCTTCCACTTGCAATTCGATGAGCCCGTCGTCGAGCAGCAGCGTATCGCCGGGGGCGCAGTCATCCGGCAGGGCCGGATAGCTCACACCCACGCGCTCGGCCGTACCCGCCTCCGGATCCAGCTCCGGATCCAGGACGAATGCATCGCCTTCGCGCAGCGTTACCGGGCCTTCGGCGAATCCGGCAATACGGATCTTCGGACCCTGGAGGTCGGCCAGTACGGCCACGCTTTGCTGCCAGCACTCGGCGCCGGCACGGATGGCTTCCACTATGCTCTGGTGATCCGCCGGGTCGCCGTGGGAGAAGTTTATCCGGAAAGCGTTCACCCCGGCACCCATCAAGGCCTCGAGTTGGTCAGCCCGATTGCAGGCGGGGCCCAGGGTGGCGACAATCTTGGTGCGTCGGAACATGAAGGCTCTACTGTTGCCGGGTGAATGCAAGGATAGCAGCCGGATGCAAAGCTGTCCCGGTGGCGACCCGGTCGGCCACCGCGCTACAGTACGCGCTCATTGTGAGCAGGAAGAGCCGGCATGGATTATCTCGATTGCGTGGAAGTCGCTACGGGCGACCAACCGGATACCAGTGTGATCTGGCTGCACGGCCTGGGCGCCAGCGGTCATGACTTTGAACCCGTGGTGCCGCACCTGGGGTTGCCCGATGAAGCCGCCGTGCGCTTTGTTTTCCCCCATGCCCCGGAGATTCCGGTGACCATTAATGGTGGCATGGTCATGCCCGCCTGGTACGACATCCGCTCGGTGGACCGCAGCGACGATCTGGACGAAGACCGGATCCTGGCTTCGGTTCAGACCACACGGGATCTGATAGAGCGGGAAATCGAGCGTGGCGTGGATAGCCGTCGAATCATCGTCGCCGGCTTCTCCCAGGGCGGGGCGATTGCCTACCACACCGCCCTTACGTACGAGCAGCCGCTGGCGGGCCTGATGGCGTTGTCCAGCTATTTCGCCACGCCTCATCTGACGCAGCCGACCGAGGTCAACAAGCAGCTGCCCGTCTTCATCGCCCATGGCACCCAGGACCCCATGCTGCCGGAAGCACTGGGCCGGCAGAGCATGGAGCATGTGCGCACCCTGGGCTATGAGCCGGAGTACAGAACTTATGGCATGGGCCACGAGGTGTGCATGGAAGAAATCCGGGATCTGGGCGTGTGGCTGCGCTCAGTGCTGGGCTACCGATCTTGACGGAACCCCAGCCCGCCACAAAGCTGTGCCAGGCAGTGGTGGATACCGCCCGGGGCATGAATCGCCAGGGGCTGAATCAAGGCCGGTCCGGCAATGTCAGCGCGCGCCAGGGCCAGGGCATGCTGATTTCCGCGTCCGGCTGTGATTTCGACACCATGAGCACGGAGCATGTCGTTACCTGTGATCTGGACGGCCACTACGAGGGATCGTTGAAACCGTCCAGCGAATGGGGCTTCCACGCAGCCATCTATCGACAACGCCCGGATGCCCGGGCGGTGGTCCATGTCCACTCGCCCTGGACCACCAGTCTCGCCTGTCTGAACAAACCCGTGCCGGCCTTTCACTACATGGTGGCCGTGGCCGGTGGTACGGATATTCCCTGCGTGCCCTATGCTACCTTCGGCACGGCGGAGCTGGCACAAAACATTCAAGCCGGTATTGCCGAGCGCGATGCCTGTTTGATCGCCAACCATGGCCAGGTAGCGCTCGCGGACAGCCTGGACGCTGCCCTGGAACTCGCCCGGGAAGTGGAATTGCTGGCGCGCTGCTATATGCAGGCGCTGAATGTGGGGGAACCCGTTCTTCTCACCGAGGAACAGATGAGCGAGGTATTGGAGAAGTTTCACGGCTACCGGCGCAACGCCCAGGCCAGCGATCAGCAATAACGACTGACCCCGTCAGGCAGGGCAATAAGGGCGTCCCCGCGGAAGCAGTAAAACCCGGAAAGAACGAGGCGGACACCTAATGGCGCGGCGGCCTGAAGCAGGCCCCGGGGAATTCGCGTTATCGAGCAGGCTTTTAGTGCTCACCGCCATGCTCCCCAGCCTGCTGGGCACGCTTATGCTGCTGGTGATCAGCGCCGTGGATATCCGGGCGATTGTCGCTGATGCCGTTCGCTATTACAAAGGTGGACTTCGCACCATTCACGGCAACCGGGTCAAGGCACTCGTGGTGGCCGTGGGTATCGATCTCATTGCCGTGGTGCTGGTGATCGTCAGTCCGGTTTGTACCGGCTCTTCATGTCCCCATCGCCCGGTCCGAAGAAAGCGGCCGCAAGTATCCGTTCAATGTGAACTCCCTCGATGAACCCAAGGACAGGATTGCACGGGTCGTGATCCTTGCGGCCATCATGGAATCCTTCCGCCTGGTCACCGGCATCGACTGTGCTGAACCGCTTCAGGCCACGTACCTGGCCGCCTCGGTTTTTGCGCTCGCCGGCGCGCTCTACCTGATGAGCTCAACCCATAAGCAGCAAATGGCCGTGGCGCCATTAGCAGGCTGTTGAAAAACCCCTTGCGCACTCAGCGTGGCCTGAAGCGTGCAGTTG
>CAYPKI010000075.1:9625-11840 GCA_964411265.1 uncultured Alcanivorax sp. | reverse complement strand
CACTGCCCGCAAGTTGGATTCGGGTGGCAATGAAATCTGGTCGTTCACGGGACACACTGGTGTTGTTCGTAGTGTCGCTGTAGACGGCAACGAAAATGTCTACACAGCTAGTGGTGACTACACTGTCCGCAAGTTGGACTCGGACGGCAATGAAATCTGGAGCTTCACGGGGCATACTGATACTGTTAATGATGTCGCTGTCGGATAGATTAAGTAAAACGGAGATTTTTATGCCGGAAGAACGCCGAGACTACGACGGCCACACCCAGCAGATCGCCCGCGATGCGGGTCGGGAGGGGGCAAAAGAGACCCTGCAAACCCTGGGTGTCGACGTGGACGACGTGCCCACGGCGCAAGCGGACTTCATGACGCTGCGCCAGGTCCGGCGGGCCAAGGAGGTCGTTGCCCGCGCCGGGGTGTGGGTCCTCACGGTCTCCGGCGTGTCCGCCATCATCGCATGGGTGCAGAACAGTAATGGTGGAGGGAGCTGACGGTGCAATATTTCAGCGTTAGCGAGTTCGACAGCCCGGACGTCCCGGGCAGCGGATCGAATATGCAGGACAGCACGCTCAAGGCGCTGGACCTGGCGCGCAAGCGCACGGGGAAGGCGTATCACATCACAAGCGGCTACCGCACGTTGGAGCACAACGCGGCGGTCGGCGGTGTCGAAAACAGCGCCCATGTCCGGGGGTTTGCGGCTGACATCAGCATTGATGGCTGGCCCGAGGCGGACGTGGTGCGCCTGATCGCGGACCTTACGGCCGTGGGCTTCCGTCGGATCGGACGGGCCCGAACCTTTGTGCACGCCGACAACGACCCGGACAAACCGGCCCCGGCGTACTGGGACTATTTCGGCGGCGCGGAGCACAAGGCATGAAAACCGCCACTCAGATATTCACCGCCACGCTGATCGTCTATGTCATGTTGCTGATTGGCTACGGCACCCACCACCTGTTCACTACGGACCTCAGCCAGCTCTCCGGGGCTGCGGCCACGGCCTACGGCGCCCTGGTCGGTATCCCGTCGGCAGGTCTGTACGGCATGTACAAATGGGCCAAGCAACGGGGGTGATGATATGTGGAGCGCTCTCCTGTCCGTGGCCGGCCCGGCCCTGAAAGTGCTCAAGAACCCGAAAATTCTGATCGGCGGCGCCGTGGTCGCGGCACTGGTAGCTATGGGCTGGTACGCGCTGCGCCAGGCAGAGAAGTCCGGTGAACTGGCAGAGCAGCTGAGCCAGGCTGAGGCCCGAGCCGAGCAGAATGCGGCCGAGGCCCAGCGCTGGAAGCAGGAAATTGAACGAAGGCAACAGATCGAGGCTCGTTATGAAGCACGAATCGAGCAGCTCCAGGATCGAACGTCTCAGGCGCAGGAACAAGCGCAGGCAGCTGGTAAAAGAGCTGAGGGTGATTATGCTCGTTGTCGGTCTGCCCGCGTGCCTGCTGCTATTATTGGCAGCCTGCGACCCGGCACCGAGGGTAAAGACGCTGAAAATGGACCCGCCGGCGAAATATCTGAAACCGACGCCGATCCCTGAGCCCGAAGGGCAGACCGTGCAGTACATGATCGAGGAGTATGTCTTCGAGCTGCGCGGCGCCGTCGAGGCAGCGAACGCGGACAAGGCGGCCCTTCGGGAGTGGGCGAAGGAAGACCCTTAGAACCGCACCCGGGTGCCAGCCCAGGCGCCGTCCGTGCCCAGATCCGTTGTACTCCACCCATGTCAGGTCAATCAGCGGACGCTTCGAGTACGTCTTCTTCATCGAACCCAATCTCTTTCGTCTTGAAAATGTAGGACCAGATCGGTGCAGTCCCCGGCGCCAGCCGGGCCCGGCGGTCGTCCGCCGCCTTCACCGACTCAATCCACCGCTTCACCTGCGACAGGCTCAGCCGCTCATGGCGGAGCATTTCGTTGAGCCGGCTGCGGTGGATGGCGATAGTGCCGTTGGAATAGATCCGGGCCACCGGATCGTCCACGGCCTCAGCCACGGTCTCGTTGCCCCAGTGGGAAATGTGCTTGCTGTTCTCAGTCAGCCACTCCAGCACCGCGGACTGCACGCGCTCGCTGTCGAGCTGGGTGTCGGCCGCCTGCGAGTGCAGCGTCTTCGCCACACGGGAAATGATGGCGTCCACGTCGTAGTCGATTAGTCCCAGCTTGCGAGCAATCTGGCCGCCCACCAGGGCGCTGGCCAGAGTCCACAGCCCGAAGCGGTTAGCCGCC
>CAYPKI010000075.1:0-9615 GCA_964411265.1 uncultured Alcanivorax sp. | reverse complement strand
GCTCCTGCAGCTGGCGGAACGCCGCCTGAAACAGCGACGGGATCTTGTCGCGGTGACGGGCGACCTCCTGCAGATACGGCGCTGCAGCGACGCCATAGTTGTCCTGGATGGTCTGGTCCACAAAGCCCCCGTCGTCCGGGGCCATGGCGTCGCCAAACGGCAGCTCCAGTATGCGCCGGCGGTGGGCTTCCTCCACGTCACGCTGGCGGAACTCCAGCACCGGGTGGTTCGAGGTGATGAACGGCACCAGCCGCCATGTGCTTGCCTCGCGGGTCTCGCGGCTGCGGGTCAGTGAGGACTTGCCCTGCCCGTTGGCCGCCATGTACACGAACTCCGTGAGCTTCTTCACCGCGTACTGCGTCACCTCGTCCAGCAGGTGCGGCACATGGCGGTTGCAGCCCATCTGCTTCTCCCAGGCGTTCGGCGTGGCGCTCGCGCCCTGCTCCAGCAGCCGGTGGTCGCCGTAGATACTGAGCGCCACATGGGCGGCCAAAGTCTTGCCCGCGCCGGACGGGCCCACCAGCGACACCACGGCGGACTGCGTGCTAGCCAGCTCCAGCAGCGGGCTGCCGAAGCCGCACAGCACGGCGAACGCGTGCGTCCAGTATTCATCCTTATTGAACACGGCCGCGGCCTGTTTCCACTTCTCCAGGTCCCCCTTCGCGCTCATGCGGGTGATGGGGTTGGTCCCCTGCACTAGGGCGTTACGCACACCGTCGGGACCCACGATTCGGTCGCCCAGCACGAAGCCGTCGCCGTGCCAGCCCAGGGCTTCGTGGTATTCCCGGGCCCCCTCGGACTTCATCATGGCCAGGCTGTACTGTGAAATGTATTGCATGATGAACTTGGCCTCCGCCACTGCCGAGATAATGTTGTGGTCCGCCAGCCACGTCTTGAAGGTCCGTGTGTCGTAGAGCTCTCTCTGCCGCAGTATGCCACGCTTGCGGCGCCGGTCGATGCTGACCCAGGCCACCAGCAGGGTGGACATATCGCCGTCATCCATGCCCATGGATGCTCGCTCGCGCACCTCCTCGACCCAGATCGGCACACGGGAGACCCGCCAGGGCTGCTCCGGCGGTTGCCCGCCGGCGGCCGGGGGCTGGTAGTAGACGCCGGCGTCGGTGAGCCGGAAGGGCCCGACCTCATGCAGTCGATCATCCGGGGCGTCTTCGGGCTGCGCTGCCCCTACGCCCAGCATGATGGGGCTATTGACCTGGCCGGCGAAGGGGCAGCCCTCACAGCCGCCCGGGTTCACCTCGCTGAAATGAGCGCAGGTGGCCGGCCCCGCCGTGTTGCGAGCCTTGTTCAGCGCCTGCTGGCGGTCGAAGCGCGGGTCCCCCTGCGACCATTGCTCAATCCAGTGTTCGGCGCTCTCGCAGCGCCACAGCACGGACAGCCCCGCCCGCCAGAAGGGTTCCGCTACGGCGCCGGCTTTGTCACGCAGCTCGCCCATCTGCTGACAGGAGTCAGCGATCCGGGGGGCGTCGCCGGGCGGTAGCTCCTCGTCTACGCTCCACTCGGTCCCCGGCTTTGGGGCCCGGGCAGAGTCAACGCCGCCGATGGGGCCTACCGCCGGCAGGCGAGAGCGGAAGTCTTCCAGGGGCAACCGGCGCTTGCCGGCGTAGAGCAGCTTCACCGAGCGCGGCGCGTCTGGGTCCTTGTGGTTATGCGTGCCCGGCACCCGCAGGATCCGGGCGGCGTCCGCGGTCACCTGCAGGTCCGCACCCACCTCGGCCACGGCCAGCGCCTGCTTGAAGTGCTGGGCCACGGGCAGCCAGTCCTCCCGCGGGTAGCCCGCGTCGAGCAGACAGTAAGCGTGCAGCCCGTATCCGGAGTGGACCAGCGCGGACGGCGCCCAGAACCCGTGTTCCTTGCACCAGCGTAGCAGCGCCACCAGCGCCTGCTTGATGTCCTGGTGGGGCTTGTCCGGGCCCACGTCCAGGTCTACATAGAAGCTGGCCAGGCCCTGCACGTTGTCCGCCACGCGCCGGTCGGAGCGGAACAGCGCTGGCGCGAAGTACACGTCGTGGCCCCGCTTGTCCAGCTGCTGCGCGAGCACCGAAGCTTTGGTCGTGGATTCGACAAAATAGGTCTTGACACGGCCGCCGTCAGTGCTGAATATGCACCTGTGCCCCGGGGTTTCGCCCCAGGTCAGAGCGAGCAGATCGTTCATTTGCACCTCCAGCCCCGCCCCCATACCGGCGGGGCTTTCTTATTCGCTATCGAATCAATCCTGCTCGGCCTTCTCCTCGGCCTTCTCCTCGGACTCCGCCCGACCGAAGAACTCCAGGACTGCTGTCTGTGCTGCACCTCGTTTGGAAGCTGCCGGCAGGACCTCGGCTTCGCGGGCGTCAGTGACCCCCTCCAGCAGCTGCTTGAGACGCAGAAACAGAACAACACTGACCATCATCCTTTCGCCGGCGCTGGCGGAGCGCTCCATCTGCACCAGTCGGGTGCGGGAGATTCCGAGCAGCTGAGCCGCGGTGCCGCGGCTGATTCGGTTGGCTTCGCAGGACTCAAGATAGCGCAAGGTAAGGGCCCGGACAACCCGGGCCACCTTGTCTTCGTCGGTGAGTGGACGCTGTGTTTCCATTATTCTAGCCCCTTCAGCAGATTCTCGACCTCGGCCATCACGTCGTCGTCGCCCTCGCCGGAGTCGTCCTCGGACGCGCCTTCGCCGGCGGCTCCCTCGGCAGCGGGCTCGGCAGCGGGCTCGGCCGCCTCCGACTTGGCTTCGCCAGCCGGTTCGGGCTGGGGCTCCTGCGGCTGCGCCGAGGTAGGCCCATCGTCTTCGTCGTCCTCGTAGATAGCCTGGAGCTTCCGGGCCTTGTCCTCGGAGACTACTTTGCACCCCTCGGGGACCTGCGACTCCGGCGCCTGCCAGACCTTCTCGTTGGCGGCGTCGTGTACCCAGACCGTCTTTTTGGGCTCCGGCTCCGGCTCCGGCTCCGCCGCCTTCTGCGCGGGCTGGGCCGTCTGCGCGGGCTGGGCCGTCTGCGCGGGCTGCTCCTCCGGCGTGGGCGCCGGCACGTCGCCAGGCTGCACGTCTTCGCCCAGCACCTCCTGGACTGCCTCGGAGTCGCGGTGCTCGCGCACCAGGTTGATCTCCTCCTCGGTGACGTAGCGGTCGAACGTCCAGCACAGCTGCGGATAGTCCGCGCCGGTGAACGAAATCACACTGACCGCGGTCGTGGGATCAATCTGGTGCCGGCCCAGCGCCGCCATGTACTCCTTGAGCATCATGTCGGTGCCGCCACGCATGGCCTTCGGCGTCTTGAGGCTGGTGGCCGGCACGTCCAGCACCACCGGCGTACTCACCGGAGCGCCGTTGACCAGCGGCAGCACCACCAGGCGCTTGTAGTCGCCGCACGCCTTGCCCGCGCCCTTCGACCCGAAGACGTTTTTCGGGCAGCTGGCGCAGTTCGGCGAGACCGGCTCGGCCACGTCCGGCGTCTTGCCGTCGATGCTGGAGCAGTCCGGCGCCGGGTTGTCCCCGGGCGTGTAGTCGCTCTCGAAGTAGCGCTTGGAAATATGCGGCCGGGCCGCCACCAGGATCACTTCCAGGCCGTTGTCGCCACCCAGTTCCTGCTCCTGCTGGTCCAGCCGCGCGCGGAACTTCTTCGAGCGGATGGACAGCGCAGGCAGCGGCATACCGCCAGAGACGCCGCCGGCGAACTCGCCCGTAGTGTCGTTGCCCGTCTGGGCCAGGTGCTTCGGTTTTTCGGGAATAATCAGATCGCCCATGTCAGGACCTCCTCACGTTGATTTTCTTCGCCCGGGTCAGCTCGACACCGGGAACCTCGTCGGATACGCCCTCCTCCAGAATGGATTGGAGAGCGGACTTGTTGATCCGCCGTTCCAGCAGATCGTAGCGCTCATTTTCGAGCACATAGTTGAGCGCGGCCTCGAAGTCATGCACCTTCGCGTTGGAGACCTCGGACTGGTACACCGTACCATGACTGGACTTCAACGAGTTCAGCCCTTGCTCCTGCATGTGCTCCTGGAAGTGCGCTTCGAGCTTTTCCAGGGCCTGCTTGTACGGAGCCAGCTCCTTTTTGTGCCCCTCCTCCAGCGCCTTCTTGCGGTCGCGCAGCTCAACGTACTTGTCAATCAAGCTGTCAATGTTACTCACGATGCACCTCCCGCACGATCCGGCTCAGGGCCGCGGCCTGAGACTCGATGACCTCCTCCTTGCGGCGCAGCTGGCGGCGCAGCGTGCCCACCTCAGCCCGCAGGTCGTCCAGCTGCTCCAGCCCCGCGTTCTCCTCCTGCCGAAGCTGTTGCAGCTCGGTCAGCTGGCGGGACAGGTCTTCCTTGGCGGCCTCGGCGCGTTCGCGGGCAGATTCTTCGTACCCCAGCCGCTCCTCCAGCTCCGAAAGGTCCAGACTGCGTTCATTACTCATAATTTGCACCTCCACTTATCAAGTTTAACACGGCATCTTGCAACCGTGCTTTAGATTTTAGACGTAGAAAAAGATCATGTGCAAGTTTATTTTGCACAATGTGGTAAATGACAACATCATTTCGCTGTCCCTGGCGGATCACGCGGCCGTTGGCCTGCTCATACTCCTCGTAGCTATGAGGGGGCAGAGCCCACAGAACGTACCGGCTGGCCGTCAGCGTCAGGCCGTGGCTCATGGTGCCAGCCACGGCCACCAGGGCATCCAGCTCGTTACGGTTCACTGCGTCAAACAGTTCACTGCGGCCACTGCTCTGCCCGCCCGTGATCTTGCCCACGCGATATTTGCGCTTCTCCAGGTGCTTGTACACCGCCTCCGCAGCAGCCCGGAATGGAACGAACACCAGCACCGGCGTATCGGCCTGCTCCACCACCTCCTCGATCTGATCGAACAGGGGGTCGGCCTTGACCGGCACCGGCTTGCGGTCGCCTTTCTCGTCGGTGCCGTAGACGCAGCCGGCCATGGTCTGCAGCACCTTGGACAGTACGGCGGCGGCGTTGGCCGCGGTAATGTTCTGCTCGTCGATCTCGGCCATAGCCTCCTCCCGGAACAGCTGAATGTAGCGCTGCTGCTCCTGGGTCAGCTCGACGGGCAGCTCGATGGTCTGCACGTCAGGCATGTCGTGGCACTCGTCGCGCTTGAAACGCACGCCCGGCTGCAGCGCCCGGGCAATGGCGTCTTCCACGCCCTCCCGGGGCACCCACCGGAAGCGAGAGACTTGATACATGGTCATTTCGCGCCACTGTGTAAACGACGGAGGCTTCGGGTCCACCAGTTTTAGCGGGCCGTAGGCATCCAGTGGGCTCTGTGGCGCCGGCGTGCCGGACATGAGCCACAGCCGGGTGTTGTTCGTGATACGCCGCAGCGCCTTCCATCGTTGGCTCTTGGCGTTTTTGAATTTTGTGAACTCGTCCACAATAACGAGGTCCACCATGGGCAGTACGTCCTCGATGATGCCCAGGCTCTCCGGGTTCACGATGATGTACTCCAGCCGCGTGTCCGCCGCCGTTTGACGCTTGCGGTCCCGGGATCCCTTGAGCACTGCCGCCCGACGCTGGGGCAGGGTCTGGAACAGCTCGCGCTCCCATACATGATCGCAGATGGACAGCGGCGCCACCACCAGGGTCCGGCGCACCATGCCCTGCTCCATCAGAAAGTCGCTGGCCCAGACCGCGCTCAGTGTCTTGCCGGTGCCGAGTCCGTTGAGGCAGAAACACTTGCGGTTGTGAACGAAGTGCTCCGCCGTGATCCGCTGGTGCTCCAGCGGCTCGAAACGCCCCGGCCAGCGGTAATGCACCAGGGGGCTGGGCAGCACCAATCCGTGCTGGCGCAGTTGCTCGTAACTGGGCATGTCGTGCTTGACCAGGGTCAACGGCTGTCCGCGCACCGTGGTCTGCACATGCTTAACGCCTTCCAGCACTGCCAGGGGCAGCTGCGCCTGTGTGAAGGCGGCGTTGCGGCCGGGTACTGCTCGCCAGGTCATTTACTCACTCCTGAACCGTTCCAGCCAGGTGTACAGCTGCGACTCAAACTCGCCCAGGTTCTGCTCATTAACGACCATGGTCAGCCCGCCGGACTCCTTGATCTGGCGCATCTGTTCCTTCTGCAGTGCCGTCGGCGCGTTGCTGCCAAATTTGGCCTCGACAGCGAGCAGACGACCACCCACGCAGGACAGATAGTCCGGCACACCGGGCTGACTGTAGCCCGTCTGACTGATGGCCGTGTTCCATACGCCGTAGCGCTTGAAAACTTTTTTGATCTTGGCCTTAACGTCGTTTTCGTTTTTCATGGTTTTGCTCCTCAACTCTCGTTGTATTCGCACTCCGTGACTGGACAGAACCTGCACGCGAAACACGGTCGCGGCGGGTACGTTTGTTCGGCTTCAATGCGGCGCAGCTGGTCCTTGACCCGGTTCACTGCTTCACGGTCCGGGTGGACTGGCACCACCGTATCATGGTCCAGGAACACCAGCTTGAAATTGATTCGCAGGTCCGGGTTCTGCGCCCACTTCATTGTGGCGTACACGTCCGCTTGCAACGGATCGGGGTACACCTTGCCCGTTTTCCAGTCGATCTCCAGGCAGCTGCTTTGCTGCTCCCAGTCCACGTCGATGGCGCCGCGCAGCCACGCCCGATCCGTATCAAAAAAGTCGCACGGGTTACCCTCACGGTCAGTGGCCAACTTCACTTCGGCTTGGGCGCCGCCTTCGTGTAGCTTGTACGCCAGTGACTCCCACCGTTTTAGGTACTTAGGCAGCGACTGCCCGTACCGTACCGTGTTTTCCAGGGCTTCGTGGTACCGAATGCCCTTGTCCAGCGCCGGTGACGGCGCACGCTTGTGACTGCGGTCCACATAGAGCGCCTTGTACTGCCGCGGGCAGGTGTTAAACGTCTTCATCGCGCTGTAGCTGTGAATGATTTTTTTGGTCATGACTTATTCTTCTCCTTCTTCCTCCGCCCCTTGCTCCAGCTCTTGCTCGTCGGGGTCCATGTCGGTCGGTCTTGCATTGTCGTCTCCTCACCCTTTCTGATAATGGTCACTCACTGCTGCCTCGCCTGCCACGGGCAACCCCTCGGCCCAGGGAGGGACCTGGCTGAACCAGTACTCTGCGTCCCGGGCTGCTTGTTCTGCTTGATCTTCCGGTACCATGAGTACCACTTCGTCATGGACCGACAGTACGACGCGGTACAGCCTGGCCAGCTGCAGCGTCTGCCACATCACAACGTCGCGGGCCACGGCCTGAACAATGTTCTCCGTTAGCAGCCCGTGCCAGATTTTTATCTGGTCGCGGAACGTGTGCTGGCGGCTGAAAATCTGGTGCTTGTAATACATCGGGTCGCGGCCGCGCATGTGCAGGTCGGGGTACATCAGACACCGCCCCGACGGGAGCTGCTGGCGGCCTTCGTGCTTTGTCTGGTCCCAGAACCGCACCACCTCGGGGTAGCGGCTGCGGTACCCGTCCACGGCCCGCTGGGCCTGTTGTTCAGTCAGCTCCACACCCATGCCTTCGGCGTAGCCGATCAGCCCCCGCCAGCCCTGGCCGAACCCGCACGCCAGAACCGGCGGCTTGGCCACCTTGCGTTGCTCCGGGGTGACCTCGGCCAGCGGCGTCCGTGGGTACATGACCTCCGAGGCGAAGGTGACATAAAAGTCCGCACCCGTGCCGGCGTCGAACGCCCGGGCGGTGTCCAGGATGGCCCGGCACCCGGCGAGCCAGCCAATCACGCGGACCTCGATCTGCCCGGAGTCGCAGATTACCAGTTTGTACCCTGCTGGCGCTCGCAGCGCGTGGCGGATCCGGCCGGCGTCGCCTCGGGCGGGCAGGTTCTGCATGTTCATCTTGTCCAGGCCGCTCGCCCGGCCCGTATGGGCGCCGTAGTACAGCAACGGCACCGGCAGTGGGCTGCCAATATCGAGGAAGCGTTGGCTGCGCGACTGCTTGATCGTGCTCGCTACCTGCAGTCGGATCTCGGCGAGGCGGCGCACCGTCGGGTCCGGGTGCTTTTGCAGGCGCTGCATAAAGGTGTCGGTCTTCGCCAGGGCTGGGGCCTGGTGGCCCTTGTCCGTGGTCTTGTACTCGACTTGTACACCGCGCTTTTCAAGGAGGGCGACGAATTTGTCGCGGGAGCGGCATGCTTTGGCGACGTGCTCCGGGATCTCAGCACCCCGGGCCAGCTCCGCAAGGAGGTCCCGGTCCAGCTCCAGCGCCGGGTAGGCGGCCATACGCACATGCAGGTCCTGCAGGGCCAGCTCCATCCGCGATTGCAGCGGGTAGAGCTTCGCCAGCAGGGCGTTCATGATAGTCAAGTCGGTCAGGGCGTAGTCGGTCAGGACCTGCCCGCCAGCAGCTACGGCTTCGCCTGTGTCGCCCTTCTCCATGCCCACCAGCGGGGCCAGGGCGGCCAGGCTGGTGCGCTGGTCCGGGGCCAGGTGGCCCTGACTGATGGCGTAGCGGGCCATCTTGAGGGTGTCGAACCACCGGGCCGGGGCCCATCCGTACGCATGCCAGGCGACCGCGGCGTCGAAGTCCGCGTTGTGCGCGACTGCGGTCACGTCGGTGCCCAGCTGGCGGAATAGCTCGGGCAACCCGTCCGGCTGGACATACTGTGCCGGCTGCCCGGCCACCTGTACGGCGCACCCGAGTACCTGGAACCGTGGGTCCCGCAGATACTGCCACAGCGGCATCTTGCGGAGCGTATAGTCACGGTCATACCAGGTCTCGAAGTCGAGACTCACCAGTTTCATTGCATGGCTCCCACCTGCATTAACCAAAGTTTACGTTTCACCTGTGCCGGGGTCAACGCGTCTACTTTCCATGCGCCGTACCGGCGCGGGCTGGCCTTGGGCCAGGGACGCTCGGATCTCGCGCATGCGCCTGCGCATCTGCTCCCGGGTCTGTAGCTCCAGCCCCCGGGGCGTGGACACCAGGGCGCACCCGTGCCGTTCCGCCCAGTCGCTCAACCCGTTCAGGCCCAGGGCCTCCAGGGCCTCGGGGGTGATGGTTACACTTATGTTAGCCATGGTTTACGCCTCACTCTCGTCGTTTTGAATTTCGCGGGCCCGAGCTTCCAGGCTCCGCACCCGCTGGCGGATCTCGCGCAGGCGCTCCTGCCGGGCGCAGTACTCCTCCTCGCCTTCACTGCCGTCCATAGGCGCGTGCCGTAGTAGCGCCTCGCGCCGGCGCAAGCGGTCAAGTTCGGCTTCAATAGCTTCCAGGTCCATGGCTACGCATCCTCCATGTAGATCAGCCCATCGTCGCCTACCCAGGCGTGCATAGGGCCCATATTCTGCGCAAGTCCGTCCAGGATCTGCCCCTGATTCTCTGGCCAGTCGCCATCCCAGAAACCCGCGCCGTGCCCGTTGCGCGTGAGCCAAAGGTCGTGCCCCAGGTGAGGGTAGAGCTCAGACGGGACATACCCGCATAGTAAATCCACCCGCACCAGGAACCGCACACAATCGAGCATAATGCACAACCGTGCCGAGTCCGACAGTTCCGCCCCATCGAATTCCGGGTGGTCGGGCCCGCCTTCCGTGAAGTATAGCGCCTCAGTGTACCCGGTTATCAGGGTTTGCAGGTTTCGTTTCTCAGTATCAATCATGGTTTTACCCTCTCGGATTGTGAAGTTGGTTTAATGGTCGCGCAGTTCCGCCAGGC
>CAYPKI010000074.1:10345-11927 GCA_964411265.1 uncultured Alcanivorax sp. | reverse complement strand
GGCGCGTCTGACGGCGCTCGCGCTGGTTCTCCTCGTCGGCGCCTGCCAGACCCCGCAACGGGATCTAGCCCGGGACAGCCGCGAGGCGCTGGAGCGCTGGAGTATCGAGGGCCGGCTGGGTTACCGCAGCGGCAATGACGGGGGCAGCGCCAGCTTTAACTGGGTGCAGCAGGACGCGGGCTCCGGGCGCATTCAGTTCTCCGGCCCCATGGGCTTTGGCAGCGCGCGTCTCGAATGGAGTCCCCGGCATGCGCAGCTGGAACACGGGGGCGACACCGTGCGGGCGCAGTCACCGTCTATGCTGGCCTGGCGGCTCACCGGGCTGGTCCTGCCTGTGGAGCAGCTCCGCTATTGGGTGCGCGGGCTGGCCGCGCCCGGGCCCGCGGCCACGCAACGCCGGGAAAAACAGGGCCGGCTGAGGCAATTGCGTCAGGCCGGCTGGCAACTCACCTTTGGGCGCTACCAGAGCGTGACCGGGCTTGAGCTGCCCCATCGCATCAAGGCGGAAAAAGATGATCGGCGCTTTACAGTGCTCATCAAGGCCTGGCAACCAGCGCCATGAAGGCCCTGACAATACCGGCGCCGGCCAAACTCAACCTCTTCCTGCATATCACTGGACGCCGTCCGGACGGCTACCACGAACTTCAGACCGTTTTTGCTCTGCTTGACCAGGGCGATGTGTTGCATATCAGCGCCGCCGATGAACTTCACCTGGACGTCGACAACGACACGGCGACCGGCGAGGACAATCTGGTCTGGCGCGCGGCTCGACTGCTACAGCACCACACCGGCACCCGCGCGGGCGCGGCTCTGCGCCTGGAGAAAACCCTGCCTGCCGGCGGCGGTCTGGGCGGTGGCTCTTCGGATGCCGCCAGCACCCTGCTGGGGCTTAACCGGCTCTGGAACCTGAACCTGGATCTGGATACCCTGGCCGCACTGGGGCGGCAACTGGGCGCGGACGTGCCTGTGTTCGTGCAGGGCCACAGCGCCTGGGCCGAAGGCGTGGGCGAGCAGCTCACCGCGGTGGAACTGCCGCATAGCTACTATCTGGTGGTGTCTCCGGGTGTCAGCGTGTCCACCGGTGCCGTTTTCAACGACCCGCAATTGACAAGGCAATATCCGAAAAGTACATTAGCGAGCTTTCTCGGGGACGGTCCGGAGCGCTTCGAAAATCACTGCGAACCCGTGGTGCGCAGATTGGCTCCCGCCGTGGGGCAAGCGCTTGATAAAATCCGGGAGCGCGCCGGCAACAGCCGGCTGACGGGCACCGGCGCCTGTGTTTTCGCCCGGGTGCCCGACAAGCCCACGGGCGCGCGAATCCTGGCTGATTTGCCGTCCCACTGGCGGGGCTTCGTTGCGCGCGGCATCGACCGCTCGCCCGCGCTGGACGCGGCCGGCTCCGCCTGACAAACTCCGACGCCGGTTTCTTTTATTGGGGTGTCGCCAAGTGGTAAGGCAACGGGTTTTGATCCCGTCATGCGCAGGTTCGAGTCCTGCCACCCCAACCATTTCTACTCGCGGACCGAAGACAACCCCGGGGGATCTGTGCCGAATCTCGTTATCTTCACCGGCAATGCCAATC
>CAYPKI010000074.1:9632-10335 GCA_964411265.1 uncultured Alcanivorax sp. | reverse complement strand
AACATCCCGCTCGGCGACGCGGATGTGGGCGTCTTCAGCGATGGCGAAACCGCTGTAGAGATTAACGACAATGTCCGGGGCAAGGACGTCTTCATCGTCCAGTCC
This sequence comes from uncultured Alcanivorax sp., assembly GCA_964411265.1. Lineage (GTDB taxonomy): Bacteria > Pseudomonadota > Gammaproteobacteria > Pseudomonadales > Alcanivoracaceae > SLJS01. The sequence goes on along the minus strand of CAYPKI010000074.1, from coordinate 10,230 downwards.
ACCTGCGAGCCTACCAATGACAGCCTGATGGAGCTACTGGTCATGGCCGATGCGCTGCGGCGTTCGTCCGCGGGGCGCATCACCGCCGTCATGCCCTATTTCGGCTATGCGCGCCAGGACCGCCGCGTCCGGTCCGCCCGCGTGCCCATTACCGCCAAGGTGGTGGCCGACATGATCACCTCCGTGGGCATCGACCGGGTAGTAACCGTGGATCTGCACGCCGACCAGATTCAGGGCTTTTTCGATATTCCCGTGGACAACGTCTATGGTACGCCCCTGGTAGTCGCGGATATCGAGCGTCAAAATTACGACGACCTGGTAGTGGTATCACCGGATGTGGGCGGCGTTGTGCGGGCCCGGGCACTGGCCAAGCAGCTCAGCGCCGAGCTGGCGATCATCGACAAGCGCCGGGCCCAGGCCAACGAATCCGAGGTTATGCACATCATCGGCGACGTGAACGACCGCACCTGTGTGGTCGTCGACGACCTGGTCGATACCGCCGGCACCCTGTGCAGGGCGGCCGGCGCGCTCAAAGAGCACGGCGCCCGGGCCGTCTACTCCTACGCCACCCATGCGGTACTCTCGGGCCCGGCTATCG
>CAYPKI010000074.1:1129-9604 GCA_964411265.1 uncultured Alcanivorax sp. | reverse complement strand
ACAATATCAGCAAGTCGCAGCTGGACCGGCTGGTGGTCACCGATACCGTGCCGCTGTCCGAAGCCGGGCGCAATTGCGACAAGATTCGGGTCCTGCCCATAGCCCCCATGATGGCTGAAACCGTACGGCGGGTGAATAACGAAGAATCCCTGTCCGCCATGTTCGATCGGCTGGAGTTGGTGTAGGGGCAAGAGGCAAGGAGCAAGACAAGCTTGGATGCCCCTCAGGATCCTCCTTCGGGAGGGCCCACCCCCATCAGCTCCGGTCCGGGCTGAACCGCTTAAGCCTTTTCCGGTTTCCTTGCCTCTTGCCCCCTGCCACTTGCCCCTCTTTCCCCTCTGGATTTTCCGTTCGATTCGTACCATAATCCTGATCCTTTCGGCGTTGCCGGAAATATGACTTTCATGAATACTCCCTGAAATTGCCTGGTCGCGGGCCTTTCAGGGCCGAACCGGAGAATCTCATGTCCGATGAGTTCCATCTCGAAGCTCATGCACGCGAAGACGTAGGGAAAGGTGCGAGCCGCCGCCTGCGCCGCTTGCACGAGCGAGTCCCCGCCATTATTTATGGCGGCCACGCCGAGCCGCGCAACATTTCGCTGCCGCTCAACGAGCTCAAGCACGCACTCAACAACGAGACCTTCTTCTCGCACATTCTGACCATCAAGGTAGATGGCAAGGATACCGAGGAAGTGTTGATCCGGGACCTGCAGCGCAACCCACGCAACGGCTTCCCCATCCATGCCGATTTCATGCGCGTGGTTCAGGGCGAGCCCATTACCCAGACGGTGCCCCTGCACTTCGTCAACGAGGAAACGGCGCCGGGCGCGAAGAAGTACAGCGGCAAGTTCCAGCACAACATGACAGAGGTGAACGTGTCCTGTCTGCCACGCAATCTGCCCGAATACGTCGAGGTGGACGTGGGTGAGATGGAACTGGACGAAATCCTGCACATGTCTGACCTCAAACTGCCCCGTGGCGTCGAGATCGTGGAGCTGCAGCAGGGCGAGGAATATGATCAGCCCGTGGTGGCCCTCCATGTGCCCAAGCGTCAGGCAGCGGCCGGCGCCGCGGGCGCGGAAGGCGCCGACGAAGCGGAAGCGGGCGAGAACGATCAGGGCTAGGTCCGGACCGGGGGATCACACAGGGTCCCCCGGTTCGCATTTGATATGACCCGGCCCGAGGCACCTCCTGTTCAATTGATTGTCGGCCTGGGCAATCCCGGGCGCCAGTATGCCTCCACCCGGCATAACGTTGGCGTATGGTATGCCGAAGCGCTAGCACGGGCTCTGGGCATTACCCTGACCGAGGACAAGAAGGCCTTCGGGCTGACGGGCCAGACAACGCGCGGCGGAAAAACCGTCCGCCTGCTGGTGCCCACCACCTATATGAACCGCAGCGGCCAGGCTACCTCGGCCGTAGCCGGTTTCTTCAAGATTCCTCCAGAGTCCATGCTCGTCGCCCACGACGATCTGGATCTGCCGCCGGGTACGGCGCGGATCAAACAGGGCGGTGGCCATGGCGGCCATAACGGCCTGCGCGATATCATCAGCCGCCACGGCAATCGCAAGGACTTTCTGCGTCTGCGTCTGGGCGTGGGTCATCCGGGCAACAGCGATCAGGTCACGCCCTGGGTGCTGAACAAGCCCTCACCGGACGACCGACGCGCCATGGACGATGCCATCACCGAAGCCGTGCGCCAGCGCGACTATCTCTTCGACGGTGATCTGCAAAGGGCCATGACCGAGCTAAACGGCTTTAAAGCGTAAAGTCGAAAGTCGAAAGTCGAAAGTCGAAAGTCGAAAGTCGAAAGTCGAAAGTCGACAACAGGATACTCCGGCCGCCGGGCTTGCCAACCGTCGGGCCCAACAAAAAGAAAGGGCGCCAACGGCGCCCTGCTCTATTTCTTGCTACTTGCCACTTGCCACTTGCCACTTTCTACTTCCTCAGGGCATCTCATCCACTTCTTCCTGCGCTTTCTCGGGCAGCATGAAATCTTCCTTGTCGACCTTCATGAGCATGAGCACATTGCTGGCCACATAGATGGATGAGTAGGTACCGATAATCACGCCCAGGATCAGCGCCTCGGAGAAGGCCCGCATGACCTCGCCGCCAAAGATGAAGAGCGCGATCAGAACCAGCAGGGTAGTAATGGACGTTACCAGCGTACGGCTGAAGGTGCGGTTGAGCGCGTCATTGATAATCGCCACCGGATTATCCATGCGCGTATTGCGGAAGTTCTCGCGGATCCGGTCGGCAACCACAATGGAGTCGTTGAGCGAATAGCCGATCAGCGCCAGCATCGCCGCCAGCACGGTCAGATCCACCTGCAGCTGCAGCAGTGAAAAAGCACCCAGCACGAAGAATACGTCGTGGAAAAGCGCCAGCACGGTGGAAATACCGAACTTGTTGGAAAAGCGGAACCAGACATAGATCAGCATGGCCCCCAGCGCCATGAGCATGGCCAGCCCGGATTCGTCGCGCAGCTCATCACCCACCTGGGGACCGACGAACTCGATCCGGCGCAGCTGAAGTCCGGACATTTGCGCCGACAGGGTATCAAAAACCAGCTGCCCGACTTCCGAGGCTTCCTGCCCCTCGCGCGGCGAGACCCGCACCAGCACTTCTTCAGGCGAGCCGAAGTTCTGCACCTGGGCATCGCCGAATCCATTGTCACCCAGCACTTCCCGCACTTCCGCCAGATTGATGGGCTCGGACGCACCCACTTCCACCAGGGTACCGCCGGTAAAGTCCAGCCCCAGGTTCAGTCCGCGCGTCAGCAGCAACAGCACCGCCGCGATCACCATGATCAGCGAGGCCACGCCCAGCGGTTTGCGCGCCGCCATGAAGTTGATATTGAAATCCGCGTTGCGCATAAGGTCCTCAGATGCTCAGTTGGTCCGGCGCCCGGCCCGCGCGCCCGTAGATGAGTTCCACCACGGCCCGCGTACCCAGGATCGCGGTGAACATGGACGTGAGAATGCCGATGAACAACGTCACGGCGAAACCCTGAACCGACCCAGTGCCGGCCGCGAAGAGGATCACCGCCACGATCAGCGTGGTGACGTTGGCGTCGAGAATGGTGACAAAGGCTCGGCCATAGCCGGCATCAATGGCCTGCAGCGGTTTCTCGCCCGCTTTCAGTTCCTCGCGGATGCGCTCGAAAATCAGCACATTGGCGTCCACCGCCATGCCCACCGTCAGCACCATGCCCGCGATACCAGGTAGCGTGAGCGTGGCGCCGGGGATTAGCGACATAACACCCAGCACGATCACCAGGTTGCCCAGCACGGCCAGGTCCGCCACCACGCCGAAGAGCCTGTACCACACGGCCATGAAGGCGAGAACCAGCACCAGGCCCAGGACGATGGAATTCAGGCCTGCCTCGATGTTGTCCGCACCCAGGCTGGGCCCGACGGTACGCTCCTCGATAATGGATACGGGTGCGGCCAGACCGCCCGCGCGCAACAACAGCGCCAGCTCCGAAGCCTCGGCCGAATTATCCAGCCCGGTGATGCGGAAACGGCTGCTGAGCGTATCCTGAATGGTGGCCACGTTAATGACATATTTGTTCTTTTTGGTGACCATTTCCTGTTGGGGCTCGCCGTTTTCGCCCTCGACCACCTTCATGTCGGTCTTGGTCTCGATAAAGAGCACGGACATGGGCTCGCCCACATTCTCACTGGTGACGCGCCGCATGGAACGCGCGCCCGTGCCGTCCAGGTTGATGTTCACCTGGGGCCGACCGTTCTGGTCGAAGCCCATCTGCGCGTCCACAACCCGGTCGCCGGTAACAATCTTGGACTGCTCGAGAATCACCGGCGGACGCTGCTGACCTTCCTTGAACGGGAAGATCTGCGTGCCCGGCGGCGCCACGCCCGTGCGTGCCCGGCGCGGGTCGTTCTCGTCCGCCACCAGGCGGAATTCCAGCGTCGCCGTGCGCCCCAGGATCCGACGGGCACGGGCGGCATCCTGCACGCCGGGCAACTCCACCACGATCCGGTCCGCGCCCTGGCGCTGGACCACGGGCTGGGCCACACCCAGCTCGTTCACCCGATTGTTCAGCGAAGTGCGGTTCTGTTCCACCGCGTAGTCCTGGATTTCCTTGATCGCTGAATCGCGCAGGCTCAGGCTCAGGCCCGGCTGCTCCGACAACGGCTCGATGGCGAACTCATCGAAACGGTCCCGCAGCATGTTGCGCGCATCGCTGACCGTGCCACTGTCACCAAAGACCAGATCCAGCCCGCGTTCGCGCACCTCGACGTCGCGATAGCGCAGCCCTTCGTCCTTGAAGAGACGCTTGATTTCGTCACTCCAGGCGTCCAGGCGCTGATTAATGGCGGTGTCCATGTCCACCTGCAACAGGAAATGCACGCCCCCGCGCAGGTCCAGCCCCAGCTTCACGGGCGTGGCGCCAATGGCCTGCAGCCACTCCGGCGTAGTGGCGACCAGATTGGGCGCCACCACATAGTTCTCGCTCAGAACCTCCTGTGCCACAGCGCGCGCGCGCAACTGGTCGTCGGTGCTGTCGAAACGCACCAGCCAGGAGTTGTCCACCCGCTCACCGGGCCCGGGCGAAAGACCCTCTTCCTTGAGCCGGGCGCGCAGTTCCTTCACCGCCGACTGCGGTACCGAGTCCCCGGCCTCAGCGCGGCTGACCTGAACGGCCGGCGCGTCGGGGAAAAGATTGGGCAGCGCATAGAGCCCGGCCACCGCCAGCACGGCGATGAAGAGTACGAACTTCCAGCGCGGGTAGCGGGTCATGACGCTCTCCCGATCAGATGGACTTCAGGGTGCCTTTGGGCAGCGTTGACTGAATGGAGCTCTTCTGCAGCTTGATCTCCATATTGTCCGCGATTTCCACGACGGCGTAGTTTTCGTCGACCTTGGTAATCTTGCCCAGAATACCGCCGGCAGTAATAACCTCGTCCCCCTTGGCCAGTTCATTGACCAGTTGCTGATGCTCCTTGGCACGCTTTTGCTGGGGCCGAATGAGCAGAAAATAAAAGACCACGATCATGACCAGCTCGAAGATCCCGCTGCCCTGGGGCGCGCCGCCCGCCTGGGCATAGGCCGGGGAAATCAGACTCATGGTTACCTCTCCGAATATAAAATTCACGACCCGAGCGCGGGCACCGCCTCGCCCCGCGCCTGATAGAAGCTCTCTATAAAGGCGCACAATGTACCGGCTTGAATAGCGTCCCGCAATCCGGCCATCAGCTTCTGGTAATAGTGCAGGTTGTGCAGTGTCCCCAGTTGCGCGCCCAGCATCTCGCCACAGCGGTGCAGATGATGCAGATAGGCCCGCGAGAAGTGCCGGCAGGTATAACAGTCACAGTCTGCATCCAGTGGCCCTGTATCCGCCTTGTGCACCGCGTTGCGGATCTTGACCACACCGACACCGGTAAACAGTTGCCCGTTGCGGCCATTGCGGGTAGGCAGAACACAATCGAACATGTCCTGGCCCCGGCGCACCGCTTCCACCAGGTCCTCGGGCCGGCCCACGCCCATCAGATAACGCGGCCGATCCGCGGGCAGTTGCGGCGCCAGGTGCTCCAGCACCGCCATCATGTCCGCGCGCGGCTCGCCCACCGAAAGCCCGCCCACGGCATAGCCGTCAAAACCGATCTTCATGAGCCCTTCCAGGGATTCACCGCGCAGGTGGTTGAACATGCCGCCCTGAACAATGCCGAAGCAGGCCGCGTCATGGCCCTCATGCGCCTGTTTGCTGCGCTCCGCCCAGCGCAGCGACAGCTCCATGGACTTGCGCGCGTCATCCTCGGTGGCGGGGTACGGCGTGCATTCATCAAAGATCATGCAGATATCGGCATCCAGCGCATGCTGTACCTGCATGGCCTTCTCCGGCGTGAGCTCCACCAGATCGCCGTTGATGGGCGAGCGGAACTGCACGCCCTGCTCGGAGATCTTGCGGACATCGCCCAGACTGAACACCTGGAAACCGCCGGAGTCCGTAAGAATGGGCCTGTGCCACTGCATGAACCCGTGCAGCCCGCCGTGTGCCTCGATAATGTCCGTGCCCGGGCGCAGCATGAGATGAAAGGTATTGCCCAGACAGATTTCGGCACCCGTGGCCGCCAGCCGGTCCGGCAGCATGCCCTTGACCGTGCCGTAGGTGCCCACGGGCATGAAGGCGGGTGTCTCCACCCTGCCACGCGGAAAGGTCATGCGTCCGCGCCGTGCGTTGCCATCGGTAGCGAGCAATTCGAATTGCATGCGTGACAATCTGGTCTCCTTTCATCCCCCCGGCTTTGATCCGCGGCCATCGGCGCGAGGACGCGCCTCCCACACCGAATGAACCGTCGTGGGAGCGGCGTCCACGCCGCGACCCCCTTTCATTGGCCCGGCTCGATATACATGGCATCGCCGTAACTGAAGAACCGGTAGCGCTCGCGCACCGCTTCTTCATAGGCCGCCAGAATCCGCTCGCGCCCGGCCAGCGCACTCACCAGCATCAGCAGGCTCGAACGCGGCAAATGGAAGTTGGTAATGAGCGCGTCCGTGATCCGGAACTCGTAGCCCGGATAGATAAAGATGTCGGTCTCGCCCCGCCCGGCCTCCAGTGCACCCGAAGCCGCCGCCGATTCCAGCGCCCGCAGCGCCGTGGTGCCCACCGGCACCACGCGGTTGCCCCGGGCCCTTGCAGCCTGCACCTGTTCAGCCAGCGACGCGGGCACCTCATACCACTCCGAGTGCATCTTGTGCTCTTCCACGGTTTCGACGCGCACCGGCTGAAAGGTGCCCGCGCCCACATGCAGGGTCAGATAGGCGATCTCCACCCCGGCTTCGCGCAACTCGTCCAGCAGCGCCTCGTCGAAATGCAGTCCGGCCGTGGGCGCCGCGACCGCACCCGGACGGCGGGCAAAGACGGTCTGATAGCGTTCCCGGTCGCCCGCTTCATCCGGACGGTCGATATAGGGCGGCAGGGGCATGTGCCCCACCTGCTCGGCCAGGGCCAGCACCGAAGCCGCATCCGGAAAAGCCAGATGAAAGAAGTCCCCGCTGCGCCCCAGCACGTCAGCCTGGTAGCCGCCGTCCAGCGCCAGCCGGCTCCCCGGCTTGGGCGCTTTCGAAGCACGCAGATGACACAATGCTTCGCGCTCGTCCAGCAGCCGCTCGATCAATACCTCCACCCGGCCGCCGGTTTCCTTGTGCCCGTACAACCGCGCGGGGATGACCCGGGTATCATTCAAAACCAGCACATCACCCGCGTTCAGAACACGACCGATATCGTCGAAGGCGTGATGGCCGACCCCTGCCCGGGTAAGCGACAACAACCGCGAATCCCGGCGCCGCTCGGGCGGGTGTCGGGCAATGAGCTCGTCGGGGAGCTCGAAATCGAATTCAGAGACCTGCATCGTACTGGACCGGCACGACGAAAGAAGCGAGTATGGTAGCGCCCCGCGCCTGCCACGGAAACCGCTGTAGGAGTGGCGTCCTCGCCACGATGCGCCAGGCATAGTGCCACCCAACCCAGGAGCCAAGGCCGCCTGCCACACAGCAACCATGATGATTTGCCCCCTCAGGCACCGGTCCTGCTATACTCCGCTTCCTCGCGCCGAGGTGGCGAAATCGGTAGACGCGACGGATTCAAAATCCGTTCCTGGCAACAGGGTGGGGGTTCAAGTCCCCCCCTCGGCACCATATCCCCTTCCACTCGCTTCCACCCGAATCCCTGAAACCCTGATATAATGCGGCTTTCAGCGTGATCAGTGTCTCCCGAAATCCATTCAAATCTCCCGGAAGCGACGCTTATCTGGGGGTACTTTTGGGGGTAACTCGCGCCGCCCTTGGGGGTATCTCCCCCGCACGGCCAGGAGCCCGAAATGAGCAACGTCCTGAACAAGCTCACAGCGCGCCAGGTGGAAGCAGCGAAATTCGAGAGCCAGCCCCGCAAGCTCGCCGATGGCGGCGGCCTCTACCTTCACATCAAAAATGCCGGCAAATACTGGCGCCTGAAATACCGCTACTACCGAAAGGAAAAGACTCTCTCGCTGGGCACCTACCCCCAGGTTTCGCTCAGCACTGCGCGCGCACGGCGGGACGAAGCCAAGGCGCTCCTGGAACAGGGAGTCGACCCCTCCGCGCAGCGGAAAGAGGAAAAAGCCCAACAGGCGCCGATCACCTTTGAAGAGGTAGCCGCCGAATGGCTGGAGAAACAAAAACCCCGACTGGCCGAGACGACCCAGGAGAAAGCCCGATGGTTACTGAGCCTGCTCTACCCACGCATCGGCAGCCACCCCATTGCCGAACTGACGCCTCCTGATGTGCTCAGCGCCCTGCGCCGCATAGAGCATCGCGGGAACCACGAAACGGCCCACAGAGCCAAACAGAAGGCCAGCCAGGTCTTCCGATACGCCATTGCGACCGGCCAGGCGGAACGCGATCCGACCGCGGACCTTCGCGGCGCTCTTACCCCTCCGAAGGAGAAAAAGCGCGCCGCCCTGACCCGTCCGGA
>CAYPKI010000074.1:0-1119 GCA_964411265.1 uncultured Alcanivorax sp. | reverse complement strand
CCGGACGACATAGCGGGCCTTTTGCAAGCCATTGACGGCTACCAGGGCAACATCACCACCAAATCCGCGCTCCAGCTGGGCGCTCTTCTGTTTGTCCGCCCGGGCGAGCTCCGCCGCATGGAATGGAAGGAACTGGACCTCGAGAGCCGCCAGTGGAGGATCCCCGGCAGGAAAATGAAGATGGGCGAGGAGCACATTGTGCCCCTCCCCGACCAAGCCATCGACATCCTCCGGCACCTGGAACAGATCAACGGCCACAGCGACTACGTCTTCCCCTCCCTCCGAACCGCCAGCCGGCCCATGTCTGAAAACACCATAACGGGCGCCCTCCGGCGCCTCGGCTATAGCGGCGAAGAAATGACTGCCCATGGGTTCCGTGCACTGGCCTCAACACGGCTGAACGAACTCGGATGGGACCCGGAGTTGATCGAGCGACAACTCGCTCACGAGGAAAGAAATAAGGTAAGGGCTTCTTATAATCGTGCGCAATATCTAGAGCGGCGTTATGAAATGATGCAGGGGTGGGCGGACTATCTGGATTCGCTCAGGAGAGGGAGCTCCGCGGTCAAGGACGCCACGAAAAATCAACAAAGCGCCTGATATCGCTTTCTAAATCTGAGTCCGGGATTTATTTCCCGGTTCACGATTCGAACCAGGAACCGATCTCTGCGAGGGCCTCCATGGCGGAGTCAAAGTCGATTTTTTCGTCATCGCTGGCGTAGGACATGGCATCGACAAACCTGCTGTATTCAGCACGATATTCCTGATCGCTCTGCAGGTGCCCGACCGCCGTCTGAATCGACTCTGTTAGCGTTGCCCGGGTATCACGTCTACTGGTCTGCTGATCCTCTTCAAAGGAGGACTCGACGGTCCCAACAAACATGTCTTGATTTTCCCGTGCGACCGAGGCCAGGGCCGCAATGTCATGAAGGTGACGGATCATGGCCGGATCATCATCAGTATCCGCCCTGTCACGCTTCAAAACACGCCAGGTTAATGCACTCAACTTATCCGCGGCGGTCTCAACCGGGGATAAACACAACACATCCACTTCTGGGCTTTGGCCGGAAAACTGCGAGACAAGTGACTGAATCTCCCGACGCTCTGCCTCCAGGCGTG
>CAYPKI010000073.1:8737-12187 GCA_964411265.1 uncultured Alcanivorax sp. | reverse complement strand
AGGATGTCACACCGTCGCTGGCCCAGAGCCTGGGCATGGAAGAGGCGCGTGGCGGCGTCATTACCCAGGTGGTACCAAACAGTCCCGCGGCGCGCAGCGGACTCAAGCCCGGCGACCTTCTGATGGGTATCAACGGCGAGCCGGTGGCGGATGGCTATGAGGCCATGAACCGGGTGGCCGGCACCCGGCCGGGCGGAACCATCGCCGTCACCATCGTGCGGCTGGGTCAACGCATGACGCTCGATGTTTCCGTAGGCACCCGGCCGCCGGTTAAACCCTGAGCCTCAGCGCACGCGCCGAAGCAACACCACGCCCAGCACCAGGCAGATGGCCGGCGGCACCAGGGCCGCCAGTACGGGCGAAGCGTCGAAAACCAGACTCAGGTGACCGAAAAACTGCTGGCCGTAGTGAAACAGCAGGCCCGCGGCGACCCCGCCCGTAAGGCGCACCCCCATGGACACCTCGCGCATGGGCCCGAAAATGAAGGAGATGGCGATCAGGACCATGCCCAGGGTCGCCACGGGACGCAACAGCTTCTGCCAGAATGTCAGCAGATACTCCCCCGCCTGAAGCCCCTGGCGTTCCAGGTACTGCGCATACTGATAGAGCTTGTGGATACCCAGATTCTTGGGTTCCAGAATGACGATCGACAACAGGTCCGGCGTCAGCCGGGTCTCCCAGGTATCGTTGGCACGCTCATAGGTCTGGATCTGCTCGTCGCCGATACGACTGCCCCGAATGTCCTGGAGGACCCAATGGCCGGCCTCGGCCTGATACAGCGCACGCCGGATATACTGACTTTCGCGCAGGCGCTGGCTGTCCGGATCAAAGCGGTAACGCGTCACGCCGTGCAGTACGCCATTGGGCTGAACCGTGTTGATATAGATGAACTCGTTGCCCTCCCGGTGCCAGTAGCCATGCTTGGCCGCCACCACCTCGCCTTCGTTTTCGGCCAGCGAACGCTGGCTCCGGGCCACCTGCTCGGCCCAGGGGGCCACGAATTCGCCGATCAGACTGCCCGCCAGCAACAGCACAATGGCGGGCTTGAGCACCATCCAGCTGATGCGTTCGGTGGACACACCCGCCGCGCGAACCACGGTCAGTTCATTGCTGTTCGCCAGCAGCCCCAGCCCCAGCAGCGCGCCCAGCAAAACGCCCATGGGAAGAAATTCATAGATCCCTGTCGGGGCTGTGGTGAGCACGAACTGCAGCGCCTCCAGGGCGCCATAACCGCCACCGAGAAACTCCAGCTCGTGGACATAGGCGAAGAGCGCATCCAGGGCCACCAGCACCACCGTGACCCCCAACGAGGGCAGCACAATGGCGCGCCGGATATAGCTGTTCATGCGGCGCATCACCCCGTCCTCCGACCACGCAATCGTGGCCAGGCATATGCCAGCACCACTACGGAAGCGGCCGCGGCATGGATCCAGACCATGTTCAGGTACCAGGGCAGCGTGGACCCGTGATAATCCTCCATCAGGCTACGCATCACCAGCAACCCACCGATATAGAGCATAAAGAGCAGGATGGCCGGAATCATGCGAACAAAGGGCCCCTGGCGCGGCCCGGTACGCGACAGCAGCAATGCCAGCAGGATGGTCACCGGCACCAGTGCCATCAGGGAAAATCGCCACTGCAATTCCGCACGGGCCCGTGGCCCCGGAGCCTCGAGCAATGCGCGCGTGGGCTGTCCCTCAAGCTCCGTGGACATTTCCGGGGTCTCATTGCCGCCCAGGCGTACCAGCGCCCGCTCAAAATCGGCCACACCATAGTCGGCCCGGCCGGGCCGACCCCGATACTGCACGCCGTCGCTTAGCTGGAGGTAGCGAATGCCGTCACGATGAACGATGCGGCCGGTGCCGGCCCGCACGATCAGCCTTCGGGACGGACCACCCGCGCGCTGGCGCAGGTCGGATATGAAGACATGATTCAGCGCGCCCGCCTCGCGATTGAGACTCTCGGCATAGGTGGTGCGCTGGCCCGAGTCCGAGCTGCTCTCGTGAAAACGCCCGGGCGCCAGCAGTTCAAGCGCCGAACGCTGTTTCTGTTCCTCGATCAGACGCTGCTGCTCAGCGCCACCACGGGGTGTGGCATAGAGACTGCAAAAGCCCACGAGCAGGGTCATCATGACCACGGGTGTCAGCAAACCGCGCAGCAGGGACGCCGGCCCCACGCCCCCGGACTGCATGACCACCATTTCGTTATCCACGTTAAGTCGGCCGAAAACGAGCATGATGCCGATATACATGCTCAGTGGCAGGATCAGCTGGAGAAATTCCGGCAAGCGAAACAGCACGATGCCGAAGATGGCCTGGGCCGCAATCTCGCCGCGCACGGCCTCCGCCAGATACTGCACAAAGCGCGCGCCCACGACCATGGCCGTCAGCACGGCAGTCACCACTATGGTGGTCACGAACAGCTGACGATTGATGTAGCGGTAAAGAATCAAGTGCGACCCCTGGTCGCCGGCGGCGATGGCGCCGGCATTGTAACCCCGGGGAGCCCCTTTTCCGGAAGCATGTGCCGGTCAAATCGCTTTTCGCAGCTTGACCCGGAAGGCATTTCACGATGGCATAAGATCAGGATATACCCTTGTAAATTGACCCGAGGTTACGAAGATGGAGTATGCAGTCAGCGGCAAGAATGTAGCGACCCTGCGGTCGGATTGCGTGGTGCTGGTTTTGAACAAGGGCGATGAAGCGCCTCAGACGCTGCCCGGGAAGACGCGCCAACAGATCCGGGAGGTCATGGATGACGGTGATTTCTCGGGCGCCCAACACCAGACTGTCATGCTGCGTCAGCCGGAAGGACTGGCTGCGCGGCGCTTGCTGCTGGTGGGTACAGGCACCGAGGAAACACTGACCATGCCTGCCTGGGGTCGGTTGATCGGTACCATGGTGCAGGCTTTGTGCCGGTCCGGGGCGCGCAATGCGGCGCTGCTGACGGACAACCTGAGTGTGGCCGAGCACGATGACATGGCGCTGGTGCGCGAAAGCGCCCGCATGCTGGAGGAGGCGACCTACCGCTTCGATACCTTCCGGAGCAAAAAATCATCCCAGCCGGTTCAACTGCGGCGCTGGCGTTTTATGACCTCGGGCACCGCCAATCGATTGTCCCGTGCTGCGCAGGAAGGACGGGCCATTGGCGCAGGCGTAGAGCTTTCGCGGGAACTGGGCAATACACCCGCCAATGTGGCCGTACCCGAGTACCTCGCCGAGCAGGCACGCGCCCTGGGCCGCGAATACGATCGGCTCAGCGTCAAGGTCATCGGTGAGAATCAGCTGGAACGCATGGGTATGGGCGCTTTCTGTGCCGTCTCCCGGGGGAGCGAGCATGATGGCAAGCTGATCGTCCTTGAGTACAAGGGTGATACGGGCAAGCCACTGTCATTAGTCGGCAAGGGCATCACCTTCGCCTCCGGCGGCATCAGCATCAAGCCTGGTGCCA
>CAYPKI010000073.1:6401-8727 GCA_964411265.1 uncultured Alcanivorax sp. | reverse complement strand
AGCATGGAGGAGATGAAATTCGACATGTGCGGTGCCGCCAGTGGCGTCGGTGCCATGAAGACCCTGTGTGAACTCAACCTCAAACTCCATGTGGTCGCGGTGGTAGCGGCCGCCGAGAACATGCCCGACGGGTGCTCCTACCGCCCCGGCGATATCATCAAGACCTATTCGGGTCAGACGGTGGAAATCATCAACACCGACGCCGAGGGCCGCATGGTGCTCTGCGACGCGCTCACCTATGTGCAGAACAAGTACAAGCCGCATACCATGATCGATATGGCCACGCTCACCGGCGCTTGTATCATGGCGCTGGGCGATCAGGCTTCGGCGGTCTACAGCAATGACGACAGTCTCAGCCGTGATCTGGTGGCATCCGGTGACTATACGGGTGACCGCGGCTGGCCCATGCCCCTGTTCGACGAATATGGCGAGCAGCTCCAGAGCAGCTGTGCTGACATGCAGCATGTGGGCGGCGCCAAGGCCGGCTCCATTACGGCAGCCAAATTCTTGCAACGTTTCGTGGGGGATGTGCGCTGGGCCCACCTGGACATCGCCGGGACAGCCTGGAAATCGGGCTCCGACAAGGGGTCAACGGGACGCCCGGTACCCCTGCTGACGCGCTACATGATCGATGTAGCGAATGGCGAGCGTTGACGGGAAGAGCAGCCATGACCGAAATCCTGTTCTACATCGCCGGGGGCTCAGTGCCGCAGCAGCATCACCAGCTGGCCGGGCGTATCGCCGACAAGGCCGTCAAGAACGGGCACCGGGTCTATATTCATCATGACGATAGCGACTCGGCATCGGCGCTGGATACGCATCTGTGGCAGGAGCCGGCCACCGGCTTTCTGCCCCATGCACTGGCGGGAGCGGAGGGCGCTGCCGAGGCTACACCCGTGGTGCTGGGCTGGGGGGACGATCCGGGCGACCACCACGACATATTGATCAACCTGGCCCGGCATGTACCGGATTTCTTCCCTCGATTCGAACGGGTTGCGGAACTGGTGACAGGCGATGAGAATGCACGCAGGGAAGCCCGACAGCGCTGGAAGTTCTACCGTGATCGCGGCTTTCCGGTCCAGGACCACCGCCTGGGGGGGTAACAACCATGGCCAGCAATACAGGGAAGAATCCCGACGGCTCGCCGCTTCCGGAAAAAGACCGGGAAGAACTGCTGGACGAACTCTCGTCCGTGCAGGACATGCTCAGCGACGGTAACAACAAGAGAGCACCGGACGAGGAGCCGCCCGTGCTGGAACCGGAGTCGCCCGGCGGAGCCCACGGATCTGACACCGAAGAACAGATGCCACTGCTGCAGCCGGATTCCAGCGACTCGGAAGTCGACCCCGCCAACGAACGCCTGCGCCGGGCGTTGTCCGACCGGCCCAATCCTTTTCTTAGCGATGCAGCTCGCAAAACGGATCCCCAGAGCCGAGCGACCACCCTTTCCGACGGCGAGCAGCGAGGAGCCGCGCCCGAGCTCTCCGCATCGCCGAAGGCAACCACGGACGCGTCAACGAACACATCCGGGCTCAGCGAGCGGGACATGCGTGCCCTGGTCGATGAAACCCTGGCCGCGTGGCTACCCAAAATCGAGCGCGAACTGCGCGACAAGCTCATGGAGCGCTTACGCAGCGAAAAAGGCTGACGCGCCGGAGCTGTATGGGGGAGGGGCATCCGTGCCCCGACCCTTTCCAGAGGCTCTGGAAATATCGAGGCAGGGATGCTTCTCCCACAATATCTTGCGGCTTGCTCCTTTCGACTTTCGACTGCCCGGCGGGCGCACAGCGCCCGCCGGGCAAGGGACGACGCAGCTCTTACCCTTCGCTATAATGCGCTTCGGCGCTGCGAGCTTGTCTGGCGCCACCAACTTCCCCGTATCCAGCCCACCAAGCGGAGACCATGGAAAAGACCTATCAACCGGAACAAATCGAGCATTACTGGTACCAGCACTGGGAAGATGCGGGCTACTTCCAGCCCCAAGGGGAAGGCGATCCCTTTTCCATCATGATCCCGCCGCCGAATGTGACCGGCAGCCTGCACATGGGCCATGCCTTCCAGGATACGCTCATGGATACGCTCGTGCGCTGGCACCGGATGCGGGGTGACAACACCCTGTGGCAAGTCGGCAGTGACCACGCGGGCATCGCCACCCAGATGGTGGTGGAGCGTAAACTTTCCGCCGAAGGGAGCAGCCGGGTCGAGCTCGGGCGCGAGAAGTTCCTGGAAAAGGTCTGGGAATGGAAAGCTGAGTCGGGCGGCGCCATCGCCAACCAGTTGCGCCGCCTGGGGGCGTCGCCGGACTGGTCGCGGTGTCCAACGTCCA
>CAYPKI010000073.1:1266-6391 GCA_964411265.1 uncultured Alcanivorax sp. | reverse complement strand
CGATCAGCTCCGGCGCCTGGGCACGTCCGTGGACTGGTCGCGCGAACGTTTCACCATGGATCCGGGCCTTTCCAACGCGGTCACCGAAGTCTTTGTGCGCCTGTATCACGAAGGCCTGATCTACCGGGGCGAGCGGCTGGTCAACTGGGATCCGGAGCTCAACACCGCCATTTCCGATCTGGAAGTGGAAAACACCGAGGAAAAAGGCCACATCTGGCATTTCCGTTATCCGCTCGCCGACGGTTCAGCCCACGTGACCGTGGCCACGACGCGTCCGGAAACCATGCTGGGCGACGCCGCCGTAGCCGTTCATCCCGAGGACAGTCGTTATCAGAGTCTGGTGGGGAAGATGGTGTGGTTGCCGCTGGCCGAGCGGGAAATTCCGGTCATTGCCGACGACTATGTGGATCCCGAATTCGGCTCCGGCTGCGTCAAGATCACGCCCGCGCACGACTTCAACGACTCCGAGGTGGGCCTGCGTCATGAGCTGCCCCAGATCAACATCCTGACCTCCCGGGCTTACCTGAATGACAACGTGGCCGAACGCTACCAGGACCTGGACCGCTATGAGGCCCGCAAACAGGTGGTTCAGGATCTGGATGAGCAGGGCCTGCTGGACTCGGTGGAGGAACATACACTGCAGGTGCCGCGCGGGGACCGCTCGGGCGTTGTGATCGAACCCTTCCTGACGCCGCAATGGTTCGTGGCCGTGGAATCCCTGGCCAAACCGGCGATCGAGGCCGTGGAGAACGGGTCCATCGAATTCGTGCCCCGCAACTACGAAAACATGTACTTCGCCTGGATGCGCGAGCTCCAGGACTGGTGCATCTCGCGACAGTTGTGGTGGGGCCACCGGATTCCGGCCTGGTATGACGCCGACGGCCATCAGTATGTCGGGCGCGACGAAGACGAGGTCAGAGCCCAATACGGGCTGGGCAACATCGAGCTCACACGCGACGAGGATGTACTGGACACCTGGTTCAGTTCGGCGCTGTGGACCTTTTCCACCCTGGGCTGGCCCGAGGACACGGAGGATCTGCGCACCTTTCATCCCAGCTCGGTACTGGTGACCGGTTTCGATATCATCTTCTTCTGGGTCGCGCGCATGATCATGATGACCCTGAAATTCACGGATGAGGTGCCGTTCCACAAGGTCTATGTCCATGGACTGGTGCGCGATTCCGAGGGCCAGAAGATGTCCAAATCCAAGGGCAATGTGCTGGATCCCCTGGACCTGATTGATGGCATCGATCTGGACGGCCTGGTGGACAAACGCACGCGCGGGCTGATGCAGCCGCAGAAGGAAAAACAGATTGCCAAGCGTACCCGCAAGGAATTCCCCGAGGGCATCCGTGCCTATGGCACGGACGCGCTGCGCTTTACCTTCCTCTCGCTGGCATCAACCGGCCGTGACATCAAATGGGACATGGGGCGTATTGAAGGCTTTCGCAATTTCTGTAACAAGATCTGGAATGCCGCACGCTATGTCCTGATGAATACCGAAGGCGAAGACTGCGCCCGGGATAACCCGGACTACCAGTTAAGCCTCGCGGACCGCTGGATCATCTCCCGGCTGCAGCATACGGAACACGAGGTCAACGAGGCGCTGGAACAGTTCCGTTTCGATCAGGCCTCGCAGACCGCCTATGAGTTCATCTGGAATGAGTATTGCGACTGGTATCTGGAGCTGTCCAAGCCGGTTCTCTATGGCGACGAATACAGCGAAGCCGAAAAACGCGGCACCCGTCGAACCCTGGTACGTGTTCTGGAAGCCTTGCTGCGTCTGGCGCACCCCTTCATGCCCTTTATCACCGAGGAAATCTGGCAGCGGATCGCGCCGCTCGCGGGTGCCGAGGGCGCAACCATCATGCGTGCGCCCTATCCCCGGGCGGAAGCCGGCGAGATCGACGCGGCCGCGGAACAGGATATTCACTGGATCAAGGACGTGATCACGGCCGTGCGCAATATTCGAGGCGAGATGAACATCGCTCCCTCGCGCGAACTGGACCTCTATCTGCACAACGGCGACGAAACCGACCGGCAAAGGCTGGACGCCAACCGCGTTTTTCTGAGCCGGCTGGCCAAACTCAACTCCATTACCTGGCTGGCGTCCGATGACTCGGCGCCGCCCTCGGCGACGCAACTAGTGGGTGACATGGAGATCCTGGTGCCCATGGCCGGCTTGATCGACAAGAACGCCGAGCTGAAGCGTCTGGACAAGGAAGTACACAAACTCAAGGAGGAAGTCCAGCGCAGCGAGGCGAAGTTGCGCAACGAAAGTTTCGTGGACAAGGCTCCGAAGGAGGTGGTCGACAAGGAACGTGCCAAACTGGACGACTACCGCTCCTCGCTGGCGCGGCTGGAAGAACAAATGGAAAAGATCAAGTATATTTGACCGCCAATGGCACCTGCCGCTGAGGAAAGGACGATGAGCCCCAAAAAAGACGATCGTCGACAACGCATTCTGGCCCGCGCCCAGGAGGTTTTTGCCCGGGAGGGATTCCGTTCGGCGGAGGTAAAAACCATTGCGGAACAAGCCGGCGTGGGCAAAGCCACCATTTACAAGTTCTTCGCCTCGAAGGAAGACCTGCTGCTTACCATTGTTGAAGAAAACCTTCACCGCGTACGCGATATCGCCCTGGGCCATCTCATGGCCTCGGGCGACCCCCTCCAACGCCTTGAAAAAGCCTGCGGGGGCATGGCGCGATATATAGCGGCCAATCGGCAATTTGCGCGCGTTCTGCTCCAGGAAGCGGGCGAATTCGCCGGTGACATTCAGCGCCGGCATCTGGCCATGGTGGAAGAAAATCTCCCGGTGGCGGACGCATTTTTTGCAGAACTCCGCCAGGACGGTTACTTTACCGCCATGGACACCCGGGAGACGCTGCACATGATGCTCAACCTCATGATCGGCAGCACCTATAACTGGGCCCTGACCGGTGAAGGCAATCTGGAACAACGCGCCGTGGATTACATCCGCGTGCTCATTCGCGGTCTGCGTGGACCCGGCGAAACCGAAGAACCCGAGGAGGCATCATGATACGTTTTTTCACGGCCGCGTTGCTGTTCTGGCTCGCCGGCTGTGTCAGTCAGCCGACAACGGATGCGCGAGGTCCCATCCACCTGGCAGCCACGGGTGATCATCGTCCGGCTGAGCACATTGAACGCAACCAGTATCGCAACCCGGAGGAAACCCTGCTTTTCTTTGAAGTCAGGCCCGACCAGACCGTCGTCGAGGTCTGGCCCGGCGGCGCGGGTTGGTATAGCGAAATCCTCGCGCCCTTGCTGCGCGAGGAAGGCGAATTCTATGCCGCGCAGTTCCCTCCCGACAGTTCCATCGATTTCTATACGCGCAACCTGCGCAAATACCATGAAAAGCTTACAAAACATCCAGAAGTCTATTCGCGCGTACAGGTGACCCATCTCTGGCCGCCGAAGTACACGGAGATTGCTCCCGAGGGTTCCGCGGACCGGGTACTTACCTTCCGCAATGTTCACAACTGGGCCAAGGCGGACAAGACGGAGCTCTATTTCGAGGCCTTCTTCAAGGCGCTCAAGCCCGGTGGTTTGCTCGGCGTGGTGGAGCACCGTGCACCCGAGGGACGTTCATTGGCCGAGCAAATCGAGTCCGGGTACATGACCGAGGACTATGTCATCCGCAAGGCCGAAAACGCCGGGTTCAGGTTGGTCGAGCGCAGTGAAATCAACGCCAATCCGGATGACGACGCAGGCCATCCCGAAGGCGTCTGGACGCTGCCGCCGACTCTGCGCCTGGGCGAGAAGAATCGCCAAAAGTACCTGGAAATCGGTGAAAGCGACCGCATGACGCTGAAATTCGTGAAACCGGAAAACGCGCGGGACTAACAGCCTGCTAGCGCCGCTCGGCGACCGGCACTTCCAGCAGCTCCGGCCGGCCGTCGTCCAGCACCACGGCCTCGGCTATGCCCTGCATGACGCGCTTGCACCGTTCCAGTTCATCTTCGGAATAAGCGCTTTCACCAAGAAGATAGAGTGAATAGTTCTCCAGACTCCACAGCAGCGTGCGCATTACCAGCGGCTCGAGTTGGCGCCCGGTAAGACGTTCTACCTCGCCCGCCAGGATTTGCACGGCAGCATCCTGACCTTTGTGCCGATGGGGCGCCAACGCCGAATCACTCTGGCGAGCCTCTTCCATCATCAAATGAATTACCGGCCCCATGCTGACATGGTAGTCGAAATAGATATTGATCGTGTTGGCAATAATCTCACGCAACGTACCCGAGCGCTGCACCTGCTGCTGGAAACGCAGGATCATGTTTTCCACGAAAACACTGTAGATGTTCTCCAGAACATCGACCTTGTTGCGAAAATATTTGTAGAAGGTACGGCGGGAGATGCCGGCGGCATCAAGCAGGTGCTGAACCGTGGTGCGGTGAATGCCTCGGCGGGCAAAGACCGGGATGGAATGCACCAGGATTTCCGAGCGCGACCGCGAGCGCTGCGCACCTGCGTCGCTCGAATGCGCATCCACCACCTGGCTGACAATTTCCCGGACCGCATCGAGTCCCTGGTTGGCTGCGCTCTCCATGATTGCCTCTAGATCCCGGCTCGATCTCGGACTTCCCCAAAGGTTACGCCAGCACGCGGCTTACGTAAACACGGAGTTTATCTCTATCACCAACACCTAGTGCAGCCGCTCATCAGCTTGACAGTCCGAGCTCACGGGCCTGCGAAGCCGGCAAGGGATCTGGCTGGACCGAGAGGCCGACGCGATTCCAGATCCGCTCATGGAAGTAGAACGCTACCGTATTCACCATCGGCTCCACCAGGGCGGCGGCACCACCGATGCGCCAGTCGCCGGTCATTGCCCAGATCACGAGGAAGGCCACACTGGTATGCATGATGCCGAAGCTTGCGGTTTTGATCATGCGTCCTCCTCGGGAATAATTCTCATTCGCCTACTATTCTGGAAGCGACAATGCCGATCTGCCAGACCCATGGATGAATGTCCGCGATCGTCCAAGGCTATGAATAACGGGAATCACAAGCAATATGGCTCGATCGACCTTCAGTCTAGCGATCAGTTCGAACCAGCAGGCCACCGTCATGGGCTTGCAAGCAAAACCGTTCAACCATAAGAACCCCC
>CAYPKI010000073.1:0-1256 GCA_964411265.1 uncultured Alcanivorax sp. | reverse complement strand
GGGTCGGCGCGGGCACGCGCCTCCCCCTGGTACGCCCTCCGTGTCGGGCGAATGACGACGATGACCTACTGTGACGGCGGACCTCCCTGGGCCGCCGTCCTCCCGGTAGCGCTACGCGCTATCGCCAACCGGCATTCCTGCCGGTTGGTCGCACGGGGTGGCCGTGTTCGAGCTGCTAGGTCATCGTCAGGCTCTACAATAAAAAACCCCTGCCTCCGGAAGGAGACGAGGGTTTCCGTGGGAGCGGCGTCCCCGCCGCGACCGGTTCCAGGGTCGGCGCGGGCACGCGCCTCCCCCTGGTACTCCCTCCGTGTCGGGCGAACGACGACGATGACCTACTGTGATGGCGGTCCTTGCCTGGACCGCCACCCTCCGGGCTCCCTCCGGTCGTCGCCAGTGGGCAGTCCCTGCCCACTGGTCGCACGGGGTGGCCGTGTTCGAGCTGGTAGGTCATCGCCAGGCTCTACAATAAAAAACCCCTGCCTCCAGCGGAGACAGGGGTTTTATTTTTAGAGCCTGACGATGACCTACTCTCGCACGGCCAGGGGCCGCACTACCATCGGCGCTAAGGGGTTTCACTTCTGAGTTCGGCATGGGATCAGGTGGTGCCCCCTCGCTATGGTCGTCAGGCAAACCGGTTGCCGGGCCGGGCTCTTGCGGGCCCCGGCTCGGCCAATACTGTGGATGCGAGTCTGTGGGTTCACGCCACGAGCGCCGCTCTTGCGCCTTTTGGCGGCTGGTGCTGCTTTGGTGTTATATGGTCAAGCCGCACGGACCATTAGTACGGGTTAGCTTCACGCCTCACAGCGCTTCCACATCCCGCCTATCAACGTGGTGGTCTTCCACGGTCCTTCAGGGGCCTCACGGGCCCGGGGAGACCTCATCTTGAGGGGGGCTTCCCGCTTAGATGCTTTCAGCGGTTATCCCGACCGAACGTAGCTACCCGGCAGTGCCACGGGCGTGACAACCGGAACACCAGAGGTTCGTCCACTCCGGTCCTCTCGTACTAGGAGCAGCTCCTCTCAAGTCTCCAACGCCCACGACAGATAGGGACCGAACTGTCTCACGACGTTCTAAACCCAGCTCGCGTACCTCTTTAAATGGCGAACAGCCATACCCTTGGGACCGGCTTCAGCCCCAGGATGAGATGAGCCGACATCGAGGTGCCAAACACCGCCGTCGATGTGAACTCTTGGGCGGTATCAGCCTGTTATCCCCGGAGTACCTTTTATCCGTTGAGCGATGGCCCTTCCATA
>CAYPKI010000072.1:6123-12360 GCA_964411265.1 uncultured Alcanivorax sp. | reverse complement strand
AGGCCTCACATTTCACATACTAGCTCCGTGAGGCACCCATGCGCGATAGCTGTGGTCCACTCTCTGTGTCCTCTGTGTCCTCTGTGTCCTCTGTGCCCTCTGTGGTAATTTGGGAACCTTGAATCGAACAAGAAACCCGCTTCTCGACCTGGTGGAGCCCCATGAACCCGGAACCACCCCTCTTTATCAGCCGGCTCGATCCGCATATCCCGCCCAAGGTGCACCGTCTGCGCCAGCATGATGCGGCTCACTTCACGGCCGATGACAAGCGCGAGGCCACGGCCGTGCTGGCCGAGGCGCTGCACGGCATTCTGGATACGGTCTTTACGCAGCTGCTGCTGGATATCGAGCACAGTTACGGAGCGCCCGGGGCGCACACGCGCGCTCTGGAGAGCGCTCACGACACCATCAATGATGTGAAATATCGTATCGATCACTACCTGGGGTGGGTGATCAAGTTTCTCTCGAACAAGCGCCTGGTTCCGGGTATTGCCCATTACGAAACCATGGTGCACGAGCTCGCTGATGCCGAGCTCGCCTTTGCCGGCTTCTCGATCCCGAAGGAACTGGGCCAACGCGCGGAGGTCGAGCTGCGCGAGATGAAAGCTGGCACGCGCACGGATTCCGCGGATGGCATCGAGCTGCTGATTGATTTTCTCGACTTTTCCGCGAGCCCCATGATCCGCGAACCCATCGAGTTGATGCGCTTCAACGCCGTGGTTACCAAAACACTCTACGGCGTGCTCCACTTCGCACAGGGCCACATCCGCAAGGAGCTGCGCAAGTTGCCGCCGGTTATGCCGCCGGAGCTCTTACCCCTGCTGGCGCGGCACATGGAAACCTTTCTGGTATTCGAGGAAACGGAGCTACACGACAAACTGGCGCGGGCGCCGGAGCCGGGGTCGGTGGCGGCTGCATCCGGGCGTGGGACGAAGCCCTGACTTTGGTACCACAGATGGCACCGCGAGCTCCCAGAAGGTAAAAAAAGAGATAGCCGCACCACCAGCCCGGTTGAAGGGGAAAGAACTGGCTGTCGTCCTGGAGCCCGGTCAGGCCGGTATCCGAGTATTCTCTGTGTCTTCTTTGACCTCTGTGGTGGCACAGGTCTGAGCCGCTGAAAGGGCGGCCCGCTCAGGCCACCCGGGATTCGCCGCTTTCGGTGCCACTCTGGTCGCTGAAGCGGTCGAAGTAGATCTGATCCGAACTTACACCCAGGGCCTCGAGTTTCTCCAGGGAGGTATCGATCATGGGCGGCGGGCCGCACAGGTAGACTTGCCGGCCACCGGCGTTGTCAGCCGTGATGGCATCGGCGAGCCAGCCGCGCTCGCCCGTCCAGTCACTGTCCTCCGGCTCGTGGGACAGTACCGGGGTAAAGGTGAACTCGGCACGCCACCGCTGTGCCAGGGCGTCGAGTTGGTCCCGGTAGTAGAGATCCGCCTGGGTGCGGGCACCGAACAGCAGATGCAGTGGCAGGATAGGCGACAGGCCCGAGCCGCCGGCCATGCACACCATGGGCATCTCAGCCTCGCGCAGATAGCACTCGCCACTGACCGAGGACAGGGTCACGGGCTTGCCCAGGTTGGTTTCGTCGGTGAGCCAGTGGCTCAAGTTGCCGCCGGGAATCCGGCGCACGAAGAACGAGACCGTGGTGTCGCCGCCCTCGTCACCCGCGTGGGCGAAAGAGTAGCAGCGTGGAGGCAGACTGTTATCCGTGGGGGCCACTGATGCGTACTGCCCGGGTTTGTAGGTAACCGGCCGCTCCAGCTCCAGATACACCTCGGCGATGTCGTGGGTGAGCCAGTCCACCCGGCCCAGGCTGCCCGGCATCGTCAAGCCGCGGGCCTCGGGCATCCGCACCACTACCTCGGACCGCGGAATGCTCTGACAGCCCAGGATGTAGTTAGCCTGGAGGTCTTCCGCGCTCAGCAGGTAGCTTTTGTCGGTGAGTTCCTTCACCTTGCCGCTAACCAGCTGGCATTTGCAGGTGGCGCAGCCTCCCACCTTGCAGCTATAGGGAAAGTCGATGCCGTGGCGCAGGGCGCCGTCAAGCACGGTTTCCTTGGGCTCCAGGGTGAGGGTCTGCTGCGGGCTGCCCTCGTCATCCACCAGCGTGACCTCTTGGGGCTTGGCTTTAAGCCAGTCAAACATTCCGCGTTCTCCGTTCAGGCTGCGCTGGACTGGTCGTCGTTATACCCCATTTCTTCGTTGGCCACGCTGTCCATGAGTTCCGGCCAGCCGCTCTTGGCATTCGCTTCGGCGATCAGCGGCCATTCCTGCTTGGACGCATAGGCACGGTCCCATTCCAGCAGCTTGGGAGCGATCTTCTTGCGCCACAACGAAGGAATGAAGACGGACAGATAGGCCGTCTGCAGGCCGCCGGGCATCTCGGGCTCCTCAGGCATGGCCTTGAGGTTCTGGTAATGGATCTGGGCGTCAGAATGGTGATGGCTGTGCCGGGTCAGGTTATAGGTAAATATGCCGCTGACGGTGTGGTTGCAGTTCCAGGAGTGGCGCGGCTGTACCGGCTGATCCGGCTGACGCATCAGGCCGTAATGCTCGACATAGTTAAGCGCCTCCAGGACCACCTTGGCGGCCACACAGATAAAGAAGTAGGCCAGCAGACCCGCCACGCCGCCCATCATCCAGGCGGCCACGGTAAACGCGGCCGAGACCACCGACGTGCGCAACAGCACATTCGAGGGCGAAAAGAAGGACTTGCCCAGCTTTTGCAGGCGTGCCCGCTCGAGCTCCCACGCGTTCACCACGGTGCGCTTGAGTGACTTGGGCAGGTGCTGGTAGAGCGAGTCGCCGCGCGCGGCCGTGGCCGGATCCGTTTTGGTGCCGACATAGGCATGATGGCCATAGACATGCTCGATGGGGAAAGCAATGCCCCACCAGGTAGCCATGGCGACGCGACCGAGCCAGAGATCCAGGGGCCGGGCTGTGCGGTGAACCAGCTCATGGCCGGCCAGACCCGAAACACCCGTGGCCGGCAGGGCCAGCGAGATCAGCATCAGCGGATAGTGGAACCAGGCCGTGCTGTTGCGAGCGGAGATGACATCAATGCCGGTCGTTTGTTCAACAAAGGCGCCAATGCCGAACAGGTCGGTGGCGCCACTGCCCACGGCCCACATCAGACAGACAAACATGAAGATGACCAGGGGCAGCGAAAGGTAGAGCGCCAGGTCCAGCAATCGCGGGAAACGATAGGGTGGCTCTTCGACATCATGGGGGTAAAGCTGGTCAACCACGGCAACGCCGGCAACATAGGTCACGCCCGGAACCCACAACCAGACACCGCCAAACAGCAAACCGGTGGAAATCAGCAGGTTTGCGGCCGGATTCAGATAAAATCGCAGATATCGGAGCATGGCTCTCCCCTCGTCATTGTCGTTTTGCGACGTGTTCTGCCGCCATAGTCCACAGAGTATGAGTGCTCGGGAGTTGCCTGTAGGGTCCAGCGCAGCCAGAATAGGACATTTCCGGCCAAACTGCCGTGGGGAGAAACCTTATGGAGCAGGCTACGGGCTACGGTGTCTATCTCGCCTACGCGGCCGAGTGTCTGCGTCGGCGTGGCGAGGACGGCAGCAGTATATTCCGGGCCGCCGGTATCGACGATGTGGGCCAGCTGGGCCTGGGCCAGCGCGTGCCCCAGGATGTGCTGGCGCATGTATTTCGCCGCCTCTACCGCCATCCGCGCCTGGCCGGATTCTTCCTGGAGTTGGGCGCTGCGGTTCCTGTAACGGCTCATGGCAATCTGGGCCTCGCCTTCATGGCCTGCGACAACCTCTACCAGGCGCTGGAAGTATTCGCGCGTTTCGCGCCCATCGCCCTGGCCGGGGTGCGCGCGGAGCTGAAAGACCAGGGCGACGAGACGGTGCTACGGATCCACACCTCGGCACGTTATCCCGAATTCAGCAGCGCCCTGGGCGAGGCCTTGCTGGTCAACATGGTGGTGCGTTCCACCAGCCTGGCCGGTCAGGCCATCGTGCCCAAGGCGGCGTCCCTCGTGCAGCGCGAACCCTCCTACGCGGACCAGATCCGAAACTGGATCGAGGCACCCATCACCTTCAATGCCGAGTACCATTCCATCACCTTCCGGCGCCGGGATCTGGACGCAAAGGTCGTCACTGCCGATCCGGTCAACCTGCGTCTACTACTGGCGCAGTGCGAAAACGAACTGGCCGAGGTACAGAGCCACACCGGTCTCAGGGACCGTGTGCGCGAGATGCTGGCGCTGAACGTGGCCGAGAACCCGTCCATCAGCACGGTCGCCCGTGAGCTGTCGCTGTCCGAGCGCACGCTGCGCCGACGCCTGCAGGAGGAGGGCATCCGTTTTCGCGAACTCTTCAAGACCGTCCGGCATGAGCTGGCGCTTCACTACCTGCGTGATACCGATGCCCATATCCAGGCGATCGCGGACCGCCTGGGTTACCGGGACACGGCCTGTTTCCGGCATGCGTTCAAGGAGCAGGAGGGTGTCTCGCCGCGCGAGTGGCGCCGGCAGCACAGGACCCGGCAGGCACCACAGACAATGCCGTCGTCCTGACACAGGCGCATGCGCCAGGGCAGGGCCAAATGCACAAATGCGAAAATCTGACCATGAGCGAGCCCTTTTGCTATTACCTGCGGGTTCGGCACACCGAGTGCGATGGTGTTCAACAGCCGTTATCCGGATTACGTTGACGCCGCCATGACCCAATTTACGCGGGTGATCCGGGGCGATTTCAACGAGTTGCTCGCGCGGGGCATCGATAATCGGGTTTGTCCCCAGTTAAGTCCTTTCCATTCCGGATATGAGCCTGAACGAGGGCGACCAGTGAACGCTGTCAGGCGGTCGGGGTTGGGGTCTTGTTGATGCCACGAAAGCGTTCGGCCCTGGCCTGGCTGAGGCGTTGGGCGGCGTCCTGGGCGCTTATGGCATAAGCGATTCCATCCAGCTGTTCGAAGTTTATGCCGGGGTTAAGGTATGGGGCGGCGTCTGGCAGCGATTTGAGTTTGTCGTAGGGAAGGACTTGAAGCGCCCCATCGACTGCACTTGAACGCTCGGAAAGGCAATCACCCGGTCCATTGCGACAAAGTGCAATAGCTGCACGCTTCAGGCTAGCAGGCTGTTGAAAAATCCCTTGCGCACTCAGGCTTTCAGGCTGGTTCGCAATCGAGGCGCCCTTTTGAAGGCGTGTGTCCACACGTCGAAAAAGGGCAACGACGAGTGCGGGCCAGCCTGAAAGCCCCTCTGGGCGTGGCGTGAAGCGCCCAGCTGCTGCACCTGGCCGCTCGGAAAGGGAACCACCCTGTCCGTCGCGACCAGGCACACCAGCTGCACGCTTCAGACCACGCTGAGTACGCAAGGGGTTTTTCAACAGCCTGCTAAGGGGGTTTCAACAGCCTGCTCGCCCCTCTCGGGTTCATCGCACCGCGGAATGACGCTCCTCGTTCAGGCTCATCTGTCGTTGGAAGAGACTCAGGGTTGTGACACCGCTTGAACTCGCCTAGGGTTCGCAGTTCGCCGCCCATGGCACCATGCACGGTCATTCAGACCAAAACTGCGAGCCTTTTTTGTCCGATTCCCGCCTGCCGGCTCGCCAGCCCGCGCCGGTACAACAGCTGCGCTGGACCTCGCACACGCCCTTGCTATTGACCACGAACATGGGGCTGGAGCCGGTGGTTGCGGCCGAATTGCGTGAGCGGGCAGAGCAGGACGGACAGACCCTGAAGCATATTGATAAGGCGCCTTTCGGCTCGGGTGGTTATGTGCTTTTCGAGAGCGCTGGGACGCCGCAGCAGAGCCTCGATCTCGCCCGAGCCATGCGCTCCGTTCACCATGTTCTGGCGCCGCTGTACGTTTTTTCGTTGCCCGAGTCGAAAGATACTCAGCTGGCCGTGATTCGAGCGACGCTGGCAACGCTGGTGGTGTCGGAGCTCGCCACCGCGCAGACCTTTCGCGTGACGGCCCGTCGCCACGGTGACCACAACTTCCGGAGCGTCGACGTGCAGCAGGCGGCCGGGGGAGCCTTGCAGGAAGGTTACGGCACGGCCGTGAATCTGGAAAACTTCGATGTGGAAATTCGCGTTGATGTGCAGCATAACCGCTGTCTCCTCGGGGTTATGCGCACCCGCGTGTCCCTGAGCCATCGTCTGGAACACCTGTCTCGGCCCCGAGCTGCTCTCAAGCCCAATGTGGCCTATGGGCTGCTACGCTTCGCCGATCTTGAAACTCCCCCGACAAACGTCCTG
>CAYPKI010000072.1:4760-6113 GCA_964411265.1 uncultured Alcanivorax sp. | reverse complement strand
GGGAGGCTCGGGCCCTGTGGCCAACCGCGTGGTTGTGGGGCAGTGACTGGGCTGGCGATACGGTGGCTGATGCCCGGAACAACGCCAGGGCGCATGAGGTCGGTGATGGCGTCGGTTTTTTTCAGGCCGATGCGCGCCAGCTTGTACAGGCCTCGCCCGGTCAGCAGGTCGATCTGGTGGTCACCAATCCGCCCTTTGGCGTTCAGCACGGCAGCGGCATGGATTTTCGCCGTTTTTTTGGGCAGGTACTCGGGCAACTACACGCCGTAATCGCTCCGGGCGGCCGTGCGGTTGTCCTCGTCTATCGTCGAAGCGCTTTTATAAGCGCCCTGTACGACAGAGCCGGTTTTGCCGTCCGCAGGGAACGCCGCCTCGAGGTGGGCGGCATTTACCCGCGCATTTTCGTACTGGACCGCAAATGACGACAGGGATACCTGGCCTCACGCCTGTTGCCATGGCGTATGGCCAGGTGACGCACCGGCGCTGTAACCAGCAAGAGGCGAGGGCGCCCGCACTGGCCTGGCGGTAACAAAGTCAACAGCCTCCTAATCGGAAACGTCGCGCTGCACGGTCACGTAATGCGTCGCCGAGCCACCATCGGGCGCTACCGGGACGACTTTCCACTGAATCTGAAAGGGTGAACCGTCCTTGCGGTAATTGACGGTGCTGCCCTCGAATGCCTCGTCGTTAGCGATGGCATTTTGTAACCGCTCGATCACACTCGGGTCCGTGTCTTCCCCTTGCAGGATCCCGGGCGTTGCCCCGATTGCTTCGTCAGCGCGATAGCCGGTCAGGTCAGTGAACGCCGGATTGACGTGGATAATCCGGAAATTGGTATCGGTTACCACGACGGAATCATAGGCGGACTCCACGGTCGCTTCCAGCACTGCCTTCCAGGTGGCTGAGGACGGCTCGTCTGACATGGTTCTTCCCCTTCTTCATTAAGTTTACAAGACCATACTCCACCGGCCGTGAAGGCTTCGTCGAGGCGGACGCTCATGGCGCCGAGCTGGTCGGGGTCCAGCGTTACGAAAAGCTCGTGCCCGGGCGTGTACAGAATCGGAGGCAGTTGCCGATGGTCAGCTTCTTCTTCGGTGAAGGAGTAGCAGGGCGTCCAGGCTGAAACAAAGGCCGGATAGGGAAAGGTGAACCCTGGGCTGCCGCGTCCGACGCCGGTCAGAATCTGATCCACAGACTCCTGATAATGGAAGCGTCCCGGCGCTTTGCGGCTGTTCTTGTGACCAGGCCCGGGCTTTGTTGTTGCTTATCATTCCTGTAATTTATTTCTACAGTTTTAATATATTTAGTTAAAAGATAACCATGCGTTATGACCTGAACCTGTTACGGACGCTC
>CAYPKI010000072.1:3278-4750 GCA_964411265.1 uncultured Alcanivorax sp. | reverse complement strand
GCTCGTGGCCTTGCTTGAGGAGCGCAGCGTCACCCGCGCGGCCCAGCGCCTGAACACGACCCAACCGGCAGTAAGCAACACCCTGTCGCGATGCCGGGAATTGTTCCAGGATCCGTTGTTCATACGAGAGCGCTACGGCATGCGGCCCACCGAGAGAGCCCTTGCCATAGGCCCGGCCATAAGGGATGCCCTGGCGGAAATCGACCATTTGGTATTGGACCAGCAAGCGTTTGATCCGGCGACGACGGACCGGCATTTCGTGATCGCCGCCAACGACTATGTGGAATACGCGCTATTACCGCGCCTGGTTGAACGCTTACAGGATCGCGCACCAGGCCTTCAAATCCGCGTCATCCCTTACGGCGCGGACCTGGCTGAAACCGGCGTATCTTCCGGTGATACGGCTCTGGTCCTGGGCCGGGTCGTCGACCCACCCGATAACCTGGTATTGCACACCGTCATGGAGGACGGCCTCACCTGCCTTTTGCGCGCCGAACACCCCTTCCAGGGTGAGCAGCTCACCCGGGAAGTCTTCGAGAACCTCAAGCACGTCAACATGTTACCGCCGGGGCGCCTGAAGAAAGGGCTCTTCCAGGCCCTGGATCGTCAGGGTCTGGAACGGGATGTGGCCGTGTCGGTCACGCACTTTCTGTCCATACCCGAATTGATCGCGACTACCGACTACTGCACCACGCTGCCTGAACTGATCTGCCGGCGTTTCGCCAGCGATCCGCGACTCCGGGTGGTGGCACCACCGGCCGACCTGGGCACATTCCCGGTGCATCTTGCCTGGCATGTTCGCTACCGGCAGGATCCGGCCCATCAATGGTTGCGGGAGCAGATCGGCGCTGTGGCTCGGGAGTTGATGGACGCCACCCATGGCCCCGTGCCCGAGCCCGGCGGAGGGCCGGCCTAACCCGACAACGCCCCCGGGCGCCTGGCACCAGTGTGCCGATGGGGCCTGACGGTGCGGGTTTTTCATGTGCGGGTTTCGTTGGCCGGCTCAAGACCACCGTCACCCGGGAGAGAGCCTGCTAGGCGGCGTCGTCCCCGGGCACCACCAATATCTTGCCGTCGCGCTCGCCGGAAGCCGCGGCAGCCACGGCTTCCTTGATCCGGCTGACGCTGTATTCCGCAGCGACAGCGGCGTTCAACTGACCGTTGGCAATTTGCTGCGTGACCTGACTGTAGATCCGCGTCTGATCTTCCCTGCTGGCGTCGCTAAACCAGCGGGCCAGCCAGAAACCCTTGAGTCCGATATCCCGGAACACCAGGTTCGCCGGCGTTATCTGGCAGGGCTCGCCACTCATCATGCCGTAATTCACCACTGGCGCGCCGTCGGTCAGGCAGCTGGCCAGGTGGTCCGTGGCGGCGCCACCCACGGCATCAATGCCGAGGTTGATGGCTGCGCCGCCCGTGGCTTTCTCTACGCGCCCGACCAGGTCTGGCCCGTCACCCAGGGTCACGTCACC
>CAYPKI010000072.1:0-3268 GCA_964411265.1 uncultured Alcanivorax sp. | reverse complement strand
CCGCCCTGTCTCTCCACTTCAGCGACCGCGGATTCGCGGCGCACCACGTTCACGGTGCGCAGGCCTCGCTGTGCAGCCATCTGGACAAGATAACCGCCAACACCGGAGTTGGCCGCGTTCTGTATAACCCAGTCGCCTTTGTTGAGCTCGACGAAGGCTTCCAGCAGCAACAGCGCCGTTGGCGGGTTGATGGTCATCATGCTGAGCTGTTTCGGGTCGGCGTCCTCGGGCAAGGGCACAAGATCCCGTGCGGCCGCGACGATATGGGTGGACCAGGTACCGGAGCCGATGGGCAACAGCACCAGTTGACCCGTCTCCACGCCGGCAGCGTTCGGGCCCAACTCGGCTACACGGCCCACACCTTCAGTGCCGCCAATGGCGGGCAGGGGCGGCAGGGACCCGTAGTCACCGGTAATGGTCAGGACGTCGGACGGATTAATGGGGGCGGCCAGGACGGCAACCCGGACCTCGTCTTCGCCGAGCTCCGGTGCATCCATGGTGACCGCTTCGATCACGTTTTGCGGCACGGGGCCATGTTCCTTGAATTGTGCCTTGAGCATTGAGGGGCTCCTTGCATTCGAGTGTGTGGCAGCGTCGCCGGGACAAGGGGCCACCCGCGGCGCTACAGGCGATGGGCCCTCGCGCCAGCGACGACCCAGGGTAACTCTTGCGCCAGCTGCCGGAGCTTCGGGCTCCGGCGCCGGGGGCTTTACAGTTCCTGGCGGGTTGGGCGGATGATGATTTCATTCACATCTACATCACCGGGCTGCTCAATGGCATAGGTAACCGCCCGGGCAATGGCGTCGGAGCCGATGGCGACCGAGTAGAGCTCGTCCGCCCCCTCCCGTGCGTCCGGGTCCGTAATATGCTCCGTGAGCTCGGTTTCGACCGCTCCGGGCGAGATATTGGTGGCGCGGATCTCCCCGTTTCCTTCCTGCCGTATGCCTTCGGAAATCGCCTTGACGGCGTATTTGGTGGCGCAATAAGCGGCGGCGCCGGGGAAGACCGTATGACCGGCAACCGAGGACAGGTTGATGATATGACCGGACTCTTGTTTGCGCATGGCAGGCAGAACCGCCCCAAGACTGTAGAGGACACCCTTAATATTGATGTCGATCATATCGTCCCACTCATCGATCTTCAGCTTGTCGAGCGGGGCAAGCTGCATCAGACCCGCATTGGCGATGAGTACATCGATACGGCCAAAGACTGTACGCGTCTGGTCGGCCAGCGCCTGTACGGCTTGCTTATCGGTCACATCGGTAACCTGATAATGGGCTTCGCCGCCACTAGCAGTAATAGACTCGGTGAGGGTTTTGAGACGGTCCTCGCGTCGCGCCGCCAGCATCAGCCGGGCACCCTTGTCGGCCAGCATCCGGGCGGTAGCTTCGCCCAGGCCGCTGCTGGCCCCGGTAATGATGACAACTTTGTTTGCAATCTCGGACATGGCAATAACTCCTTGGGGATAAATCGCGTTGAATTCTCACCATGGCGGCCGAGCTGGAATTCCGCTAATTTATTTCTATTATTCCGGTTATTTCAATAACGCTATATCTAAAAACTCCCTTTTGATGCCTGGACTGACCTTTATCGGTCTGCTCCAGCGCGGTTCCGTGGCTTCGGAGCCGCCACCAGGGACCGGGTCAAGCATTCAGGCGCGGGCGGGCGAGCGCAAAACAACCCGGCCCAGGGCTGCGAGACCGGTTTCCATTAGCCCTGCAAGCGCCGCTGCAATCCGGTTTTTGCCAGAATCCGTGTCGAGATTTCCTCAATCGAGAGCTCGGTAACATTGAGGTAGGGAATGCGGTAGCGGTTGTAGACGGCCTCCAGCGCCCGGATTTCCATGTCGCACTGCCGGCGCGAGGCGTAGCGGCTGTTGGCCTTGCGTTCGGCGCGGGTAGCGGCGAGTCGGTCGGGATCAATGGTGAGTCCGAAAAGCTTGTGCCGATGCTCGCGCAGAATCTGTGGCAGCTCCTCATCGTCGAAATCTTCCTCGGTGAGGGGATAATTGGCGGAGTGGAGGCCGAACTGCAGCGCCAGATAGAGGGAAGTGGGCGTCTTGCCGCTGCGGGAAACGCCGGTGAGCAAGATATCCGCCTGGTCGTAACGCCCCGTTCGGGCACCGTCGTCATTATCCAGCGCGAAATGCACGGCGCCGATCCGGATGCGGTAGGCTTCGGCGTCGTGGATGGCGTGACTTTCGCCCACCTTGTGGCTGGAATCCACCCCGAGTTCGTCCTCCAGCGGGCCCAGGAAGGCGGCGAACATGTCCAGAACCAGGCCATTGCATTGGCTGAGGATGGTGCGGTGGCTCTCATTCACCAGGGTGGAGAAGACAATCGGCTTTTCGTCGCGATCGACGGCGGTTCGATTGATTTGGTGCACCGCGTCCTGCGTCTGCTCGTCAGACTGGATATAGGGGAGCGTGACTTGCTCGAACTCCAGGCTGGAGAACTGGCTGAGCATGGAATGGCCCAGGGTTTCAGCGGTGATGCCGGTGCCATCGGAGACATAAAAGGCGACGCGTGCCATAACGCTTTGAGCTTCCGTTTTAAGGCTTGAGAAACGCTAGTCTGACACGCTCGTGCCCGTGCGACGAGAGGCCCCGAGGACCGGGGCCTCGTGCGCTAGCAGGCTATTGAAAAACCCCTTGCATACTTAGCATGGCCGGAAGCGTGCAGCTGGTGTACTTTGTGGCGACGGACAGGGTGGTTCCCTTTCCGAGCGACAAAGCGCAGCAGAAGGGCGCTTCAGGCCGCGCCCTGAGGGGCTTTCGGCCTGGCCCGCTCTCTTCTTTGCCTTTTTTCGACGGGTAGAAACCTGACTTCATAATGGCGCCTCGATTGCGAACCAGCCTGGAAGCCTGAGCACCCAAAGGGTTTTTGAACAGCCTGCTAGTCCTTATCGTCATCGTTGTGCTCGAATTCCGCCCGGGCAGCATAGAAGCCGGTCTTGAGGCCGTCCCAGGCGATTTCCAGCCCGTCGCGCAGGTCGTCGAAAGCGCTGCTGGCACTGGTCTCCAGATTTTCCAGTCTGCTTTCCACTTCCTGGCGATAACTCCGGGCGTGTTCGAGCTGTTCGCGGGCACGCTCGCCGGCCTGGTCGGCCAGATCGCGTGCCCGGTGCTCCAGCCGGTCCAGCTCATAATCCCATTCCTGCAACTGGTTGCGCAGGCGATCAATGTATTCCTGGCGAGAGGCCATGGTTTGCTCCTTTGTGGTTTACGGAACGGGCGTATCGCGGATCTTGAGCCCTTGTGGTTTGACCC
>CAYPKI010000071.1:7318-12593 GCA_964411265.1 uncultured Alcanivorax sp. | reverse complement strand
TGGAGACCTGGGCATATTCGAAGCGTGAGAGTGTGTCCGGCACTACAGGCGCGAACTGACCCAGGGCAATACCCATCACAATGGCGATGGCCACCCAAACCGACAGATAGCGCTCGAACAGGCCCATGCCCTCGCTAGGGTCGGGAGCGCCCTGGCTGTCTTCAGTGTTGCTCATGATCCAATTCCTGTCTGTTCGTGTTGCGTGGATGGGCGTGGCGCCCAGCCTCGGGGGCGCCGCGCGGTGTCAGTCGCCATACGCCAGCGGACGGTCGGGCATGGCCGCCAGCCGCTGGCGCAGGGGGGTCAGGCTGTCCGCTCGCGCTGCCGAATCCACTACCTCCAGGGCCCAGTCGGGAGGTTCCGGGTGCAGCTGGCAGTACACCCACTGACCCCGACGCGCGTCCGCGGCGACGCCCATGTCGCGCAACGGGCGCAGATGCCGGGAAATCTGCGGCTGGCTCAGCGCCAACGCATGCACCAGCTCACAGACGCACAGCTGCCCTTCGGCTCGCAGGAGTAAAAGGCCGTGCAGACGCGTACTTTCTGATAGCGCCTTGAAGAAGCGCTCCGGCATACGTATATGCGGATATCCATATATTGTATGGTTGAAGTCTGGCACCTCGGGGCCGGCGGATCAAGACTCGTCCAGCCTTGCGCGCGGGCGGCCGATCCGCCGGCGTTCACGCTTTCACGCGCTATCCCGCGGCCTGCCGCGTGGGTGCGGCGGTTCGTGCTCTTCAGGTCCGGGGAGCCGAGCCCGGCGGTTGTGGCTGGGTCGTGGTACCGTAAATGGCGAATCCATAGCAGCGCGAGCAGGGCCATGAAAATCTGGGTGGACGCGGACGCCTGTCCGGTTGTCATCAAGGAGATACTGTTCAAGGCCGCCCAGCGCACAGGCGTGGAAACCACCCTGGTCGCGAATCAGCCCGTACGCGTGCCGCGCTCGCCGCTGATTCAGGCGCTGCAGGTGCCGTCCGGCTTCGATGTCGCCGATCACGAGATCGTGCGCCGCGCGGCCGAGGGAGACCTGGTCATCACCGGCGATATCCCGCTTGCTGCCGAAGTCATCGAAAAGGGCGCACTGGCGCTCAGCCCGCGCGGCGAGCGCCATACGCCCGATAATATCCGCGCCCGCTTGAATATGCGCGATTTCATGGACACGTTGCGCAGCAGTGGTGTCGAGACCGGTGGCCCTGCCGCCATGAACCAGGCCGATCGGCAGAGCTTTGCCAATGAACTGGATCGAATCCTGACCCGTTTTGCCTCTAGCCCGAAATAAGCCTTTAAGTGTGAGCGCTCACAAACATTTATGGCATCGGCGACCATCCGGGCATCCCGGAATGGGCCTGTTCCGCCTGCGGTTGCGACAAATGGTAGAGCCGCTCAGAGGGCCTTATTGCGGGGGCTGTAGCTTGTCGAACCCGTGCTGATCCCGGGCTTCGGGTTGAAACCTCGGCGGGCTGGCAGTAGGGTGTGCAACTCCAGCCCGCCCCGTCGGTGTGAGGACTTTGTGACGATCAAGGGCTAACGGGGCCAGGCTTTACTCCTTTGAGTTGAAAGAGGAACGATTTGTGAGTAGCGAATCGAAGATTAGTCAGACAGAGACCGAACAACAAGAGTTCGGTTCGGATCCGCTCAAGGTACGCGAGAGCGACCACTACCAGGACGAATACGTCAAGGGCTTCGCCGAGCGGTGGGACAACCTGATCGACTGGGATCAGCGCGCCGAGAGCGAGGGGCACTTCTTTATTGATGTGCTGCGCGAGCGCGGTGCTACCCATGTGCTCGATGCCGCTACCGGCACCGGGTTTCACTCGGTACGGCTGCGCGAAGCCGGCTTCGAGGTAGTGAGTGTCGACGGGGCTCCGCACATGCTGGTCAAGGCGTTTGAAAACGCTCGTCAGCGCAACATCATCATGCGCACGGTCCACAGCGACTGGCGCTGGCTCGACCGCGATATCGTGGGCCGTTATGACGCCATCATCTGCCTGGGCAACTCCTTTACGCATCTTTTCTCCGAGCGCCAGCGTCGGCGTGTGCTGGCCGAGTTCTACTCCGTGCTCAAGCATGACGGCATCCTGATTGTCGATCAGCGCAACTATGACGCGCTTCTGGACAACGAGGGTGAAGGTCCGAGTCATCAGTACTACTACTGTGGCGACGATGTGAAGGCTGAGCCGGAACACCTCGACGAGGGGCTGGCGCGTTTCCGCTATACCTTTGCCGACGGTGAGGTGTTCCACCTGAACATGTTCCCGCTGCGCAAGGACTACACCCGTCGCTTGATGCACGAGGTGGGTTTCCAGAAGGTCGATACCTACGGCGACTTCCAGGAGTCCTACCAGCATTATGATCCGGATTTCTTCATCCATGTCGCTCAAAAGGCGTACACGGACGAAGAGGATTATGTCGATGAGTGAGTATTCGGACGTCGTGGAAACCGCGCGCTCGTACTACAACAGCGAGGACGCGGACAACTTCTACTTCAACGTCTGGGGCGGTGAAGATATCCACATCGGGCTCTACAAGGACGAGGACGAGCCCATCCGGGAGGCCAGCCGTCGCACCGTGGCGGAGCTGGCGGACCGGCTGGAAACCGCCGGGCCCACATCCGAGGTCATTGATCTGGGTGGAGCCTATGGCGGTTCGCCGCGGTATGTGGCGCAGCAATACGGCTGCCATGTGGTGTCGCTAAACCTCAGCGAGGTCCAGAATCGCCGCGCGCGCCAGCAAAACGAAGAGTTCGGCATGGCGGACAAGGTCACCGTCGTGGACGGCGACTTCGAGAATGTGCCCTATGACGACAACAGCTTCGATATTGTCTGGTCGCAGGATTCCTTCCTGCACAGCGGTAATCGTCTGGCGGTGCTCAAGGAAATTCAGCGCGTTCTCAAGCCCGGCGGCGAGTTGCTGTTCACCGACCCCATGCAGGATGACAATATCCGGCAGGACGCGGAGAAGCTGCAGCCGGTTTTGAAGCGCTTGTCGCTGGATACCCTGGGTTCGCCCGGTTTTTATCAGGAAGAGCTGACGAAACTCGGTTTCGAAAACATCGAGTTTGACGACAAATCGGATCAGTTGCCCCGTCACTATGGTCGGGTGCG
Source organism: uncultured Alcanivorax sp. (assembly GCA_964411265.1). Taxonomy (GTDB): domain Bacteria; phylum Pseudomonadota; class Gammaproteobacteria; order Pseudomonadales; family Alcanivoracaceae; genus SLJS01. Next base: position 9,489 of record CAYPKI010000071.1, on the reverse strand, counting down.
CGAGGAGTTGCTCTCGCGTTACGACGAATTGACGGGCACGCAGATCGGCAAGGATTATGTCGACAGCATGCTTGAGGGGCTGGCCGCCTGGGTCGACGCGGGTCAGGCCGGGCTGCTCCGTTGGGGCTTCATCCACGCTCGCCTGAAGCAGTAAAAGGGCCCGCTGTCCGACAACGGACACACAGGGGCTGAATCAGCGCCGCCCGGGGTAACCCGGGCGGCGTTTTTGTTTTTCAGCGTCGACAATCCCGCAGGAGCGCCGTCATGGAAATTCAAGCCGTTCATCCCGCCAGCTGCCATTGCGGCGCCGTTCGACTGGAACTGGATCTGCCCGACGGCCTGGTGGACCCGCGACGTTGCGACTGTTCCCTGTGCCGTCGGCGCGGTGCCATTGTCGCCTCGGTGCCGCTGGACGGATTGCGGATCCTTGCGGGAGAAGATCAACTCAGTCTCTACCAGTTCGGTACCCATACCGCGAAACACTATTTCTGTTCGCGGTGCGGTATTTATACACACCACCAGCGTCGTTCCAAGCCGCACGAATACGGCTTCAATGTGGGCTGTCTGGAAGGTGTGAATCCTTTTGAACTGGGCGAGGTGCCGGTGCTCCACGGTGTCCGTCACCCGGCGGATCACCCGGATGAGCCGGGCTGATAGCCGGCAACCAGGGCGGCCCGGGGCGTTCGCTGCGCGGGCTGTGCTGATGCGGGTATGAAGTTGCCAGAGGGTGACGTCGGGATGGGTTATCTCCGAATCCCGGGTTTGCCCCGCTTCCGGGCTTAAGCGTGTGACCAGCAGTTCCAGAGCTGTGCTGTTACCGACTCTGCCCGGCAGGCGTTACAAGCGTCGGCAATGCGCCTGCAGCGAGACCTCCTCGTCTCCTGGCGCCCGGTTTGCAGGATTGGTCTGGCTGGCTACCCGGTCATGATCGTGAGGTCAGCGGCAAGCGCCCGGGATCCCCGCGTGGCCACAGGGGTTCCGGGTGTCGATACCCTTCATCGTCGAAGCGCTCACACAAACCCGGCTGGTTTGGCTATGACTTCCCCGCCGTGCAGAATGCTCAAGAGTTTCGAACCGCGAATAATGGATGACGACGATGTCCGAGCTGGATACCGCGCAGTACCGCCAACAGCTGCTGGAGCTGAAAGACGCCCTGGAAGAAATCGAGGAAACCTCGCAAGACGCCGGCGAAACCGTGCAGCTGGATCAGCAAAGCGTGGGCCGGCTATCGCGCATCGATGCCCTCCAGGCCCAGCAGATGGCTCAGGCCTCGGAGCAGCGCCGCCAGGAAACCCTCACCCGCATTCAGGGCGCGCTGCGGCGCATCGAGACGGGCACCTTTGGCGAGTGCTTTGTCTGCGGCGAGCTCATCGATGAACGCCGCCTGAGCGTGGACCCCACCATTACGCGTTGTCTGGCCTGCGCCGAGGCCGAGGACTGAAAGCCATCCTCACAGCAGCGCCCGGATCCCGAAGCCGATAAACAGCGCCGCGCTCACGCGGTGCGCCCAGATTTCCAGACGCGGATGCTGAATGCGGTTGCCCAGCCAGATGGCGGGCAGATTGGCCGCCACCATGCCCGCCGTGGTGCCCAGCAGGACCCGCAGGAAGGCGTCCTCGAAGCGCGCGCCCAGCGCCACCGTGGCCACCTGCGTCTTGTCGCCGATTTCGGCGAGGAAGAACAACACCAGACTGGCGGTAAAGGGGCCCTGGAAACGGCTCATGCCTTCCGCGCTGTCGTCATCAGGAATGAGCATCCAGACCCCGAGCGCGATAAACCCCAGCCCCAGTACCCATTGCAGCAGATCCTCGGGCAGGCTGCGTCCGGCCCACACACCCAGCCAGGCGCTGAGCCCGTGATTGATCAGCGTGGCCAGTACAATGCCGGCGAGAATGCGCCCGTGGCTCTTGTAGCGGTTGGCTAGCGCAAAGGCGAGCAGCTGCGTCTTGTCGCCGATTTCGCCCAGAGCCACCAGTGAGAATGAAGCGATCAGCGCTTCCATGGAGTCCCCCGTTGTTGGACCGCGCGCAATATAGCGGCCCTTCTCCTCGCACGCAAAAGCAGTCCGCCAGCGCCGGTCGAGGGTCATTGTTTATACTGGCAAGCCGGATTTGCTCGGGGTGGCGGCGTTGCTGTGGGCGATTCGGCCGCCGACCACGGACTGGACGGTG
>CAYPKI010000071.1:0-7308 GCA_964411265.1 uncultured Alcanivorax sp. | reverse complement strand
GGCGTTGCCACGGGATACGCCGGCATCCGGAACGCGCGGCTGCGACGGAGGCAGGGTATGAACGAAGACCGAATCGTGGAGCTGGAGAGCCGGCTGGCGTGGCAGGACGATCTGCTCGAGCAACTGAATCAGACGGTGGCGCAGCAGGAAAAGCGGATCAGTGAACTGGAACGGATGCTGGAACTGGTCAGTGAGCGCTATCGCGCGTTGAACGAAACCGTGGAGACGTTAACGCCGCCCGAGGACGGCGCGCCTCCGCATTATTGAAGCGGACGGCCCTGAGTGCCGCTCGCCACGGCCGTGGGCCCGCTGACCAGGCTTTCGGGCGGAAAGTGGCAGATAAAGGTGGAGCCCTTGCCGGGTTCGCTGCGGATTTCCAGCCGGGCGTTGTGGCGCAGCAATACATGCTTGACGATCGCCAGGCCCAGGCCCGTGCCGCCCACGGACGCGGCCCGGGCATTGTCCGGCCGGTAAAAGCGCTCGGTAAGCCTGGGGATATGGGCCGGGTCGATGCCCATGCCGTCATCTTCCACGGCCAGATACGCGCCGTCGCCGTCCTGCCAGTACCGCACCCGGATATGGCCATCGGCGCCACTGTATTTCACCGCATTGGTCAGCAGGTTGCCGAAGGCGCTTTCCAGCTCGCCGGTATGGCCCACCAGTCGAGCGTCCTCTGGCACGTCCAGTTCGATGGTCTGGTTCTTGGACGGATCCAGCCCGCGTGCGTCCTCGCACAGCCGCTCCAGCGTAGCCTGCAGCGGCACGGCCGCCTTTTGTTCCTGGGGATCCGTGGATTCCAGTCGCGAAAGCAGCAACAGATCCTGCACCAGCGCCTGCATCCGTCCGGATTGCTGATTCATCTGGTTCAGGGCCCGGTGCAGGCGGGTTTGCTCGTCCGGCACCGTATCGCCCAGGGTTTCCAGCCAGCCGCGCAGCACCGTCAATGGGGTCTTGAGTTCATGGCTCACATTGGCCACGAAATCCTTGCGCATTTCCTCCAGATGGCGCATCCGCGAGATGTCGCGCAGCAGCAGCAGCCGATCTCCGGGTCCGAACTCGGTGATCCGGAACTGCAGGATGAGGTTGTCATCGGCCGGCGCCGTTAGCTCCAGGGGCTCGCTGAAATCACCCTGGTTGAAATAGCGATGAAAGCGGGGATCGCGGATAAGATTGGTCAGCGGCTGCCCCAGATCCGCGTCGCCGCGGAAATGCAGATGTTGGGCGGCCGCCTCGTTCCAGTACTCCAGACGGCCCGTGGCGTCGGTGAGGATAACGCCTTCCGCGAGCGCGTTGACGGACTCCCGCGCCCGTTCAATGGTGTTTTCGAGATTGGTTCGAGCATCTTCCTCGCGTTTGAAGAGCTGTTCCAGGCGCTGCGTGAGTTCGCCCCAGAGCCCGCTGTTGTCCGGAGGTTCCTCGGCGCCGCGCGCGACCCAGCGGAACAGCTGCCAAAGATGATGCAGATGCCAGCCGGCATAGACCAGCAGCGCCGCCGCCAGCGGCCAGAGTGAGTGCAGAAACAGCGCTACCAGCGCGGCCACGCCGGTAAGCGCCAGCAGGCGGTTGATTTCACGGGCCAGGCCTGAGTTCATGCCGAGAGGTCTCCGCCGTTATGCCCTGTCCCAGTCTACAACAGATTTCCCGTGTCAGGCCGAGTGAACCTTGCCGGTTTTGGTGGAAAAACGGTAGCCGGTACCGCGCACGGTCTGGATGAACCGGTCGTAGCCCCAGGGCGCGAGCGCCTTGCGCAGCCGCCGGATATGAACGTCGATGGTGCGGTCCTCGACATAAACATTGGCACCCCAGACCTGATCCAGCAACTGCTCGCGCGAGTAAGCCCGCTCGGGATGACTCATGAAGAAAGCCAGCAGGTGGTATTCCGTGGGCCCCATGTCCACCGCCTCATCCTCGGCCGTAATGCGATGCCCCACCGGATCCAGCCGCAGGCCGTCCACTTCCAGCGTCTTCTCGGCAGCCTGGGCCGAAGTGCGGCGCAACACGGCCTTGATGCGCGAGATCAGCTCACGGGTGGAAAAGGGCTTGACCACATAGTCGTCGGCACCGGCTTCCAGCCCCTGGACACGGTTGTCTTCCTCGCTGCGGGCCGTGAGCATGATAATGGGCAGTTCCGAGGTGGCCTCGTCGCGCTTGAGTCGGCGCGCCAGTTGGATGCCACTGATTGCGGGCAGCATCCAGTCCAGCAGAAGCAGATCCGGGCGCTCGTCGACGATCAATTCATGAGCACGTTGGCCGGTGTCCGCCTCCAGTACCGCAAAATCGGCCGTTTCCAGCGCCACCCCGACCATTTCCCGGATGGCCGGCTCATCGTCCACCACCAGTATGCTGTGTTGGGCCATCAGGTTTCCCCTGTCTTTGCCATCACTATTGTCATGGGGCGCCATTCAACGGAACTTCCATGACAGCATTATGACAGGGCGAAGCCGGTTGCGCGTCCCTCAACCCACCAGATACTGGAGCCAGAGGCCGGCAAAGATGCTCGCGCCCGCCCACTGGTTGTTGAGAAAGGCCCGGAACGACGGCCCTGACTCACGGTCGCGGATGAGCCAGTGTTGCCAGACAAAGCAGGCCATCGCCCCGGCCAGACCCAGGTGCCAGAAGAGTCCGAACTCCAATTGCCGGCCCAGCAGCAACAGCGGCAGCAGGGCCATGGCCTGGAGTACGCCAATCATCAGCCGGTCCGCCTCGCCAAAAAGGATGGCCGTGCTCTTGATGCCAATCTGCAGATCGTCCTCCCGGTCGCAGAGGGCATACTCGGTGTCATAAGCCATGGTCCAGAGCAGATTGGCGATATAGAGCAGCCAGGCGTGCGCCGGCACCGCCTGGGTTTCCGCGGCAAAAGCCATGGGAATGGCCCAGGAGAAGGCCGCACCCAGAAACAGCTGCGGCAGCCAGGTAAAGCGTTTGGTAAAAGGATAGAGTATGGCGAGAAAGGCTCCGCCGAAGGCGAGATAGACAGTGAACCAGTTGAGCGTGAGCACCAGCACCAGGGCCACGGCCAGCAGGCCCGCGAACAGTATGAGCGCGTCGCGTCCCCGCAGCGCGCCCGAGGCCAGCGGACGGTCCGTGGTGCGGCTTACATGGCCGTCGAAATCCCGGTCGGCGTAGTCGTTGATGACACAGCCGGCGGCGCGCATGACGATGACGCCCAGCACGAACACGATCAAGACTTTCAACGAGGGCGTGCCCGCGCCGGCGATCCAGACGGCCCAGAGCGTGGGCCACATCAGCAACATCGTGCCCACGGGCCGGTCCACGCGCATCAGGCGAATCCAGGGCCAGAGGGCGGCATAGCGGTCACGCACGGCTTCGAACATGGCGGCCTCGCAGGCTCGGGGGTTCAGGGGCGTAAGTCTGGCGCATCGGTGCCGCGCGTCAAGGGTTAGCTGGCGGCCAGTCTCAGCCGATCTGGTCCCAGAGCGCGGGCAGGAAAAACTCCGCCACCAGCAGGGGCGCACCACGTTTGAGGAAAAGCGATTGACGGCCCCAGACCGGCTGCCGGGCGCCGGTCTCGACGGGCAGGGCCGCAGCCGACACCCGGGCCAGCCAAACGGCACGGCGCTGCGCCGCTGGCGCCTGGAATAGCTCCGCACCCAGCGAGCGCCGCGCCATGTGCGCCAGACGGCGGTTGGCGCCGGTCAGGCTGGACAGCGGCAGCACGCTACGCGCATGCACCACGGCAACGCCATCCAGGTGCAGCAGAACCTCGCGGATCAGGGCCCATTGGCGCGACTCCTGGTCCAGCAGTCGCCTCTCGTCCGGGCGGGGTGCGCGCACGGACTGCCCCAGCGGACTAACCCGGAAAGTGCCCCGTGTGCGCAGGCGATGCGTGAGGGAGGCCGGGTCGTGCACCCAGTCCGCTACCGCTGGCGGGACGCGCACCCGGGCCGCGTCGCGCCAGGGAAAGGCGCCCGCGATCACGGGACTGATGGCTCGCGGACTTAGCACGGATTCGGGCTCCGGTGAACGGCGAGCCGGCACTATGTGGCAGCGTCGCCACCTTTGCAACATGCCTGCGGTTCAACAAATCTGTAGGCCCCTGTCATTGATTTTTCGGGGCTGGATGGCTAGTTTATGCTGCCCCTGACGGACCCTTGCCCGGTCCAGAGCGCCAAATTTCCCGGATCCGAGGTGCGCAATGAAGAAGTGGGAATGTGTGGTTTGTGGCTTCATTTATGACGAAGCCGAGGGTCTGCCGGAGGAAGGCATCGAGCCCGGCACCAAGTGGGAAGATATCCCGGAGGACTGGGTCTGCCCCGACTGCGGCGTGGGCAAGGAAGACTTCGAAATGGTGGAAATCTGAAACCCACTCCGCGCCGGAGCCCTCCCTGCCCCGGCCTGAAAACCCGAGGTAGATCATGGATCCAGTGGTAATTGTCGGCTCCGGCCTGTCCGGTTTCAATGTGGTCAAGGAGCTGCGCAAGCTCGATACCCAGACCCCGGTGGTCATGCTCACCGCCGACGACGGGCGCAATTATTCCAAGCCCATGCTTTCCAACGGTTTCACCAAGGGCAAGAGCGCGGATGAGCTGGCGATGCTCACGCCCGAGCAGGTGGCGGAACAGTACGACATCAAAGTTCGCACCTTTACGCATGTGACCGCCATTGATCGTGACGCCCGGGTGCTGGAGCTGGACAACGGCGAGCGTCAGGCCTGGAGCAAGTTGATCCTGGCCTGGGGCGCGGATGTCTTCCGGCCGCCCCTCGAAGGCGACGCCACGGACGAAGTGTATTCGGTCAATGATCTCATGGACTACGGCCGTTTCCGCGAACAGCTCGAAGGCAAGGACAGAGTCCTCATCATGGGCGGCGGTCTGATCGGCTGTGAGTTCGCCAATGATCTCACCAACGGCGGCTACACCGTGGAGCAGGTGGAACCCATGGGCCGCTGCCTGCCGCAACTGCTGCCCGAACCGGCCTCCCAGGCGGTAGCCGAGGGCCTGCGTGAACTGGGCGTAACCCTGCATTTCGGTCCCATGGTCAAGGAAGTGAACCATGGCGACGGCGGCAAGTTGGCCGCCAGCCTGTCAGACGGTTCCACCGTCGAGGCGGATCTGGTCCTTTCGGCCGTGGGCCTGCGCCCGCGCAAGGAACTGGCCGAGCAGGCCGGACTCAAGGTCAATCGCGGCATCATGGTGGACCGGCACCTGCGCACCAGTGACCCGGACATTTTTGCGCTGGGCGACTGCGCCGAAGTCGAGGGTCATGTTCTGCCCTATGTGCTGCCGCTGATGGCCGCCGCACGCTCACTGGCGAAAACCCTGGCGAGTGAGGAAACCCCGGTGCAGTACGGCGTCATGCCGGTCACGATCAAAACGCCCGCCTGTCCCACGGTGGTGCTCCCGCCGCCGGAAAATGTGGACGGCGAATGGGAATGCGAGGCGGACGGACTCAGTGTCCGGGCGCTTTTCCGTGATGCCGAAGGCACGCTGCGTGGATACGCGCTCACCGGCGATCACGTCAAGGAAAAGCTGCAACTGAACAAGGAAGTACCGCCGCTGATGGCCTGAGCGCCGCGTTTAAAGGAGACGATCATGAAATTCCGGCTGTTGTTGCTCATCCTGGCCTGGCGCCTGCGCTGGCTGGCCTGGCGGAATCCGGACTTCCGTAGCGAGATCAACAAGAAGAATCTGGTCATGCAGTGGTGCACCCATACGGGCTCGCCGGCGCGCTGGTTTCATTTTGATCACGGGCGGGTGCACAGTGCCCGCGGTTTGCACAATAACCCCGAGGTAACCCTGAGCTTTGAAAGCTCGGACTATGCCTACCGCACCATCCTCGCTTCCGGCAGCAACCAGATGATCTTCATGGAAGGCATGCAGAAGGGGCATATCAAGATCCACGGCGACGCCTCCCAGCTGATGTGGTTCATGGGTTTGATGAAGTACATTACCCCGAAGAAGAAAAAGAAGAAATAAGGGGAGTCTCTGATCCATCCAGGGCTGCCCGTCGGGCAGCAAGCCGGGGCGCGCCCCGGCTTGCGCCCGCAACGGCGCTAACAGGGTCATGCTCACGCCGGGATCTTCGGTGTGGCCCCTCCCCTCACTCCGCCTTATCCAGCGTCATCAACCGATAGGTCCCCAGATTCCGCAACGCGCCCGGTTGCACCGCGCAGCAGCGCAGGTGGGGAATCAGCTCCGGTGGCGCCAGCCGCAGTGCGCACAATGGCCAGGCGAAGGGCAGGGTGAGCAGGGCGCGCCACTGGATATGGTAGGCGGTGCGCCGCACGGAGCGGGTCAGGTCCACGTCTCCGGCGACGCAGAAGCCGGCCTGTTCCGCTTCGGTGCGCATGGCATCACGATCGATAAAGCCCGCGATTACAAATCCCTCTTTCACCCGTTCATGGTAATCACGCCGACTTTCGTCGAGTTCCGATTCGGGGCGGTCCAGAAAGAAGTCCGCGATTACCAGACGGCCGCCCGGCTTGAGCACCCGGAACATTTCACGCGGTGTGCCCGGGGCCAGACGCTCGGCATCTGGCTTCCGGACTGCCGGCGCCGGTCGGCCGGAGCCCAACGCGGCAGCCATCGTCGCCGGAGGGCCAGGCCCCGCATGGGCCCGGGCAGCGCCGGCTTAGCCGGCGCGAGTCGACCCTGCTCCCGGGAGCGAGCCTGGTATCGGGATGACGCCATCGTACGGGACGCCCCAGAACTATGAGGGACGGAAAAGCGGATAGCACGCATTGGCTGTCCCAAAGCGTGTTGCACCTCACTATTAAATCCGGGCTGTAAAAACACTTAAAAAATCGAAAACAAAACTGAAACAAGGACGGGCTACATTAACGACGCTAGCCGCTGGGTCAGCGCGGTCCAAGTCCGAAACTTCAACTACCTTGAGGAAAACGTTGAAAATGAGGGTGCCTTACACATCTCGAAGCATGGTCGTTTGCTTAGGGGGAATCCTCTGCGGATGGAGCCTTGCCTCCGCCGCCGAGGATTCCCTGGAACCGGGGATTGAGGCCCAGTCCGAATTGAACAAGAAAGGTCAGGCTGTTCAGGATCGAATCGACAAGCTTGATAAAGAGGCCGAGGAACTCGTCCAGAAATACCGAAGTGCCCTAAGAGAGTTGGAGGGCGTAAAAAAGTACAACGAGCAGCTTCAGAAAGAGGTTGACGCCCAGGAGAATCAGATTGACGACGTCCAGAGTCAGATTGAGAAAGTGGAAGTTACGAAGCAAGAGATTGTGCCATTCATGCTCAAAATGGAATCAAAGCTTGAGCAGTTTGTGAAGGTTGATATGCCGTTCCGCCGTGCTGAGCGAGAGGCGAAAGTCGCAAATCTGCGTGACCT
>CAYPKI010000070.1:8068-12379 GCA_964411265.1 uncultured Alcanivorax sp. | reverse complement strand
TCAAAACACCGAAGGTCGGCTTCACTCCCTTCGGCTCTTGCGGCGTTGGCGAGCCCGACGAGCTACCAGACGGCTCCACCCCGCAACTAAACCTCGAAACCCATTCCATGAACCCGGTCCTCCCTCAAGGGTCGGGCTCAAAACACCGAAGGTCGGCTTCACTCCCTTCGGCTCTTGCGGCGTTGGCGAGCCTGACAAGCTACCAGACGGCTCCACCCCGCAACTAAACCTCGAAACCAATTTTCTCGGCCCTGTTTTCCCTTAAGGGTCGGGCTCAAGAACCGAAGCTTGGCTTCAACTCCAAGACTCCCGCAAAACTGATGAGGGCGCCTGAAGCAAGGCGCACAATATAATGCCACCTGCTGGCGCTGTCAACGTAAATCCCTGTGTTTAAAGCCTGAAAAACGGTATTTTGTCATCACCCCGCCCACATTTGATTATGAACCACATGCGCGCAAAAGGGATCAAGATGGTGCCGAAGGCCGGACTTGAACCGGCACGGGCATTAAGCCCACTACCCCCTCAAGATAGCGTGTCTACCATTTCCACCACTTCGGCGTTTACTCCTTGCTGCCCGCCGGTTTTTTTGCCGGAGCGGATTGACCGGAGGGCGCGGGTACATCACTGGAATCCGGCACGCGCTGCGAGGACTGGCCGGATTCGGGCGCGGCCGGCACGTCTGACGGCCCCGACCCGGATTCACTACTACCATCGGCGCTTTTTTCCTGCGCCGGTTGGGTTTCCACGGCGGGCAGCACATCGTCCTGCCCCTGCGTGCCCTGGCGCGCCTGCCAAGCAAGAGCCAGACTCGTCACGAAAAAGATCGTCGCCAGTATGGCAGTCATACGCGTCAGGAAGTTGCCGCTTCCCTGGCCGCCAAAGACGGTCTGGGACGCACCCGCGCCGAAGGAAGCGCCGGCGCTGGCGCCCTGCCCCTGCTGCATGAGAATCAGCGCGACCAGGCTCAGCGCTGCCAGAACATGAACCACGTGAAGAATAACGCTCATAAAACCGTTACGAAGCCGCCGCCTGACAAATGGCGAGAAAACTGTCCGGGTCCAGCGACGCACCGCCGATTAAACCACCATCAATATCGGGCTGCGCCATCAGAGACGTGGCATTATCCGCCTTTACGCTGCCGCCGTAAAGGATACGCAGTGATTCCGCCAGCCCGGCGTCATAATTCGCCACCAATTTACGCAGGGCAGCATGGACGTCCTGGGCCTGTTCCGGCGTCGCGCTGTGACCGGTGCCGATGGCCCAGACCGGCTCATAAGCCAGAACAATGCCGTCCAGCAGGTCCTGGCTTGCCCCGTCGAGCACTGAGCGCAGTTGCCGGTCCACCACGGAAAAGGTTGCCCCCGCCTCGCGCTCGGCCAGGGTCTCGCCCACGCAAAGAATAGGCATCAAAGCCGCATCCCGGGCACGGCTGCACTTGCGCGCCACCTGCTGATCATCCTCACCGCTCTGGCGCCGCTCGGAATGGCCCACAATCACATGGGTGCAGCCCAGATCCATCAGCATCTCGGAGGAAACACCGCCGGTGTAAGCCCCCTCCGGCTCCGGGGCCAGATCCTGCCCACCCAGCCTCAGACGCGAGCCGTCCAGCCCCGAACGCAGAACGTCCAGATAGGGAAAGGGCGGACAAGCCAGCGCCTCCACGGACGGCGGAACAGCCGGCGCCACGGCGGCCACCCAGTCGGCGGCCATGGTCCGATGCCCGTTCATTTTCCAGTTGCCAGCGATCAATGGTGTGCGCGACATGAATGCGGCCCCCGGCCCTGAAAACAAGACAGCTTAATCAGGGACCTGCGCCATGGCAAGCTCAGGCAATCGCGCGTTCCACCTCCTGCGCCAGTTGCCCGCACAGGTTGTCCACCACAGCGGCATCTTCACCCTCCACCATGACCCGGACTACGGCTTCGGTACCCGAGGGCCGCAGCAGCACCCGGCCGCGGCCGGCCAGGCGTTGCTCCACGTCTTCAATGGCCCGGTGCAACTGCTCGTCCGAATCCAGTCCCGCGCGGTTCGCGCCACGCACATTGATCATGGACTGAGGCATCTTGCGCATGCCACCTGCGGCCTCGCGCAGGGAGCACTGCTGGCGCTCCAGCGCCGCCAGCACCTGGAGGGCGGAGATGGTGCCGTCACCGGTGCAGGTTCGATCCAGGCAGACAATGTGCCCGGAAGACTCGCCGCCCAGTTGCCAGCCGTGCTGATCCATCATTTCCAGCACATAGCGGTCGCCCACCTTCGAACGGGCAAAGGGGATGTCCTGATCCGCCAGCGCCAGCGCCAGGCCCAGATTGCTCATCTGGGCGCCCACGACGCCGCCCCTTAACTCCCCCCTGGCCTGGCGGTCCAGGGCCAGGATATAGAGCAGCTGATCACCGTCCACCAGCTCGCCCCGGTCGTCCACCATGATGACGCGGTCCGCATCGCCGTCCAGGGCGATGCCCAGGTCCGCGCGCAAGGCGCGCACCTGCTCCTGCAGCGCTTCGGGGGCGGTGCTACCGCAGCCCTGATTAATATTGAAACCGTCCGGATCAGCACAGAGCGTAATCACTTCCGCGCCCAGCTCCTCGAGCACATCCGGCGTGGTGTTATAGGCGGCACCATTGGCGCAGTCCACCACGATGCGCATGCCCGCAAGATTCAGCTGAGGCACCGTGGATTTGCAGAATTCGATATAGCGGCCGCGCGCATCCACAACACGGCCGACCTTGCCCAGTTGGTGAGCACTCACAACCTCCATGTTCTGGTCAATCATGGCTTCGATCTCGCACTCCACAGCATCCGGGAGCTTGCGCCCGTCCGGACCAAAGAACTTGATACCATTGTCCGTGTAAGCATTGTGCGACGCGGAAATCACAATGCCGGCCCGGGCGCGGAAGGTGTGGGCGAGATAAGCGATCGCCGGGGTGGGCATGGGCCCGAGCAGGCGCACGTCTACACCCGCGGCGGAAATACCCGCTTCAAGGGCAGACTCGAACATATAGCCCGAAATACGCGTGTCCTTGCCGATAAGAACGCGCGCGCCCTCGAACTCTTCACCCAGTACGCGGCCGGCTGCCCAGCCCAGCCGCAGCACGAAATCCGGCGTGATGGGCCATTGGCCGACAGTGCCGCGCACGCCGTCAGTACCAAAATACTTGCGTGTCATGATGTTCCCCCCTTTTTCTCCCGAACGGCCTGCGTCACGCGCAGTACGTCCCACGTCTCACCGACATCATGGGCGCGCACAATCCGCGCACCCCGCTCAACAGCCAGGACCGCCACGGCCAGGCTCCCCGGCAAACGTTCCTCCACGCCACGGTCCAGAAGCCGCCCCAGGGTGCCCTTGCGGGAGAATCCCACCAGCAAGGGCTGATCGCCCGGCGCCAGTTCATTCAGCCGCGCGAGCAAGCCAAGGTTATGCGCATCCGTCTTGCCAAAGCCCAGCCCCGGATCCAAAACCAGTTTTTCCTTCGGGATGCCGGCATTTTGGCAGGCCTCCATGCGTTTGCTCAGGAAAGCCCGCACCTCTGCCACCACATCCGTGTATTGGGGGTTGTCCTGCATGGTGGGCGGCTCGCCCTGCATGTGCATCAGGCAGACTGCCAACCCGGTCTCCGCGGCTGCCTCCACCGCACCCTCGCGGCGCAACGCGCGCACATCATTGATCAGCCCGGCGCCCGCACGGGCCGCTTCCCGCATGACCACGGGCGAAGAGGTATCCACCGAGACCACGGCATCCACTTCCCCGGCCAATGCCTCCAGCACGGGCAGGACACGGTCAAGTTCTTGCTGTTCGGGGACGGGCTCGGCGCCCGGACGCGTGGACTCACCGCCGATATCGATAATCGCGGCACCGTCGGCGGCCATCTGCCGCGCCTGCGCCAGAGCCGCTTCCGGGGCCTGAAAACGGCCGCCATCGGAAAAGGAATCGGGGGTGACATTGAGCACCCCCATTACTGCGGGTTGAGACAGATCCAGACGGCGTTCGCCGCAGATCAGGCTGGGCGCGACCATCAGTGGCTGTTGGCCGGACCACCAATGGGGTCGTCACCGGTCGGGCCCGGCTCCGGACGTTCACCGGTGTCCGCCGGCGCCGAACCACCGCCGCCCGAATCCTGATCGCGCCAGTCCTTGGGCGGGCGCGGCTTGTGCCCGCTCATGATGTCATTGATCTGTTCGGCATCGATGGTCTCGTACTGCACCAGGGCGTCGGCCATGGCCTCCAGCTTATCCCGATTTTCATTGAGCAGACTCTTGGCCTTCTCGTAGCAACCATCGATGATGGCGCGCACTTCCTGGTCAATCTGCTGCTGA
>CAYPKI010000070.1:0-8058 GCA_964411265.1 uncultured Alcanivorax sp. | reverse complement strand
TGTCGATCTCTTCCTGGGTCTGCTCGGAGATATGACCGCCCTGCTGCATCTGCTTGCCCAGGAAGGGCTCGCCCTGATCTTCCTCGTAGCTTAGCGGGCCCATCTTTTCCGACAGGCCCCACTTGGTCACCATGTTGCGTGCCATCTTGGTCGCGCGCTCGATGTCGTTGGACGCGCCGGTGGTAACACCATCGAAACCATGCAGCATCTCCTCGGCCAGCCGGCCGCCGAAAAGCCCGCAGATGGCGGACTCAATAGCGCGCTTGGAATGGCTGTACTTGTCCTCTTCCGGGAGGAACATGGTCACACCCAGCGCGCCGCCGCGCGGAATGATGCTGACCTTGTACACAGGGTCATGCTCGGGCATAAGCCGGCCAATGATGGCGTGGCCGGACTCATGCCAAGCCGTGTTCCGCTTTTCCTTGTCAGACATGACCATGGATCGCCGTTCCGCGCCCATGAGGATCTTGTCCTTGGATTTCTCGAATTCTTCCATGCCTACCAGGCGCTTGTTCGCCCGCGCGGCGAACAGCGACGCCTCATTGGTCAGGTTGGCCAGGTCAGCGCCCGAGAAGCCGGGCGTCGCCCGTGCAATTACACTGGCGTCGACATCGTCGCTTAGCGGGACATCCCGCATGTAGACATTGATGATCTGCTCGCGGCCTCGAATATCCGGCAGCGGCACCGTCACCTGCCGATCGAAGCGGCCCGGGCGCAGCAGCGCCGGGTCGAGCACATCCGGACGGTTCGTGGCAGCAATGACAATGACGCCGTCATTGGGATCAAAACCATCCATTTCCACCAGCAGCTGGTTCAGCGTCTGCTCGCGCTCATCGTTGCCGCCGCCCACACCGGCACCCCGGCTACGGCCCACGGCATCGATCTCGTCGATAAAGATGATGCAGGGCGCGTGCTTCTTGGCCTGCTCGAACATGTCGCGCACGCGCGAAGCGCCCACGCCCACGAACATCTCGACGAAATCGGACCCGGAAATGGAGAAAAAGGGTACACGGGCCTCACCCGCGATAGCCTTGGCCAGCATGGTCTTGCCGGTGCCGGGCGCGCCCACCATGAGCGCGCCGCGCGGAATCTTGCCGCCCAGACGCTGGAACTTGGCCGGATCCCGCAGGAACTCCACCAGTTCCTGCACCTCGTCCTTGGCCTCCTCCACACCAGCGACGTCCTTGAAGGTGATGTTCACTTCATCCTCGCCGGTCAGACGCGCCTTGGACTTGCCGAAGGACATGGGCCCGTTGCCACCACCGCGGCCACCGCCCTGCATCTGACGCATAAAGAAGATAAAGATGCCGAGGATGAGCAGAATCGGCAGAATGGACAGGAACAACTGGGTCAGAAAGCCCTGACGCTCCGGTTTCTTGTTCGTCACTTGGACGTCATTCTGCATCAGCGTGGGCATCAGATTGGTGTCCTGCACAGCGGCGGGAAGCACGGTTTCGAAAGTCCCACCGTCATCGTACTGGCCTTTCAGCGAGTACTCCTCAATCGTGACACTCTGCACACGCCCGCTTTCCACCTGCTGGACGAACTGCGAATAATTGACGTTGTTGGTGGTGGGCTGCGGGCTGATGCTCTGCGCCACCACATAGAGAACTCCGGCGATTACCAGCCAGAGCACGATATTCTTGGTCATGTCGTTCAAGGGAACACCTCTCGCTCGCTTCGAGCTTGATTTTCGCGCAACGCTTCAGGCCCCATCACGGCGGATTTCACCGCTCGGCACCTGACCCAACTTTACACCATTTCACGCCCCGACCCCAGCAGGTAGAGCTCTGGCGAGCGCGCCCGGCTTGCTTCCGGCTTGCGGCTTTTGACCGACCGAAAGCTTGCCTTCATGGCGTGGCGGAATTCGTCAAACCCCTCACCCTGGAAAACCTTGATCAGGCATTGCCCTTCCGGCGCGAGCACCGTTCGGGCCATATCCAGCGCCAGCTCCGCCAAACCCATGACGCGGGGCTGATCAATCGCCGCATGTCCAGAAATATTGGGGGACATATCCGATAACACAAGGTCCACCTGTCCACCCTCCAACTCATCCAGCAATCGCTGGTAGACGTCCTCCTCCCGGAAGTCGCCACGCAGGAAGGTCACCCCCGGCACCGGCACAATGTCCAGAATATCGCTGGCAATCACCTGCCCGCGGGCGCCCACACGCGCGGCCGCCACTTGGGACCAGCCGCCGGGTGCGGCGCCCAGGTCCAGCACCCGCTGTCCGCGGCGCAGCAGCCCGTCCTTGTCCGCAATTTCCAGCAGCTTGAAGCACGACCGCGCCCGCCAGCCCTCCTTGCGCGCCCGCTGAACCCAGTAATCCTGTTCGTGCTCCTTGACCCAGTTTTTGCCGCGCTTGTTTTGCGCCATGCCGTGCGCCCTGTCCGGTAAAACGTTACCATGGCCACTTTTACCGGGAGTCGCCATGTCTTTGAGTCAGCCAGAGCGGAAGCAGTTCCGCACCATCGCCCACCAGCTCAAGCCTGTGCTCACCCTGGGCGACGCCGGGGCTTCGGAGGGCTTGCTGGAGGAATTGGAAGCCCGGCTCGAAGACCACGAACTCATCAAGGTCAAGGTCAACGCGCAGAGCCGCGAGGACCGGGCGGCGCTTGTCGACGAACTTTGCACCCAGTCCGGCGCCGAGCTGGTCCAGCGCACCGGTCACGTAGCCCTACTCTACCGCGCCGCGCGTGAACGCAAGCGTCACCTGTCCAACCTCGTGCGTCACAAGGATTCGTAAACGCGTGGGAGAGGCGTCCTCGCCTCGATCCCAGCCAGAAACCCATGGTGGAATCGACGCGGAGACGCGCCTCCCACACCACCCTTATTACAGGTGCTCGACCTTTTCGATCTCGTACTCCACGCGACCGCTGGGCGTTTCGATTTCCACGGAATCGCCCTCTTCCTTGCTGATCAATCCACGGGCGATGGGCGAATTGACCGAGAGCTTGCCCTGCTTGATGTCGGCTTCATCATCGCCAACGATCTGGTAGCTGGTCTGCTCGTCCGTTTCGACATTGGTTATGGTCACAGTGGTACCGAAGATCACCTTACCCGTGGGCGTGATATCGCGTACGTTAATGACCTGGGCATCGTTCAGCTTGCCCTCGATTTCCTGAATGCGCCCCTCGCAAAAACTCTGTTGTTCCCGTGCCGCGTGATACTCAGCGTTCTCCTTGAGATCGCCGTGTTCGCGCGCCTCGGCAATGGCCTGGGTAATCCGGGGGCGCTCTTCCATTTTCAGGCGTTCAAGTTCCTTGCGCAGGGCGTCGGCGCCCTCCACGGTCATGGGTTCTTTTTTCATACTGACCTCATTTCAGCGTGCAGGTCCTGAAGACGGCGCACCGCCGGATCATCCTCGTTTTCGAAGAACAGGGCCTGACAGACCGCATGTGCGGCGGCCATGGTGGTGGTGTAAAACACCTTGTGTTGCAGTGCCGAACGGCGAATCGTGAACGAATCCCGGATTGCCTGCTTGCCCTCGGTCGTGTTGACAATAAGATTGATCTCATCGTTCTTGATCTTGTCCACGATGTGCGGCCGGCCTTCCAGCACCTTGTTCACCGGCGTTACCGTCAGCCCTGCCTGTTCAATCGCCCGCGCCGTACCGCCGGTAGCCACCAGCTCAAAACCGAAATTGATGAGACTGCGCGCCACCTCCACGCCGGCCGGCTTGTCCGCTTCGCAAACGGAGATAAAGGCCGTGCCCCCCGTGGGTAAGCGCTCGCCCGCGGCCAGCGAAGCCTTACCAAAGGCCTCGGCAAAGCCCGCGCCTACACCCATGACTTCACCGGTCGATTTCATCTCGGGACCCAGAATCGGATCCACCTTGTTGAACTTGGCAAAGGGGAAGACCGCTTCCTTGACGAAATAATGATGCGGAATGATTTCGCGGGTAAAGTCCTGCTCGGCCAAGGTCGTACCGGCCATACAGCGCGCGGCTACCTTGGCCAGGGACACGCCGATGGACTTGGACACATAGGGGACGGTGCGCGAAGCACGCGGATTGACTTCCAGTACAAAGATTTCGTTGTCCTTGACCGCGAACTGCACATTCATGAGCCCCACGACCTTGAGCTCGCGTGCCATGGCCGCCGTCTGCGCGCGCATCTCTTTCTGCACGGCGTCGTTGAGCGAATAGGGCGGCAACGAGCAGGCGGAATCCCCCGAATGTACACCGGCCTGTTCAATGTGCTGCATGGTGCCGCCAATCACCACATCCGTGCCGTCACTGACCGCGTCCACGTCCACTTCCACGGCATCGTCCAGAAACCGGTCCAGCAGCACGGGCGACTCGTTGGACACGGATACCGCATGGCGCATGTACGAAGCCAGCTCGGTTTCGTTGTAGACGATTTCCATGGCCCGGCCGCCCAGGACATAGGATGGGCGCACCACCAAGGGATAGCCGATTTCCGCGGCCAACCGATAACCTTCTTCTTCGCTGCGCGCTGTGCGGTTGGGCGGCTGTTTGATGTTGAGCTTGTTCACCATCTGTTGGAAGCGTTGGCGATCCTCGGCTTCATCGATGGCGTCGGGCGTAGTACCGATAATGGGTACGCCTGCCGCCTGTAACTCCCGTGCGAGTTTAAGGGGTGTCTGCCCCCCGAACTGGACAATGACGCCCACAGGCTTCTCTGTGCGCACGATCTCGAGCACATCCTCCAGGCAGACCGGCTCGAAATAGAGTCGGTCGGAGGTATCAAAGTCCGTGGACACCGTCTCCGGGTTGCAGTTGACCATGATGGTCTCGTAGCCATCGTCGTTCATGGCGAAGGCGGCATGCACACAGCAGTAATCGAACTCGATCCCCTGCCCAATGCGATTGGGACCGCCGCCGAGCACCATGATCTTCTTGCGATCACTGGGGTCCGCCTCGCATTCCTCGTCATAAGAGGAATACATATAGGCGGTAGAAGTGGCGAACTCACCGGCGCAGGTATCCACTCGCTTGAACACCGGCGCCAGCCCCAGCTCATGCCGCAACCGGCGAATGTCCGCCTCGGTGACGCCCAGCAGTAGCGCCAGACGCGCGTCGGCGAAGCCCTTGCGCTTCAGCCGGTTCAGGGTGTCGTAACCTAGATCGGTGAAAGTGCCGGCCGTCACGGTGTTTTCCTCGGCCACCAGATCCTCGATTTGAACCAGAAACCAGGGATCGACCTTGGTAATACGCTGCACTTCCTCCAAGGTCACACCGGCTCGGAAGGCGTCAGCAAGCACACGGATACGATCCGGTGCGGGCGTGGCCAACGACTGAATGATGTCCTGGCGTTCGTCCGGGTGATACACCGGATCAAAGCCCTGAATGCCGTTTTCCAATCCGCGCAACGCCTTCTGAATGGATTCGGAGAAATTGCGCCCGATGGACATTACCTCGCCCACCGACTTCATCTGCGTGCTCAACACTGGATCCGCGCCCACGAACTTTTCAAAGGTGAAGCGCGGAATCTTGGTAACGACATAATCGATCGTGGGCTCGAACGACGCCGGGGTGCGCCCGCCGGTAATTTCGTTCTGCAACTCATCCAGCGTATAGCCCACCGCCAGCTTGGCGGCGACCTTGGCAATGGGGAAGCCGGTAGCCTTCGACGCCAGCGCTGACGAGCGGCTGACCCGCGGGTTCATCTCAATCACCACCATGCGCCCGTCATCCGGGTTGATGGCGAACTGCACATTGGACCCGCCCGTTTCCACGCCGATTTCGCGCAACACCGCGAGGGAGGCATCGCGCATCATCTGATATTCCTTGTCCGTGAGCGTCTGCGCTGGCGCGACTGTGATGGAATCCCCGGTGTGCACGCCCATGGGGTCCAGGTTTTCAATGGAGCAGATGATGATGCAGTTGTCCTTGTGGTCACGCACCACCTCCATCTCGTATTCCTTCCACCCGAGCAGGGACTCGTCGATGAGCAGCTCGTTGATGGGTGAAAGCTCCATGCCCCGCTCGCAGACCTCCTGAAACTCCTCGCGGTTGTAGGCAATGCCGCCCCCTGAACCGCCCAGCGTGAACGAAGGGCGGATAATGCACGGAAAGCCCAGCTTTTGTTGCACCTGCCAGGCTTCATCCATGGAATGCGCAATAGCGGCGTTGGCGCATTCGAGATCGATGCGTTTCATGGCCTGGTCGAACTGATCCCGGTCCTCGGCCATGTCGATGGCCTCGCGGTTGGCGCCGATCATTTCCACGCCATATTGGGCCAGCACACCGTGGCGATCGAGATCGAGGGCACAGTTGAGCGCCGTCTGGCCGCCCATGGTGGGCAAAAGCACGTCCGGGCGTTCCCGGTCGATGATCTTTTCCACCGTTTCCCAGGTGATGGGCTCCACATAGGTGGCGTCCGCCATGGCCGGGTCGGTCATGATGGTCGCCGGGTTGGAGTTCACCAGAATTACCCGGAAACCCTCCTCACGCAGCGCCTTGCAGGCCTGGGCACCGGAGTAGTCGAACTCGCAGGCCTGGCCGATGACGATGGGCCCGGCGCCGATGAGCAGAATGCTTTGAATGTCCGTTCTTTTGGGCATAGTTGGTTACCGTCGCGTGGCGATGGTGCCGGAAACGAATTCGTGCATCACGAGCGCATTAAATCAATAAAGTGATCAAAAAGCGGCGCCATGTCGTGCGGGCCCGGACTGGCCTCCGGGTGGCCCTGAAAACTGAATGCCGGCTTATCCGTCAGATGAAGGCCTTGCAGCGAGCCGTCGAACAGTGACACATGGGTGACACGTACATTGTCCGGCAGTGTGTCGGCATCGGCGGCAAAACCATGGTTCTGGCTGGAGATCATGACCACGTCCCGGTCGAGATCCTTGACCGGATGGTTGGCGCCATGATGGCCGAATTTCATTTTTGCGCTTCGGGCGCCCATGGCAAGGGCCAGCAACTGATGACCCAGACAGATGCCGAACAGGGGAATGTCGGTTTCAAGCAGTTCGCGAATAGCATGAATGGCATAGTCACAGGGCTCCGGATCGCCCGGACCATTGGACAGGAAAATGCCGTCCGGCTCCAGGGCGAGTGCCTCGGATGCCGGGGTCTCGGCCGGCACTACCGTCACCCGGCAGCCGCGCTCGGCGAGTTCGCGCAGAATATTGCGTTTGATGCCGAAATCCCAGGCCACCACATGGTGACCACCACCGGAGCGCTCCGGATAGCCGGTACGCCGGTCCCACACGCCCTGACTCCATTCGTACGAGCGCGGTGTGCTCACCTCCCGGGCCAGATCCATGCCCTTGAGCCCGGGAAAGCCCCGTGCCTGCGCAAGCGCGCGCTCCTCATCCAGCGCGTCGCCAGCCATGATACAGCCGTTCTGGGCACCCTTCTCGCGCACAATGCGCGTCAGCCGGCGGGTATCGATGTCGGCAATGCCCACCAGGTTGTGCTCGCCGAGATACTCCGGCAGGGACCGCTCGGCACGCCAGTTACTCACGCGAGGCGGCAGATCCCGGATGATGAGCCCGGCGGACTGAATCTGCTCGGACTCGGCATCCTCTTCATTGATGCCCACATTGCCGATATGAGGATACGTGAGCGTCACCAGCTGGCGGGCATAGGACGGATCGGTCAGAATTTCCTGATAGCCGGTCATGGCGGTATTGAATACCACCTCGCCCACCGTCTCGCCGGGGGCACCAATCGACAAGCCCCGAAAGAGACTGCCGTCTTCCAGCGCGAGAATGGCGCATACCGTCAACGCAACCTCCAGTCCGGGTTCCGGGGGCAGGGCGCACCGCCGGCTACCACTCGCAAAAAAGCGAGATGGACAAGCCATCTCGCTCGCCGGATGTCCGGGCGGACATCCCGTAGTCCGAAGCTGCCCAACCCTGTTTCGGGCAGCCGCGTATTCTAGCCGCGCGGGGGCTTGCTGTCACGGTATTTCGGGCGGGCGGCCGGCCCGGCGTCGAGCCTGATCTTGCCGGGCGCGAAGTTTCCCGAGGCGTCGGGGAAGTCGAAAGTCGCAAGCAGAAAGAACCGGATCCTCGCCGCCGAGCCCCCAGAACCGCCCGGCGCTCCAGAAAAGAAGGGCGTCGGAGACGTGGACTGACCCCACAATA
>CAYPKI010000069.1:12280-12617 GCA_964411265.1 uncultured Alcanivorax sp. | reverse complement strand
CTCCAGCGGCCGCTTTCCGCCGAGCAGCTGCGATATGCGGTTCAGGACGTCGAGTATCTCGCGCCCCTGGCTGAGCGCTTGTATGAGCGCCTGCGCGAGCAGGATCGCGTGGCCTGGTGGCAGGAAGAGTGCGCACGCATGCTGCAGGAGGCGACTCACGCGCCTGTAGCGGCCGAGCTCTGGCGCCGGGTCAAGGGCGCGGGCAGGCTGCCGCCGGACCAGCGCGCCGTGCTGCAGTCCCTGGCCGCCTGGCGCGAGGAACAGGCCCGCGCGCGTAACCTGCCCCGCGGTTTTGTGATTCGCGATGAGGATTTGTTGCAGCTGGCGGACCGAAAGC
>CAYPKI010000069.1:7245-12270 GCA_964411265.1 uncultured Alcanivorax sp. | reverse complement strand
GGTTCGCCCACCGCGCTGCGCAGTCTGGGGCTCCACCCGGCCGTGATCCGTCGCGACGGTGAGGCTTTGGTAGAGCATATAAGGGCGGCGGATTTCGACCATCCGCCGCCGGCGCCCGCCGCGCCGCCGGATCACGCCCAGCGCACACTGATCAAGCGGTTGCGCGAGGAAGTGGCCGCCCGAGCCCGGGCCCTGAACCTCGAGCCCGAGGTGCTGATGCGCCGTCGCTGGCTGGAAGCACTGGTGCGGGATCCGGACTCTATTCCCGATGCACTGAACGGCTGGCGGCGGACGGTAATTACTGAACCACTGCTGGAACTTATGGCATGATATCGGCCTTTCGGGAGCGGGCAAGGCCTGCCACGGCAGCTAGGGGGAGCCGCTATGCGTGAGCGCTTCTGGGAACGCTTTCCGCTGGAACAACTGAGCGATCAAGAGTGGGAAGCCCTTTGTGACGGCTGCGGACGCTGTTGCCTCATGAAGCTTGAGGACGTGGACGACGGCCGGCTCTACTCCACGGATATTGCATGTCAGTACCTGGATCAACACCAGTGCGGTTGTACCACCTATGCGGATCGTTTCGAGCGGGTGCCGGATTGCGTGCGCGTGACTGCGCGTATGGCCCGTGACTATGACTGGTTGCCGTCGACTTGTGCCTACCGGCGTATGGCCCGTGGTCAGGGGCTGCTTGACTGGCACCCGCTGATCAGCGGGGATCCGGAATCGGTGCACGCCGCGGGGATATCGGTGCGGGCGTCCGTGGTTTCGGAAACGGCAGTGGCCGAAGCGGATTATGAAGACCATGTGGTGCGCTGGGTCTAACGGGCTGTCGCTGACGACATTGCTCTGGATCATTACAGGAGAGGATCGGTGTCTGCTGAATCCTATTTGCTGGGCTGGCTTGCGTATCTTGTCGCCCTGATCGGTTTTCTGGCGCTGGGCTGGTACACGAGCCGGCGCTGGCCGTACTGGCTGCAGCACCCGGTGCGGGCCCTGGTGGCGGCCCTGTTGCTGATGCCCTGGACCGTAAGCCCGGAAGGCCAGCAATGGGCGCCGGCCTGGCTGGTTACCCTCTTTGACGGCTTGATTCAGCCGGACGGCCGGATGGCGCGGGCGGGTTGGCCGCTACTGTGGCTCGTGCTGGCCGTGACTCTGGTTGCCGGTCTGGAGCAATGGTACCGACGGCGCAAGGGCGGCCAGACGTCATGACGGACTGTATCTTTTGCGCCATTGCCGAGGGGCGGGAACACGGCAGCATCGTCCATGCGGATGATCGGGCCCTGGTTATGCTGGACCTGTTTCCCGTACGTACCGGTCATGGTCTGGTGTTATTGCGCCGTCATGTCGCACGGCTGGAGGAGCTGAGCCAAGTGGAAGCTGCGCATCTGTTTAACCTGGCGCGGCGTCTGATTCGGGCCCAGAAGACAGCGGGCCTGCCGGCAAGGGCGCACAATCTGGTGGTCAATGACGGCCCGGAGGCCAACCAGCATGTGCCCCACGTGCATCTTCATGTCATTCCGCGCCGGGGTGGAGACACCCTGGGCACGGCGCTGACCTGGGGCACGCGCCTGGTGAATGTCTTCGGTTTGCAGTCGCGACGCGCACGGCTGGACCGACAAGCGGGGTTGCTGGCCGAGCATTTTCCAGCGGAGTGACGCGCGCGCTGCCTACGCCTCCAGAAAGAGCGCCCGCCAGTCGTTCAGGTGTTCGCTGTCGTCCAACAGTGCTACGCCGGCCACCCAGTTGCCCGCCGACGCTTCGTCCGAGGTGGGCTGGATCCAGGTGATTTCGCCCGTAAGATGGAAGGTGCCACGCTGGTCCAGCAGCACGATCCAGATATCGACTTCTTGCCCCAGCTCGAGTTCATGATTCACGTGGATACGCATGCCTTCGGCGGAGACATCCTCGGTGGAGCAATAGAGGGGCTCGCCCTGATGCGCGAACTCCGTGGGCGGCGCGATCAGTTTGATCGACAGGATTTCTTCGCGCGGGATCCGCGGATGCCGGCGTTTCTCCTGATCTGAAGTCATGTCTGGTCTCCCGTCGGTGTGTTACCGGATGTTCGCTCCGAGGATAGCAGAAAGAAAACCGGGGCCCGCAGGCCCCGATGCCGCATCAACCTGCTTCGATCTTGCGGAAGACCCACTCGTGCAGCCCATCGAATACCAACGGCAAGAAGGCCGTAATCAGCAGCGCCGTCAGCATGGTCAGAATGGGCAGCAGGAATTTCTCATAGCGGCGGAAGAAGGGCGTCCCCTTGGGCAGTTTGGCCGCTTCGGTTTCATCGTCGCCAACGACCTGTCTTGTGAGCAGGTGGTTCAGGGCCACGGGTGGTGTTAGATAGCCCAGCTCAAAGGCCACCAGCGTCATCATCCAGAAATGCAGGGGCGCAATGCCGTTATCGAACGCAATCTGAGCAATGGTGGCATTCACCAGAATAACCGCGCCGTAGGGATCCATCACCATGCCGATCAATACCAGGATGGTGACCAGCAAGGCCGTGGCGATCCAGACGTTACCGAAGGCTTCGGGAATATTTTCCATAATGCCGCCGCGCTCAATGATGCCGCCCAGACTGACCGACAGCGCCATAAGCATGAGTAGCGCGCCGATATGGCCCACTGTTTCATTGGTGGCAAATCGTAGCGAGCCCTCGAGTTTGGGCGAGATTTCCTCCGGATGCACCGCCGCTTCCGCCGCCGCTGGCTGGTGCATGATCTGCGAGCGCAGGAAGGGATAGAGTCCAACGAGCCCGAGAATCAAAAGATTGCGAATCAGCAAGCCATTGGCTTGTTCCTGCATCTCGGGACCGGCTTCGCCGGCGCCGGACAGAACGGGCCATATATCGATAAAGGAGAATACCGCCAGGGCTGCCAGGCCGATAGTGAATACGTCGGCGAATTTATGGCTGAACTTCTCGAACACCAGAATGGAGATCAGGAAGACCGGCAGCATGATGGGTGCCGAAAACTCATCCAGGTCGCGATCCAGGATATCGCCAAAGAAGACTACCACTGTGGTGATAATGATCGCATAGGGCAGCAGCGGACCCAGCTTGCGGAAGCTCTGTGGCAGCGCCTCGTTAAACGGTGCTATGCGCGCCGGCTCCTTGCGGAAGAGCTGTGCGTAGAAGAAGAACAGCACCGCTGACAAGGCGAAAATCTTGCTGCCCGACGTAAACAGTTCGTCCGTGGTGACGTGCTTGTTCAACGCAGCGATAATCACTACCAGCAGACAGGGACGCAGCACTACGCCCATGGAACCGGACATGGCCGTCGAGGCCAGCGCTAGCTGCCGGTTCGCGCCGGCGCGTCGGAGCTCGTTGTAAATCACGCCCCCGGCGGCAATCACAAAAATACCCGAAGCGCCGGTGTAAGCGGTGGGAATGGCTGCCACCACGATCACCACGAAACAGAGCAGCTCCGGCGACATGTTCCAGGGCCGGAAAATGTCAAATACCAGGTTCGCCATGCGCGTCTGCTTGAGCATCATGCCGATCCAGATGTAGAGCGCCAGATTCAAAAAGAGCGTGGACAACTCCATCATCATGCCCAGGTAGACACTGATGCCATGGAAATAGAAATCCGACATGAACTGCGCGCTCGCGGTGAGGCACATCAAACTGTATAGCGGAATGGTCAGCAGTGCTTTGGGCCAGGACCCGCCTTTCTCGGCCTCTTTCGGTTGGTTAAAGAGTTGGTAAATGCTGATACAGGTCAGAATCGCAAAGCCCGCGATCCAGAACTTGTGCATGTAGAAGTGGCTGACCGTCGTCCCTTCCGCTATGCTTTTTAGTTCTTCCTGGCGATAAACAATGGCCGAGATCAGCAAGGCCGTGTTGGCGAGCAGCATGGCCACCGTACCCACAAGGTGGTCTTTCTGGGTGCGCATGGGTCGGAGCGAAATATGATGGCGCTGAATTGTGGCGGTGGCTGCACAAATCAGCACCAGCAACGCCAGCAATAAACGCTTGTAATTCCCCAGCTGCGTAACCACGGCAGCCACAGTGGTTTCCACCGCCCGATAGGCCTTGACCTCGGGGGTCACCCGCTCCTGGATGGTGTTGTAGCGTTCCCATTTATTACGGCAGACATCACGCGAACCCAGCACGGATTCGCGTACCGATTCGCGATCCACCCCACCACCGAGGATATCACCGAGGGCGCTGTCTCCGGACTGTTGTTGTTTCTGCTTTTTCAGTTGCTTTTCGATACGCTTGTCGACGTCCGGGTCCGGGTTACAGGACGGTTCCTGGACCGCGTCACCCCCGCGCAGCGTAAAATATTCGTCCCAGGTGTTTTCCCCGATCTTGAGCAACTGGGAATGAATGATCTCGCCGGAGCTCAGCAAGACGGTGAGCATCAAAATGATGAGCGTAGGCAGGGTAGAAAGCCACTCGGACAGCGCCCGATTAGCCAGCGTGATAGAAGACTTTGGCTGCATTGTTCACCCGTTTTGTTATCCCGCGTAACAGCGGATGTTGGTATTGGTAAAAACCGGTTCAGGGAGGTTTTTGCCCTGCGCGCCCCGGAAATGCCGTCAGTCGGACAGGCATTGTCCCGCCAGCGGCGCTGCGACCCGGACGCCGAGTGCCGTGTCGCCGTGAAACTTTAATAAAACTGGTCCCGGGTTACCAGCCGGGTTTGGCCCACAGCACCTTGGCGGCGGCTTTACGATGTTATGACCCGCGTCGCCGCAACCAAAAAAACGGGGCCCGGCAGGGCCCCGTGGACCTCGCCAGCGCTGCGTTACCCGGAGCACTCGGCCCGTGCGCTGTCATGCTTGCAGCGCACCTTGCGCAATAGATCAATCATGTCTTCGTCGTAAATGCCGTCCGCAGTCATGCTTTGCCGGGATTCGCGCATCATCTGGTTATAGCGCTCGGCATCATCTTCCGGAATGTCGATCCACCATTTCTCGTCCACGCTCGCGCGCGCATTCTTGATAACCTCCATGGCTTGACCAAAGAGATCATCACGGAAGTACTGGCGGGACTTCTGGGCAAAGCCCTCGGGCATGCGCTCG
>CAYPKI010000069.1:4265-7235 GCA_964411265.1 uncultured Alcanivorax sp. | reverse complement strand
CGTGGCGGGTAATGAGTTGCAGGCTCAGTTGGCCCAGCACATACTCTACGATACCCCCATTGGGCTTCAGTCCCTTGTACAGTTCCAGTGCCTGGTAAGCGGCGATCGGGGCGAAACAGATATCGACAGCGTTGTTGTTGAAGCGTCCGGCAAAGTTGGTGACGTCCGAGAGCACGGGTGACATGCCCACGCTGGAGGCCATGCGCGCCTGGGCCTTGTCATATTCCATGACGGCGATGGATTTGCCCGAGAGTTCGCCTACAGTGTCGATAGAACGGTCCTTGACAAAGAGATAAGCCGCGCCCATCGGGCCCACACCCGCGACCTCATAAGGGCCTTCCTTCAGGTTTTTCTGCACCTGTGGGCTGCCACTGGCAAGCACCTTGACCACGGTTTCCATGTGGTCATAACTGGGTACGGCGCCCACGGAGTCGAGGGTGCCCGTGTACTTGTTGAATGCGCGGGCGCGAATGCCCGTGATGGCGGCCGCGTCACACTTGTCCGCCTTGAGATCCTGAGCGGCTACCTTTTCATTGGTGTAGACCTGGAGATTGAATTTGACGCCCCAGTTGATCGCCGCAGCGCGGTAGTCCTTCATCATGTTGTAGGTGTCGCCGCTGGACCCAACGATATCAAAGACGCACAGGGTGCGCTCGACGACCGCTTGGGCCTGGATGCCGGCACTGGAGAGGAAAAAGAACAAGGCATAAGCCAGAAAGGTTTTCAAGCGCATACTACACAGCCTCCTGAGTTAAAAATCGTGGCCCACAGTTCCATTCTGATCGTCTGCAAAACCGCGGGGCGGCCGTCCAGGGGACGGTTTTTCGGTTGTTCGGCCCCCTTACCGGGCCCGGGCAAACGCTACATGCTGTCGTGCTAGCGTTGCCCGGCCACGCTATGCGGGGCATAGCCCTTAGAGTAGGCCTTCGATATCGGAATTATCCTGCTCGCTGCCGCCACCATCGTCCCAGAAGGTGCCCAGCCCACCCACGGGCGTGCGCTTGCCGGTAGCCTCGGTCCAGAGCCGGTCCGACAGCCCCAGGATAATGGTATGGGCCATGGTATCGAGAAGACGGTACTCGTTGCTGACCTTGCTCTGGTCGTAGTCGGCGAATTTGCGAATAGCCTCACGCACCCGTTCATTGTTGCCCTTGCTGTAAGCCGCCATGGCGTAAAGGGCGCTCCCGAGCCGAACACCTTGATCAAATCCGATTTTTTGCGCCTTTTCGAGCTGCGCCCAGGGTTCGGCGTTCTCGGGCGCCAGCGGCGGCAGAAGACTCCAGATAGCGCCACGTATGCCGTTGGGTACACCCCACCATTTGGCATTTTCGAGGCAGGCGGCGCCGTCCGAGACCTTCGCGGCGATATTGCGGGGGACGCCCACCTGACCACCCGAGGCGCCGTCGTTTTGCAGTGCCTGGGTGCCGGCGATCAGCCCGACCAGCCAGATCATCTGATCAAAATCGTCATCCAGGTCGGGGCATTCCTTTTCCTTGATCTCGCCGTATTCACGGATCATGCGGTTGTAGGCCTCGAATTGCCGGCGGGCGGCCGTGGCGGCCTCGCGCTTTTGCACAATGCGTGCATCCTGCGCCTTGGTGACATTGCCCTGTTCGATGTTGCGCAAATAGCGCAGTTCCGCGTCCAGGGATCGCGCCTGGGAGCAGGAACCGGCGCTGACGAATTGCAACACGGCCAGTTTGTCGGGATCCGAGCCCACGGCCTCGAAGGACATCAACAGCGGCGTCATCGCCTCACCCAGGGCGCAAGCCATTTGGGTATCGTCGTCGGTCATGACGTAAGGCAGCATCTCGTCACGACCATAGTTGATCAGAATATCGCCCGTGGACTTGTAGATTAGTCCGCACCCCTGCAAAAAGATCAGCAGACCGGTGAGGACCAAAGGCTTGAAAACGCGCAGGGCGGGAAAATAAGAGCCAAGATGCATTGTCAACCATCCCCTGAGATTGTTCTTTTTTATCAGGTGGAAACCGTACAGAATGCCCTCCCTGCGCACAAGATGTTTGCCGGTTCAAAAGGCCCCTGTCTGTACAGGCCGGAAACAGGGCTTACAAAGGCAGCGAAGCTGCTTCATAATAGCGACTTTTGCGCTGAAATGGTTGATTTGCATGGGAAAAAATTCTGATCACGAGGATGTGCGGGCCTGGCTGGAAAGCCGTCGAACCGGCGTCGCTCTGGCCAACAGCACGCTGCGCGGTACACTGCGCATGGTCGAGACTCTGGCCGTCCTGGGTCGCCGCGGCGCCGGCTGGATGATGGGCGATCGGTCGGAATGGCCGCGCCTGTTGCGGGAAACCTGCGAGGAGCTGGGCACGACCTATATCAAGCTGGGCCAGTTCATCGCCAGTTCGCCGTCGGTGTTTCCCGAAGCCTATGTGCAGGAATTTCAGCGCTGCCTGGACCGCACGCCACCACTGCCTTTCCGTTACGTCCGTGACACCCTGGAGACCGAGCTGCGCGGCGATCTGAGCGAATTCTTCCAGTGGGTGGACCCCAAGCCCCTGGCGTCGGCCTCGATCGCTCAAGTGCATGTGGCCCGTCTACGCAACGGCGACGAGGTGGTGCTCAAGGTGCAGAAACCCGGCGTCCGGGATCTGGTTCATACCGATTTCAACTTTATTTATTTCGCCGCACGGGTAGTAGAAACCCTGGCCCCCGGATTCTCACGCTCGGCGGTTTCCGGTGTGGTGGAGGAGCTCCAGGCAGGCATGCTGGAGGAGTGCAACTTCGTGCTGGAAGCCGACCATCTGGACGGGTTCAACGAGTTCCTGCGCGCCACGGGTAATAATCACGCCGCCGCACCTCAACCCTATCGTCAGTTGACCACGGGCAGGGTGCTCACGATGGAGCGTTTCCATGGCGTGCCGCTGACGGATCTGGATGTGTTGCGCCGCTATACGGACGATCCGGCCGAGACCCTCATTACCGCGCTCAATACCTGGTTTTCCA
>CAYPKI010000069.1:0-4211 GCA_964411265.1 uncultured Alcanivorax sp. | reverse complement strand
TAATCTCATGCTGCTCGAAGATGGCCGTGTCGGTTTCATCGATTTTGGCATTGTGGGCCGGATCTCCAGCGACGCCTGGGACGCCATGGCCGGATTCTTCGACGCCATCGGCCGCGGCGACCACTACGCCACAGCTCGCGCCATGGCGACCATCGGCATGACGTCCGAGGAAGTGGACGTGGACGCGCTGGCGCGCGACATCGAAAAATTCCAGCAAGAGCTAATGGATGTGGATCCGGTGGTACTCATGGAAGGTGATCGCAACGAGCGCGAAGTGAACCGCATGATGATGGATCTGCTGCGCATTGGCGAGGAACACGGTATCCGATTCCCGCGCCAGTTTGCGCTTTTGCTCAAGCAGTTCCTCTACTTTGACCGCTATGTCCAGGCGCTGGCTCCGGAACTGGACATGTTCAACGACCAGCGCGTGGATCTCTGGAGCGGGCTGGAAAGCGCACCGCCGGCTGGTCTGCTGCACTGAAACCGGACTACCCTCTGTTGCTAGAAGAAGTGAATCGTGATTCACTTCTTCTAGCAACGGAGGTGGCTCATGGCCTATCGCGAGACCCACCGGGTGCGCCGGCGCAAGGCGGCCACCCGGGAACAGCTGCTCCGCGCCGCCGAGGCCCGGGTGCGCGCCGGCGGTTTCGCTTCACTCCAGATCCAGGGCGTGGCCGGTGATGCCGGCCTGGGCGTGGGTACCGTCTATCGTTATTTCCGCAACCGAGACAGCCTGGCTGCCGAGGTTTTCCAGCGCGCCACCGAGCGCGAAGTGGCCGCGCTGGGGCAGGCCCTGGCGGCGCCCGGTTCGCCGGTCACCCGGCTTTATCATGGCCTGTCCGTGTTCGCCCGGCGGGCGCTGCGCGCGCCCCGGCTTGCCCGAGCGCTGATTGCCGAACCGGTATCGCCCGAAGTGGAGGCGCAACGCCTGCATTATCGACGCGACTATGCGCGGCATTTCTGCACGCTGCTGGACGAGGGTGTGGAGGCCGGCTTGCTTCCGCCTCAGTCGGCGAGGCTGAGCGCCAATGCCCTGGTGGGCGCGGTGGCCGAGTCCCTGGCCGGTCCCCTGGCGGAGCATGAAGACGAGCGCGAGGCCGTGGAGTCGGTCTGCCGATTCTGTTTACGCGCCGTGGGCGCGGGCATGGATGTGCCGGCGACCACCGAATCCGGCTGGATGGAGATAAGCCATGAAAGATGATGTAAACGGCACCGAGACCCCGACTCCGGGGGAAACCCATGAAGTCTTCAACCAGGCCCCGCCCCTGGAGGAACACAATCTGTTCGCGGGCGACGATGCGCTGCGGGAGGGTGTGCGCCGTGAGGGTGCGGGATGGGCACGGGAGGATCTGGAGCGCTATGGCCGTGAGTGCGGTCGGCCCGACGTCATTGAACTGGGTTTCCTGGCCAATCGTTATCCGCCGCGCTTCAAGCCCTATGACCGCTTCGGCCATCGCGTGGACGAGGTGGAATACCATGACGCCTATCACCAGCTCATGGACCGGGCGTTACGCGAGGGACTGCACGCCGCCCCCTGGAAAGACCCGGGTCCGGGCGCGCATGTGGCGCGCGCGGCCAAGTATTACCTGCACAGCCAGGTAGAAGGCGCGCATTGCTGCCCGGTGACCATGACCTTCGCCGTGGTGCCGTCCCTGCGCCTGAGCTCAAAGCTGGCCGAGTACTGGTTGCCGAAAGTACTTGCCTACGGCTATGACTCGCGCAACGTCAGCTATGAGGACAAGCGGGCGTTGACCCTGGGCATGGGTATGACGGAAAAGCAGGGCGGCAGTGACGTGCGCGCCAATACAACCACCGCCGAACCGATGGGCCCGGATGACACCGGCGAAGTCTATGAGCTGACAGGGCACAAGTGGTTTCTGTCCGCGCCCAGGTGCGATGCCTTTTTGATGCTCGCGCAGACGGAGAACGGGCTGAGTTGCTTCCTGGTGCCGCGCTGGCGTCCGGACGGTCAGAAGAATGCGTTCCGAGTGCTGCAGCTCAAGGACAAAATGGGCAATGTCGCCAATGCCTCCTCGGAGGTGGAATTGCGTGGCGCCCAGGGCTGGCTGGTGGGCGACGAGGGCCGGGGCGTACCGGCGATCATCGAGATGGTGGCCATGACTCGTTTCGACTGCATGCTGGGATCCACTGCCTGTCAGCGTCAGGCGCTGGCGCAAGCCATGCATCACGCCCGGTATCGCCGGGCTTTCGGTGGCACCCTGGCCGAGCAACCGCTGATGCGCAATGTTCTGGCGGACATGCAGCTGGAGGTGGAAGGAGGGCTGGCGCTGACCCTGCGCCTGGCCCGGGCACTGGACCACCCGGACGATGAACGGGAACAGGCGTTGCTGCGCCTGGGTACGGCTGTGGGCAAGTACTGGATCTGCAAGCGCACACCGGCGTTCACCCATGAGGCCATGGAGTGCATTGGCGGCAACGGCGTCATGGAAAACTGCATCATGCCCCGGCTCTATCGTGAAGCGCCCATCAACGCCATCTGGGAAGGCTCGGGCAATGTCCAGGCACTGGACGTGCTGCGCGCGCTGAACAAGACACCGGAAGTGCTTGATGTGTGGTTCGACGAAGTGGAGCGGCACGGCGGCGGCCACCCGACGTTGCAGCAAGCCCTGGCCGATCTCAAGGAAGCCTTTGCGGATCCGCAGGAAATCGAGTTCCGGGCGCGTTATCTGGTAGATCGGCTGGCGCTGGTCATGCAGGCGGCGCTTCTTCTGCGCGCCGGTAATGAACAGGTGGCGGAAGCCTTTATCCGGTCCCGGCTGGACGCCGCGGGGGAGCGTCAGTTCGGCACCCTGCCCACCGGGCTTGCTATCGACACCCTGATCGCGCGGGCCGATCCGCTGGTGGAAGCCTGAGCCGCGGTGCTACTGCTGCAGTCCGGTGCGCTCGGCGATTTCGAACCACAGGGCCCGGAAGGCGCGTGCCGAGGGCGTTTGGGGGGCGAATTGGCCGACGGGCGCCTGGAACTGGCCCATCTGCTCGACATGGGTGGAGTAGGGAGGCCATCGCGCATGGCTTCCGGACGTCGCACCAGCATTTCCACATGCAGCAAGCGACGGCGGTCCACCATGTTGAAAAAGGGGATCACCCGGGGTGCGTTACGTCCCTTCTGTTGGATCCAGTCGCGCACCTGCTCCAGGGCGCGCATCGATAGATGCGTGGGGACTACCGGGACGAAGAGGTCATCCGCGGCTCCGAAAATGCCCTCCGCCACGGGCGAGAGCGTGGGCGGACAGTCCAGAATACACAGATCGCAGTCTTCGCCCAGGGGCGTCACCATCCGACGCAGCAACGTACGCGCTTGGCCCTGTTGTGCCAGTTTGGCGTCCAGGTTGCGAAGGCTGAGGTCAGCCGGGATGGCTTCCAGGTAAGGCCAGCGCGTGTCTACCTTGAGCCGTGGTGTAGCCTGTCTGCCGGACACCAGATTGGCGGCGTGATAGTGTTTTGCCCCTTCCACGTCCAGATAGAATCCTGCCGCCCCCTGTGGGTCCAGATCCCAGAGTACGGTGCGGTGTTTCCAGCGCGCGGCGTGCCAGGCCACATTGACGGCGGCGGCGGTTTTGCCTACGCCGCCCTTGAGATTATAGAAAGCGATGGTGCGCATGGCATTGTATCCTTGTTGTGCAGCCTTCCGACCATCGACCACGCAGGCCTGTGGATGAGGCTATCATTTTTTCCATGAAGTGTGCGCTTGTGATAGGCGACCAAAATGGATTTAATTGGGACGTGGCGGCAATATCGGCCGAGTCGTGATGAAACCAAGGGGATCGAGACCTGCTGTGAGTGATGAAAGAAAGTATCAGGTTTTTGTCAGTTCCACCTTCACGGATCTCCCCGAGGCCCGTCAGGAGTTGATGGTGGCCTTGCTCGGCCAGGGGTTGATTCCCACCGGCATGGAACTGCACCCCGGCGAGGGCAACAAGCGCTGGTCCGTTATTCAGCGCATTATCAATGAGTGTGACTACTATCTCATTCTGCTGGGTGGGCGCTACGGCACGCTCTCGCCCATCGGTTTGAGTCATGTCCATCGGGAGTTCGTGCACGCGACGACCAAGAATAAACCGGCCCTTGCGCTGCTGCATGATCAGCCGGACAACTTGCCCGAGGATCAGCGGGAGACTCAATCCTCCGGTCAGGCGAAATTCCGGGATTTCCGCCAGCTACTCCAGGACCAGGCCAGTTGTTACTACTGG
>CAYPKI010000068.1:0-12927 GCA_964411265.1 uncultured Alcanivorax sp. | reverse complement strand
GGCATCGGTGCCCTGGTAGGTGAAAGTGGCCTCTTGTTGTGCCGCTTGTGCCATAATTCGCTTCCGGACGTCAGGTTACGCGGTTGATTTCTTCCAGGCTCGTTACGCCGTGCATGACCTTGACCAGTCCGGAGCGCTGGATATCGTCAAAGCCCTCCTTCCGGCACTGGTCACCAATATCAATGGAATTCCCTTCCTCCATGATAATACGGGATATCCCCTCCGTGATTTTAACCACTTCATAAATCCCGACACGACCCTTGTAGCCGTCGCCGCCACAGTTTTCGCAGCCCTTGGCCCCGTACACCGTGAAACCTGTGGCGATGTCTTCGTCGGTGAAGCCCATTTCCTTGAGCGATTGCTCGGGTATTTCCACCGGCTCCTTGCAGCTTTTACAAAGCCGGCGCCCTAGGCGCTGAGCAATAATCAAGATTACGGAGGTGGCAATATTAAACGACGGCACGCCCATATTGCGCAGTCGCGTCAGGGTCTCGGGCGCCGAGTTGGTGTGCAGCGTGGACAGTACCAGGTGCCCGGTCTGGGCGGCCTTGACCGCGATTTCGGCTGTTTCCAGGTCACGGATCTCGCCCACCAGAACCACGTCCGGGTCCTGACGAAGGAAGGCGCGCAGTGCCGAGGCGAAATCCAGGCCTTGCTTGGGCTTGACTGCTACCTGATTGACGCCCTCCAGGTTGATCTCCACCGGGTCCTCGCAGGTGGAGATGTTGATCTCAGGAGTATTCAGGATGTTTACCCCCGTATAGAGCGATACCGTTTTGCCTGACCCCGTAGGCCCGGTCACCAGGATCATGCCTTGCGGCCGGTTCAGGGCATCCATGTAAAGGGTCTTCTGGTCGTCTTCATAACCGAGTGCGTCAATGCCCATCTTGGCACTTTCCGGATCCAGAATCCGGAGCACGATTTTCTCACCCCAGATCGTCGGACAGGTGTTCACGCGGAAGTCAATGGACCGGTTTTTGGACACCTTGAGCTTGATCCGGCCGTCCTGCGGCACCCGGCGCTCGGAGATATCCAACTGAGCCATGATCTTGAGCCGGGCCGTGATCTTGGGTGCACTGCTTGCCGGCGGATGGGCTTTTTCTTTCAGGATGCCGTCCTCGCGGAAGCGGACCTTGTACGTCTTTTCAAAGGGCTCGAAATGCAGGTCGGAGGCGCCGCCCTTGATGGCGTCCAGCAACAGTTTGTTGACGAAGCGTACGATAGGGGCGTCGTCGCTCTCCGTGCTGGCTGTTACCTCTTCATCATGGCCGCCCTCTCCGCCGTCGGCCGACACGTCAATGTCATCCAGCTCCTCGTCCAATCCGCCGAAGCCTTCGTTGTCCGATTCGGAGAGCAAGGAGTTGATCAACCCCGCGAGCTTGTCCTCTTCCGCAACGACCGTTTCCACGTTCAGGCCGGTATTGAACCGCACTTCTTCCTGTGCCTGAAGATTGGTGGGGTCGGAGACGGCAATGAAAAGTCGGTTACCACGTTTAAACAGAGGCAAGACATGGTGCTTGGTGATCAACTTGGTATCGACCACGTCCTGAGGCCGGTTCTCCGTATCAAAGGCCGCCAGGTCAATCAGCGGATCCCCGAATTCTTCGGCTGCGCAGCGGGCAATTACATCCGGGGCCACGAGCTCTTGGTTGACCAGATGCGTCGCCAGTGACGTTTGCTCTTTGCGGCACTCGAGCAGTGCCTCCTTGGCAAGGTCCTCTTCCAGGTGGCCGTCCCGGACAAGACGCCGGGACAGACCGCTTAGGGGCACCGATGCAGTTGATTCCGCCATAGACTTCCGGTTGCCTTCAATAGAATAGCTTTGCCTCAAACTGCCGAGGGGCAGCTTGCTCAACTTTACTGTACAGGTAACGCCCAGGCTTCGCTACCGGCGGGGCCACACGCGGGTGAGCTGGGCCCCAGCCACTGAACAAGGGAGCGGGCCTCACAAGTAAACCATCGCCACTGTCCGCCGGCCAAAAACCGGTGGCTCGGCGAGCCTGTAGACCTCGGCCGGCGCGTATGCACTCAGCCCCTGGTTGGGCCGGTAATAATTGAAGTCGGTGAAGTACTCGTCAAGTCCGTGCACCAGTTCCGGCGGGTTGGCGAACTCGTTGAGGTAAATCGATTCGTACTTCACGCTGCGCCACAAACGCTCGACAAATACATTGTCCAGTGCCCGGCCTCGGCCGTCCATGCTGATGGCGATATCGGCCTGCGGTAGCCGGCCCGTAAAAGCCTCGCTGGTGAACGGGCAGCCCTGATCGGAATTGAACATCGCCGGTAGACCGAACCGTGCCAGCGCCTGTTCCAGCGCGTCCAGACAAAACGCGGTCTCGAGCGTGTTCGATAGTTGCCAGGCCAGCACAAAGCGGCTGTACCAGTCGATGATGGCCACCCGGTACAAAAAGCCGATGGGCATGGGCACGAAGGTGATATCCGTCGACCACGCGTCGTCGGGCCTGGCCGGCGGATAATCGCGCAGCAGGTACGGATACACCGGATGCTGTGGCTGCTTGCGGCTGGTGTGTGGGCCCGGGGTCACCGCCTGCAGGCCCATCTTGCGCATCAGCCGTTGGACGCGCTTGCGATTGACCACGCCGTACTGGCGCCGCAGCGCCGCCGTCATCTGGCGCGAGCCGTACCAGGGCGTACGCAGGTACTGCTGCTCGATCCGCCGCATCAGCGCCGCTTCTTCGGCGCCCACGGGCACCGGCTGGTAGTAGTAGCTGCTGCGCGGCAGGCCCAGCAGCTCGCATTGCCGGGCAATCGACAGCCGGGGATGGCCGGGCTCGATCAAGCATCGCAGCTCACTCGTCCGGGCCGAACGATTTTTTTTCAGCCAGTCCAGCTCCAGATTGAGCCGCCCGATCTGCTCATCGGCGCGGCTGAGCTCGGCCTGCTGGTGCTCATGCTGTTTCGCGGCCGCGCCCGAGTCGAACACTTGTTCGGCGTGATCACGCAACTGCGCCTTCCATTGCGCGATCTGGGTGGGGTGTACCTCATACTCGCGCGCCAGTTCTTGACTGTTCTTCATCCCCTTGAGCGCCTCCAGCGCCACACGGGCCTTGAACGGTGCGCTATGCCGCTTGCGCTTGCCTGCCATGGGTCAGCCTCCGCATTCCGAGTCCATCGTAACGCGAGAGGTTTACTGCTGGTCCTGTCCAGTTTTTGGGGGCCACTTCAAGGGAAGCAGATACATGACCCCCTCAACCTCTATTTTTGAGACTCTTCACCTGACAATCAGTGTCACCAGGTGACACAAAGAGGCAGAAACTGCCTCACAGGGGGTATTATAAGTATCTGATTTTAAAAAATGAGCGTCGCGCTTGCTTTTGGCCCGCTCTTTGCATTATAAGATAGGCGCACGCCCCGAAGAAGGGCGGACCAAAAAGTCCCGAAAACTGGAGAGGCAATCATGAAACAGATCCAACAAGGCTTCACACTCATCGAGCTGATGATTGTGGTGGCGATTATCGGCATCCTGGCCGCCGTGGCCATCCCGGCGTATCAGGACTACACCATCCGCTCGCAGGCTTCCGAAGGTTTGAGCCTGGCCGCAGGTGCGAAAACCGCTTTGGCCGAGTTCTACAATCAGAGAGGCGTCTTCCCTGCGAACAACCAGAGCGCTGGCTTGGCTAAGGCTGCATCTATCAAGGGTTCCTATGTTAAGGGTGTGGATGCGGGCGCGACCAAGGGTCAGATCGCGGTTACGTACGGCTATGATGTCAACGCGACTATCAATGGCAAGACGCTTCTCGTCTCGGCGATAACCAATGCCGGCAGTGTTGAGTGGACGTGCAAGCCCGGTGGTGGCACCGCCATTGCCAAGAAATACTTGCCGACCAGCTGTCGTTGATGGCCACCCGCAATGGCCTTATCAAAGCCCGCCCACTAGGGGTGGGCTTTTTTGTTTGTACCGCTAAGAGATCGGCTGAAACGCAACGCCCGAGTAAATATTGACGTAGCCATTCTTCCACTGCCTTATTTTAAAGGCATGATCTTACCTGGTTTTTTTATGAGACCGATCCTACAAGCTTTTGCAGCGCTGCTTGAACGAGGGTGATTATGGCGAGCATGAGAGTTCAATGGATCACGGGAGTGTTTCTCCTGGCTGGACTCTTTCTTACCGCTTGGATCTATTGGCCCGGCCTATCGGGTCCCTTCATTTTTGATGATTATGCAAATCTTAGAGCCCTAGGTACCGACGGATCGGTAGACAACTGGCAAAGCTTCAAAAATTTTGTTTTTAGTGGCTTCGCCGGCCCAACAGGGCGTCCTTTGTCGTTACTAACTTTCCTGATTGATACGAATACCTGGCCCGCTGATCCCGCGTCCTTCAAATATACAAATCTCTGCATTCACCTCATAAACGGTTGCCTGGTATTTCTCGTCAGTATGTCGCTGTTGCGAATACATGGGGGGCAAAACGATAGGTGCCAGCAAGAGTCCCGGGTCCTAATCTGCGCCCTCATCAGCACCCTGGTTTGGCTCCTTCACCCGTACCTGGTTTCAACGACCCTGTACGCGGTCCAGAGAATGGCACAGTTGCCAATGACCTTCTGTCTTACCGGTCTTTATATCTGGTTAAAGGCGCGCCCCCACGTCGACACTCGCCCGCTTTTCGCCTATGGCTGGATGACTGTTTCACTCACAGTGCCTGGAATCCTGGCTGTGTTGTCGAAAGAAAATGGGGCGTTATTACCGGTATTTATTTGGGTCATCGAGGCAACGGTGATCCGAGCAAGTGGATACGTCGGCTTGAATGCAACATGGAAGCGGCTATTTCTGGTCTTGCCGACCCTCGCTATTTTGACATATCTGGTTTTTCTCGCTACCTCGAATGGCTGGTTCCAAGCTTATCATGACCGGAACTTTTCACCTTTCGAGCGGTTGTTAACCCAAAGTCGCCTTTTATTCAGCTACCTTTACCACTGGTTTGTGCCCCACATGCATACGACGGGCGTTTTCCACGACCAAATACCCATCAGCCGTAGTTTTTTCTCGCCCTGGACGACAGCCTTATCCGTAACAGGTATCGCGGCGATTTTGCTTCTTAGTTTAAAGAAGTCTTGGCAAATCCGTTTTCCCCTTCTCACGTTAGCTTTGCTCTTTTTTCTGACCAGCCACCTGATTGAGTCGACAGTCGTCGGACTCGAGCTACGGTTTGAGCACCGCATGTACATTGCGAGTGCTTTCCTGGTTCTTCCAGTTTTGCATGGGGCATTCCAATATTACAGAACGAGCATTGTTTTGGCAGTAGCGGTAACCTTCTTGGTCTTACTTGCCAGCTTCTGTCGCGCTAATGCGAAGCTCTGGAGCAACTACGAGGATATGGTACAAGTTTGGGCGATTGAAGCACCTGACTCGGGCCGGGCTCAAGTTGAACTTGCAAAAATGTACTATGACGCCGGATTAAAGCGACAATCTCTGCAGGTTCTCGAGGATTCATCTGACAATATACAAGATGACCTTTTCCTCCACCTGACCTATCTGCAAGTGCGTTGCGAAATCAAGGGTGTATCCGATGAGCTGAAAGAAAACATTGTCGAGATCGCCAAGGTGAGCGAGTACCGCTCAACATGGATTAAGTTAATGACCAATTTCCTCAAGAAGGCCTCAGGAAAAGAGTGTCCAAACGTAGGTATTCCCTATTTCCTTGACGTTGTGAATATTTTGCTTGAAAAGGAGTCGAATCCGGAAAAACTTTCTTATGCGCAATTGACCTATTTTAATGGAGTTGGTGAGCTCCTTTCCGGAGACGACAAGGTGGCGCGAAAATATTTTCAACGATCCGTGAATTCCAGAGCCGGACCACAAAAGCTGATGAATATCGCCAGTTACCTTGCCACCGAGGGCAGGCATCACAAAGCACTCGTTTATGCCAACTTCGCAAAAGAAAGGATAAAGACCGGTAAACTGACTGGCAGGCAGTTAGCCACGAAGCCTACTATGAATGAGATAAACATGTTCATTAAAACGGTTAAGAAACAGACGAGGGAGTCGAAGCAATGATCGACATTTCTGTTGTTATTCCGGCAAAGAACGAGGCGTGCGGGCTTCGTCAAATACTGCCTTCGCTTGCAAAACACAATGATATAAGCGAGATTATTGTTGTCGATGATGCGTCAACAGATGAGACCAGAAAGGTTGCCGAAGAGCACGGAGCTCGGGTCATCTCGCATAGCCTAA
This sequence comes from uncultured Alcanivorax sp., assembly GCA_964411265.1. Classification (GTDB taxonomy): domain Bacteria; phylum Pseudomonadota; class Gammaproteobacteria; order Pseudomonadales; family Alcanivoracaceae; genus SLJS01. The sequence continues at coordinate 6,735 of CAYPKI010000068.1, read as the reverse complement.
GCCTGGGCAATGGGGCTGCCGTAAAAAAGGGCGCACGAGAAGCTGGCTGCGCATACATCCTTTTTATGGATGGCGATGGACAACATCGCCCAGCTGATATCTCGAGCTTAATCCGTGATATGGTAAGCGGCGAGAAAGACATGGTTATTGGCGCGCGTTCGAGAGCGGGGCAGGCGAATCGCGCGCGGGGTCTCGCAAACCGGTTCTATAACTGGTTTGGATCCGTTGTAACTGGGCAGAAGATTAAAGATCTTACGTCGGGATTCCGCCTGGTAAAACGGAATTTGTTCCTGCAGTTTATCGATTTATTGCCGAATGGGTTTTCCTATCCAACAACGATAACAATGGCCTTTTGTCGTGCGGGTTACGTCGTGGGATTCGTTCCAGTTGATGTTGTCAGCAGAGACGGGAAAAGCAAAATAAAACCGGTCCGAGATGGCGTCCGTTTTCTGCTGATCATTTTTAAAGTAACGACGCTATATTCTCCCCTTAAGATATTTTTCCCGCTGGCGCTTGTACATTTTATACTAGGAATCGCCAGATACGTATATACGTATGTAGAAATGGGCGCCTTTACGAATATGTCAGCGCTTCTGTTTGTAACATCAGTACATGTTTTTCTTGTCGGCTTGGTATCTGAACAGATCACAACTCTTATGTATTCAAGAAGCGGGTAGAAGTGTTCCGGATAACGAAAATCGGGAAAAGATTCTTTTAACGAGAGAGCCTTGATGATGCGAACGTCTCGAGGTCACAAACAGGTGAGGCGTCATTTCGGCTACTTGTGCGGATTTTCCCTTTTCCTTGCTGGAACGTTTTGGAGTTTGAACCGGCTTGGGAGACTCGGGGTTTCGCTAGACCTTTTTGCAGCATTGCCCATTCCTCTTGTTGTTTTGCCTGCATTCGTCTTTTTGTCTTTATTACGCTTTGGTCTCGTAGGTGAACTCTGTGGCGCAAATTTTTCCTATCGGAGGTCGTTCGAGGTTGTGGCGCTGGGTAAGCTTGCGAATATGCTGCCAGTACCGGGGGGGGCTTTTGTACGTTGGGAAGCGTTGCGGCGAAAAGTTGGCAAAAAACAGAGTTTTGTTGCAAACGTAGCGGCTACCGGAATTTGGTTTGCTGCAGAGTGTCTTGTATTGGGTGTCTGTGTGGCGATAACCCAGGAAGGATGGTATGTGTCGTCGGTTGCTCTAGGTGTTTTTATTTCTTCGTTTATTTGCTCATACTACCTTCTCGGGCGCGGAGAATGCAGAGTGAGCGTCGCAAAACCTTTACTTCTCGTGCAGATCGGCTTAACCGTTGCGAATGTTGTATCGTTGTGGTCAATCTGTCGTGTGCTTCAATTGACAGTTTCACCTGATTTTCCAGCAAGCCTTTCTTTGGCAAACTTTTTTGGCGTAACAGTTGGGGTAGCGCCGAGTGGTATTGGTATTGCGGAAGGCATGGCCGCAATGATGGCTTCGTTTATAAACGAAATGCCTCAACTTGCTTTTATTTGTCTTGCGATCAACCGGGTACTGATATGGATAGCCTTCGGGGTAGCGGTTCTATTTTTTGGCACACTGAACCTTAAGGATCGGCCAGAGAATGAAAGCGAGTGAAGAGGGAGCATCCTGATTATTTTCTTTTCGGGCAGAGCGAAAATAGATGAAAGAGTGTCTTGCGGAGTGCAGTCCAGAACAGGTACTCAGGCCAGTAGCATAGGTATCGAAATATAATCCAAGGATCCTGGATGACTCCTAGATGTGCGTACGCTTTGTCAAGAAAACGTTGACTTGGCTTTGCGGCCTCGCTTTCGTAAGAGTATCCGAGAAGTTGCATCTCTGGCGCGCATTGCGCTTCGATATAACGGACCGCACGGTGCGAAAGAGTACTGGTCCAGGCGGTAATACTGTTTACTCTTGAAGATAGTCCGGTTCGAACGGTGTTAATCGGGAAACGCGACCGCGAGAAAAATACAGGCACCCCGCGCGCTTTGAGTGCGGGAAACGACATTTGCTGCAATTGGAGAAAATTAAGAATTTTGCCGATTATGATGTCGGGGCATTCGATCATGTCTTCATAAGAAATAATGAGGGTATTTGCCGGGATGTTATTACTGGAGAAATCCGACACGATCGGTTCGTTATCAATTTTCCAACGTTTTACGGCTCCGGCAAGGCTATTAGTATGCTGACCCGAGGTGAGCATGGAAGCAACTACAGCACGCGGGTCTCTGTAAAGCAAAATCCACGAGATGTCGGTGAAGCTGGCATCCAGTTTCTCCCGATGACGGATGAACCGAGGCGTTTTCTGGCCCCAGTATTGTGAGCCGTTAGCCTGAGCAGCGGACTCGTGGATACGCACCAGTGTGCCTGCAATGGTTTCTGCCTCCGGCAGAGGTCTATCGAACCAGCAGCGCAATTGCGGTTCGTGCCTAAGCAAATATCTCCAGACTGAATCGGGAACATTAACCGCGTGATACAGGTAATCCAGTATGAAGAGACTTTCGGATGGGATATAAACCATCGGGTGAGCGTCAATGAGTGTACGCAAGTAAGAGGTTCCGGATCGCCCGCACCCAGCTATAAATACCGGCATTTACAAACTTAAATTGTAAAATTTCTACGCCATGTATGATAGCATGCGTCGCAGTCGCTGTCTATTGACGCGGGTTTGACCGCTCATTTGACCCGTGGGCGCCGGGGTGGATTGATACGTCAAGATCGGTCGTTATGCCGGTGCAGGCCTACTCCGGGGGTGAGCCGACGATGGCATACGTAACGATCTGGCCTGGGAATTGAGCTGACGAGAGATACAAGACGAATGAGACGAGGAGGGCGAGCGCAAGATGAATGAGGCAAGAGTAAGGATCGGAAGTGCGGGTGCGTTGTTTGCATCGGGCTTTGCGGCGCTGATTTATCAATCCACTTGGGCGCAGTATCTCGGACTTATTGTGGGCCACTCTGCTTATGCCCAAAGTCTTGTCTTGATTCTGTTCATGGGCGGAATGGCTGGCGGTGCCGCATTGACGGCCCGTGTAATCGCCCGGATCAAGCGTCCCATCCTCTGGTATGTCGGCGTAGAACTTTTTCTCGCTGTTTGTGGCCTCTTATATCACCCGGGGTTTACGGCAGGCCGAGCGTGGGTTCTGGGTGATCTGCTCCCCTGGCTCGATGCCGGCTGGATGGCGGGGAGCGCGTCCTGGGTGTTCGGTGCGTCGACGATCATCCTGCAAACTATTGCTTTGGGCGCCACTTTCCCCCTAATTGCGGAGGTAGTGATTACGCAGACCCGAGGGGAAAAGGGACGCATCGTTAGTACGCTTTATTTCGCTAACAGCATCGGTGCAGGGATCGCGGCATTGACGAATGTTGTCTTGGTCCTGCCAGCTGTGGGATTGCCGGGTTCAGTAATGACGGCGGGGCTATTGAACGCGCTCGCGGGCTTGATGATCTGGCTGACGTTTGGCGGGTACAGCCACATCCAGAAAGTCAGTGAAAAACCAGTGGAAATGCAAAATCCAGCGACGGCACCCAGATCGGTGACGCGGCCTATTTATATTGCGGCTGGAATAACGGGCGCGGCTTCGTTTGTCTACGAGATTGTATGGGTGCGTATTCTGGCGAACGCTTTAGGTTCAAGCATGCATGTGTTTGAGCTTATGCTGAGCGCTTTCATAATAGGTATTGCTTTAGGAGGTTACGTCATACGGAAACGCATTGACCAGATGCAGGATCACGCGCGAGTGGCTGGGTATGTGCAAGTAGCGATGGGTATTTTTGCCCTCGCCTCCTGTGTCGGGTTTACGGGTTTGTTCTTCTCGGTTCCTCATTTTATGGAATCCATGGCCCAGACGAATGGCGGTTATTGGTGGTTTTCACTACTTACATCGATTTTTGGTTTCTTTGTAATGTTGCCTGCGACGATTTGTGCAGGAATGGTGTTGCCGTTGTTAACTACCTCACTCTTAAATCATGGGGGGGGCGATAAATCTGTCGGTCATACATATGCGGCAAATACATTCGGGTCAATTTTTGGCGTCATCATAGGTATTCATGTTCTGATGCCTCTTGCTGGTGTTGAGAACGCAATTCTGTATGCAGCTATAGCCGATTTTGTGCTTGGGCTCTATTTGATTGGCTTCTTCTCTAAAGAGCGTAAGCCTACGCGAATGCATCGTGTCGCGGCGGTGGTCTGCGTTTTGGGCTTTATTAGCGTCTCTCTGGTACCGGCTCTTCAACATAAAGTGCTCTCATCGGGTGTTTATCGCAGTGGAGAGCTTGATCCCAACCCGAAGTCAGATATGGAATTCTACCGAGATGGGTCAACTGCTAGTGTTGCGGCGCTCTCTTATCCGTCAGGGACTCGAGTCATAAAAACCAACGGGAAACCGGACGCGTCGATTACGCCGTTTAGCGAAGAACCAACTGTCGATGAGCCAACGATGATCGTCGCTGGCGCGCTCCCTTTCGCTTTCTCCGAGAACATTGAAGACGTGGCCGTTATTGGGTTTGGCTCCGGGCTTACGTCACACACGGTCTTGGCAAATAATAACGTCAAGGATGTAGACACGATCGAAATCGAACCCGCGATGGTTGAAGGCGCCCGTATTTTTGGGGATCGTGTTCAGAGGGTATATGACGATCCGCGATCGGATATCATTATAGATGATGCAAGGGCGTACTTTGCTTCGTCCCAGGAAAAATATGACACGATTATTTCCGAGCCCTCCAACCCGTGGGTCAGCGGTGTTGCTACACTTTTTACCTCTGAGTTTTACAGTTTTACTAAAGAGCATCTTAAAGATGGGGGACTCCTTGTACAGTGGGTTCAGTTGTACGAGATTTCTCCGGGGTTGGTGGCGACTATTTTCAATGCGCTAGAGGAGGAGTTTGAGGATTACGCGGTTTACTCGGCCAACGATTCCGACATGCTTGTTGTGGCATCTCCCGAGGGCAAGGTTGGAAAGCCCCGGTTCGATTTTGATAGCGAGAAATTCGCTTTCAAAAAAGAATTTGATCGGATCGGGATTAACGGCATGGATGACGTGATGGCTCGCTTTGCGGGCGATAAGGCGATGTTGCAGCCTTTTTTTGAGCAACTGAACACGGTTGCTAATTCGGACTTTTTCCCCATTCTCAGTCTCGAAGCACCAAAGACGCGGTTCAAGGAAGAGAGTTCCGCTGGGATTTTCCGCCTGGCGCAAACACACTTGCCGCTCGTTGAATACCTCGCTTCGAACGAGGATCAAGTTGGCTTTACCGGACCATCGGGGCAATCTGTTGGGGGGGCTCTGCCCGAGGCACGTGAACGCGCTTACGATGTCTACAGGGCGGTGGTGAAAAACGTTGGCGTAGAGAAGCTCAACCTCAAATGGTCTTCTCGGAACAAGCTAGTTGAGCAATGTCCGGGGTCTGCGGTGGTGGAGGAACGGAATTTTGTGGCCGCAGTAAGCGAACTTAGTGCCATCGTTGCGGAGAACTTGTTTGATCGATACGGGCGGAAACTGGCAAAAGAGACGCCAATGTTTGGCTGTTCGGTTCAGGATTGGCGTTCGGATGCGCTCCTCAAAATGATGGAGGGGCTTTTGCTCGAACGGTGGGAGGATGTCCAGAACGGTGTTGAGGTCTTCAGGGACAACAATGCTATCGCGAGTCTTCCGAGGGATTATCTGGAAATGGCGGTGTTCGCCTATCTGGTTTCTGGAAAGCCCGGCAAGGGGCTTGAGTTGCGCGAGACCTACGGTGCTGAGCGGAATCTTCCCGACGAGTATGGGTTGCTTGATGCGCTGCTCCAGGGGCACCTCAAGCGCAGAATTCGGGAAAATCGGTTGATGTCGGGGGGATAGCGGTCCGCGCCCGGGTGTTATAGACGCAAGGGAGACGGGTTGGGGTGATCATGGTTTGCGACTGCTGGACGACCGAATATGGTCGTTGGGCGGTAAGGCCGCGTCCCGTCGTTCTCATCTTCATGGTCCTGCGGTCGTGTGTGAGCGCGGGCTTTCCCCCTGTTAACCGCTGTTTGGAGGGTCGCCCCTATCCCCGAATTTCTGCTCCAGCAGGCGCATGGAAAGGTCTATTGATCGGAGGTTTTTGGTGAGTGTGCCACTGGAGACATACAAAGGGGAGTCTTTTGGCAAGGAAGAGAGGTCGTCGAGTGTCTGGTTACCGGAAACTTCGAGTTTCGTGTTTGACGCAATTGAGATTGTTTCACGGATCATGTCGATAGAGAAATTGTCAAGCATGATCTGATCCGGGTCGAGTTGGGTCGCTTCACGCAATTGTTGCAAATTTTCCACTTCGACAATGATTTTCTTTTCCGGCTGTGTTTTCCTCGCAGCGTCAATGGCCGCTCTAATTGAGCCGCAGGCGTCAATATGGTTTTCCTTGATTAGAAAAGCGTCATACAAACCCCGGCGATGATTCATACAGCCGCCGCAGCGCACGGCGTATTTCTGCGCCGCCCGCAGCCCGGGCAGCGTCTTGCGGGTGTCCAGAACCGTGATATTGCGGTCAATCACAGCATCGGCGTAACGCCGGGCAGTCGTTGCGGTGCCCATCAAGGCCTGCAGGAAGTTGAGGGCGGTGCGCTCGCCGGTCAGCAGTGTTCTTGTGGGCCCGCTCAGGGTGCATAGCACGGTGTCGGCGGCGACACGGTCACCGTCGTCGGCTTGCCATTGGGTTTCGACCTCGCCGAGCTGACGAAAGACTTCGTCCACCCATGCGCTGCCGCAGAGTATGGCGTCCTCCCGAG
>CAYPKI010000067.1:0-12996 GCA_964411265.1 uncultured Alcanivorax sp. | reverse complement strand
ATCCCCTCGGGCACTTCCTCGCACTGATAAAGCACGGCATCATTGGTCATCAGATGGCCGACATTACGCACCAGCATGGTGGAGCGGCCCTGCAGGGCAAACGGCTGGCCATTAGCGGCGACATAGTCGCGGTCCGGATGCATGGCCCGCGTCACGGTCTGGCCGCCCTTCTCGAAACGCTCTTCCAGGCTGCCCTTCATCAGGCCCAGCCAGTTGCGATAGACCTCCGCCTTTTCCTCGGCATCCACGGCGGCAACGGAGTCCTCGGCGTCCTGAATAGTGGTAAGGGCCGATTCCAGCACTACATCCTTGACGTGGGCCGCGTCGTCCCGGCCGATGGGATCTTCGGAGTTGATCTGGATTTCCGCGTGCAGGCCGTTATTCACCAGGAGTACGGCCTCCGGGCCGGCGGCATCGCCGCGATAGCCGACAAAGGCGCTCTCGTCCTTCAGTTCGATGGCACCGGAACCGGTTTTCACCATCAGCGAGCCATTGTCCACATGGTAGAGCGTGGCATCGCTGTGCGAGCCCTGGGTCAGCGGGAAATGCCGGTCCAGAAAACCGCGCGCCCAGGCGATGACTTTCTCGCCCCGTTTGGGATTATAGGCACCGCCCTTCTCCGCGCCGTCGGTCTCGGGAATCATGTCGGTGCCGTAGAGGGCGTCATAGAGGCTGCCCCAACGCGCGTTGGCGGCATTCAGGGCAAAGCGGGCATTGCGCACAGGCACCACCAGCTGCGGCCCGGCAACCGTGGCGATCTCCGGATCCACCTTGTCCGTGGACACCTGAAAGTCTTCCCCCTCGGGCTGCAGATAGCCGATGTCGGTGAGGAACTGCTTGTATTCGTTCAGGTCGATCTTCTGACCGCGGCGCTCGCGGTGCCAGGCATCGATCTGCTCCTGGATCTCCACACGTTTTTCCAGCAACTCCCGGTTGCGGGGGCCGAAATCGGCCAGAATGCGCTCCAGTTCGGCCCAGAAGTGGTCCGCTTCCACGCCCGTACCGGGAAGGATTTCCTGTTCCACCACCTGGTGCAGCTCGGGGGCGATTTCCAGAGCCCCTTTCTGAATACGATCGCTCATAGTGCCTTGCCCTCGTTTGCCACGATTCAGGGGATGCGTTCGCATCCGCGAGCGCGGATTCTAGCGCAAACGGCGCCCGGCTTCATGGGGCCGGCGAGACCGGTGGGTCAGTCACTGCAGCAGATTGACTACATTCAGACGATCATCCGCTGGAGGGGTTTCCACTTCCACGCCCGCTTCCAGCCCCGCAAAGTCGAAGAGTTCCGGATCCGCGAGCTGGGACGGTGCCACATTCTGGATGGACTTGAAGATGGACTCCACGCGCCCCGGATACTGGCGGTCCCAGTCATTCAGCATGGCCTTCACCGCCTGGCGCTGGAGGTTTTCCTGGGAGCCACAGAGATTGCAGGGAATGATGGGGAAGTCCTTGAACTGAGCGAATTCGGCGATATCCTTTTCGCGCGAATAAGCCAGCGGCCGGATGACAATGTTCCTGTCGTCATCGCTGCGCAGCTTGGGCGGCATCGCCTTCATCTTGCCCTGGAAGAACATGTTCAGAAAGAGCGTCTCGACCATGTCGTCGCGGTGGTGCCCCAGCGCCACCTTGGTGGCGCCGATCTCGCGGGCGAAGCTGTAGAGGTTGCCCCGGCGCAGGCGCGAACACAGCGCGCACATGGTTTTGCCCTCCGGCACCTTCTCCTTGACGATCGAATAGGTGTCGCGCTCGAGGATGTAATAGGGAACACCCTGCCCTTCCAGGTACTCCGGCAGCACGTGCTCGGGGAAGTCCGGCTGCTTCTGGTCCAGATTCACCGCGATCAGCTCGAATTCCACCGGCGCGTTGTGCTGCAGATTGCGCAGGATCTCCAGCATGGTGTAGGAGTCCTTGCCGCCGGACAGGCACACCATGATCTTGTCGCCGTCCTGAATCATGTCGAAATCGGCGATGGCCTTGCCCGTCTCCCGGCGCAGTTTCTTTTGCAGCTTGTTGAAGCGGGGCTTGTCCTTGTGCTCTGCGGTCGTGCTCATCAGGTTACTTGTACACGGCGGATCAGTTTGCGGAAAAGCACCGGGAACCAGCGATGCAGATAGAGCCCGGCGCGCTCGCGGCCGGCGATGATAACCTGCTCGCGTTCGTTCTGCACAGCGCGAACCATCTGCCGGGCACAAACCTCGGGCGCCATACCGGCTTCCTGAGCCGCATCCATTTGGCCCTGGCTCGCGCCGTTACCCGTGAGCGCTTGCAGCGGCAATTCCGTGCGGATGAAACCGGGCATGGCGATCAGTACGCGGATGCCCTGGTCGTGTTCCTCGGCGCGCAGGGCATCGAACCAGCCGTGTAACGCATGCTTGCTGGCCGCATAGGCGGAGCGCAAAGGCGTGCTCACTTCACCCACCAGGCTGGACACCACCACGATCATGCCGCCGCCGCGCTGGACCATACCCGGCAATACCGCCTTGGTCAGCGCCACCGGTCCCAGGAAATTGATATCCATCAGGCGCCGGTCCACGGACAGGTCGGTATCGCGGACCAACGAACGCTGGCTGACGCCGCCATTGTTGATCAGCATATCCACGCCACCGGTGGCCGAATTTACATCGTCGACCAGGCCCGGAAAGGTTTCCGGCCGGGCCAGATCCAGCGGAACTACCCGATGATGCCCGGGCTGAGCCAGGCCGGCTCGGACGCGCTCGAGTTCGTCTTCGCGGCGGGCGGAGAGCACCAGATATGCGCCCTTGCCGGCCAGGTCTCGCGCCAGGGCCTCCCCAATGCCGCTGGATGCCCCCGTGATCCAGACCACCTTGTCCTTCAGTTTCATGGCTCGATCTCCTCGCCAGGAACAAAGCAACTTTTGATGAAGGCTGTGGGAGCGGCATCCCTGCCGCGACCCTCGCCAAGACAGGGTCGCCAAACGCATGTCGCTCCCACAAGGGGTGGCGAGTTCACCACAATTCCGGCTTATTTCAACTCCCGCGAGGACAGACCCAGCCGCTGGCGCGCCACGATCAGCTGCTGGATCTGCTGGGTGCCCTCGAAGATGTCGATGATCTTGGAATCCCGGGCGAGCTTCTCCAGCAGCTGTTCCTCGCTATAGCCCGCCTCACCACAGAGCTCGACGCACTTGAGCGTAATGGCGTTGCCGTCCGCCCGGCCTTGGCCTTGCACATGGACGCTTCCCTGGAATTGGCCTGGCCGTTGTCCGCCATCCAGGCGGCCTTGAAGGTCATGAGGCGAGCCGCACCCGGATCCGCCTCCATGCGGTAAAGCTCCGCTTCGATGGCCGGGCTTTTTGAAGTGATTTCGAAAAATCGGCGCTAACATGCTCTTTTTTGGAGATCCCCGGGTAATCTCCAGTGCCGCGCGGGCAAGGCCCAGCGCCATGGCCGTCACCCGACGGCCGGGTATTGTCGAAAGTCTGCATCACCCTGGCGAAAGCCCTCTTGCGTTCTTCTTCGGTCCGAGCGAGCCCGGATGAGCCCACGATATAGTCATGGGGAAGACGGCATCCATAGGCGAGAAAGCCGCTGTATCCGACACGCGCAAGCTCATCCGGTTACGCTCTGCGTGGGGCTATGCCGGGTTGGTCCGGACGACCCTGTGAAAAGTGCCATCGAGCGCCGGACCAGGCCCTTTACCAGGCCAAGTCGGCAGGGCGGAATCGCGTTCTGTTTGATCCCCGGGACGCCGTCTCAGCGGATCCGTGAGAGTGCCCTGATAATCCAACCGAACTGCTACCATACGTGAATCACTGGATCGAGGATGCCATGACCGTGCCCGATAGCGCCGCCGGTTTCGACCGTTTGCGGGAATACCTTCAGGACGACCAAAACTTTTTCACGCCCGTGGAAGCCCACGGGCTGCTCTGCGCCCTGGCCGTTCACCCGGACCCGCCCGAAGACTGGCCCGAGCAGATTGCCGCGGAATCCGTGGCCGTACCAGCCGAGCTGACAGAACTGCTCAGGAACGAACGCGAACGCCTGGCCGCGCGTCTGGGCGGTGGTGATGGTGTGCAGCTGCCGTGCCTTCTGGACCCGCACGAAGACAACGAGGGCCGGGATCTGGCGAGCTGGTGCGCCGGATTCATGGCGGGCGTGCTCGCGAGCCGCGACGACTGGCCGGACGCCGAGGACGAGGGTGCGGAGCGCTTGCTGCCCTTTGTATTGATCTCGGGACTGGACGACGATGCGGAGCTCGATGAGCTATGGCAGCAGGAACAGCTGGTGCGACAGATGGCGTCATCCATTCCCGCTCTCGTGGACGAGCTCTTTCTCTCTATGCGGGGGCTGGGAGAGGCGGAATAAGGCTTCGGCCCTCCAGGCCCGACAGAACCCGGACTATTCGTCCACCACCTTGAGATGACTGATATCCGGCACTTCCACCGCTTCCTGATCCGGTAGCTGTTCCAGATCCGTGCCCGGCGGAGCCATGGACAAATGGCTGATATCCGGATTAACCGAGTCTTCGTCCGTGCCGCTTTCTTCCAGCTCGGTACCCGCGGGTGCCACCTCGAATTCAGAGCTAAAGCCGGTGCCGCCGGTGCGGATGGTCCCGACGGTCTCCAGATTTTCGGGCTTGTCCTCCATGGAAACCCCGGTGGCGGACGCAGGCGGCGCCACGCCCGTTTGCGAATCGCCAGAGTTTGCGTCGGCCTCGGAAAGCCGCTCAGTGGTGGGCGGCGCCGTCTGCGCACCGGTCGCGGCAGCTTGTGTTTGCCGCTGCTCGGGCGCTTCCTCACCGCCCAGGGCTTTCATCTCACATTCGGCGCCCGCCTTCTTCAGCGCCGCGCGCATTTTCATCGCGGTCGCCTGATCCGCCTCCTTTTTCAGGACCACGGGCTTGCCGGTGAAAAGCTTTTCCACCCGGTCGAATTCCATCTTGAACAACTGCGCCAGATTCCGGCGCACCTGATCCGGATCCGCGCCCGAGACCAGTTCACCGTGAAACACGATATTGTAGCGGGCCTCATCGGCCATGCCGGTTCTCCTCTCAGCCTTTCCTTACAGAATAGAATGATCTCGCTCAACCGGCAATCCGGCCCAGACCTTGTCGTTCGGCACCAGGATCAATAACCTTTGCGACCCATGTTGGTGCATTGTTTGCGATTCGTTTAATTTAAGTAAAAAAAATTAATAATCAATGCTCTTTTTAGTACTTTAATCTTAATCAGCGTATCCGAATTTAGTGGTCAATATCGGACGGCGATTCTAAACTTGAGCAGGCCGAGGCAAGGATGAAACAAAAGGGACCCCGTATTCTGATTGTGGGAAGCGGCGCCGTCGGCGCTGTCTTCGGCGAGCACCTGACCCGAGCCGGCGCTCAGGTACGCTTTCTGGTGCGCAGCCCGGACAGCCCCAATGCGCGCATGCCGCGCCCGCTGCACCAGCTCCACCTGGCCGGCCGCCCATCGACAGTGCATCAGATGCTGGATATCGGCGCCGAGGTCAAGAGCGGCCAGTGGGATCAATGCTGGCTCTGTCTGCCTTCTACGGCGCTGAACTCGGACTGGCTGAAAGAGGAAATGGACAAGCTCGGCTCCGAGGTTGAGCTGATCAACTGGACACCGGATCTGGAGGACCGAGCACGTCTGGAGCAACGGCTGCAGCGGCCCGTAAGCATGGGCCTGATCGGGTTCGTCAGCTATCAGGCGCCCCTGCCTGGTGAAACCCGACCGGATGAGGGCATCGCATACTGGCTGCCGCCGCGTGCGGCCACGCTGGAAAATACCCGTACAGGCGAAAGAGCGGCGAATCTGCTGAGAAACGGCGGTCTACCCGCCCGTCGCAGCCGGAATCTGCCCTGGCTGGCCGCGCGTTTGTCTGCGGTAATGATTACGCTCGTGGCCGCGCTGGAGAGGGAGCAGTGGTCGCTCGAGCGCTTGCGACCGAGTCCGCATCTCGATACCGCCGCCCGGGCCGCGCACGAAGCCACGGTCGTCGGCGCCGCCTATCTCAGCACCCGGCTTCGCTGGTATCAGCAACTGCCACCCAGCGCCATCTATCGGAGCCTGCTCAAGGGATTGCCCCCGCTGGCGCCTTTTGATCTGGAGAACTACCTGGGCTACCACTTCGCCAAGGTAGCCGACCAAACCCGGCTTATGCTGGACACCTGGATTGAGCAGGGGCACAAAAGCAACCTTGAAGTTACGCATCTGGAGGCACTTCGCCGCGAACTGCCCTGATGCCATCGGGTGATCGCGCCGGCACGGGGCGCGGCATGCCGCCCCGGATGCTTGTCCGGAAAATGCCGGAAAGAACCCATCAAGGTCGGGCGGCCTCGCGCGCGCCGACCCAACCGCCTCAACCCGGGTGCTGGGGATCCCGGCGAGGATTGACACCCAGATGCTGCTCGCCCCGACGCCGCGCCAGAAGGATTTGCTTGCGGCGCTCGGCGAAACGGCGCCGCTGCTCTTCGGTGTAGTCCCCGTAGCAATTCGGACAGGACACGCCACGGCGGAACAAAGGTGAGCCCCGGTCCGCGGTGGACACCGGACGGCGACAGGCATGGCACTGTTCGTGCTCGCCCGGCTGCAGATCATGATCGACGGTGACGCGTTCATCGAAGACGAAACATTCACCTTCCCAGAGCGAATCGTCCCGCGGCATTTCTTCCAGATACTGGAGGACGCCGCCCTGGAGGTGATAGACCTCCTCGAACCCCTGCTCCAGCAAATAGCCGGTGGCTTTTTCACACCGAATACCGCCGGTACAGAACATGGCCACCTTGCTGTGGCGCGCCGGATCCAGGTGTTGGTGGACGAAATCCGGGAATTCGCGGAAGCTGGACGTGTTTGGATTCACAGCCCCGCGAAAAGAACCCACCTCGTACTCATAGGCATTGCGCGTATCGATCACCAGGGTATCGGGCTCCGCGATTACCTGGTTCCATTCCCGCGGCGAAAGATAGGTGCCTACGGTGCAGGCTGGATCAACGCCCTCGACGCCCAGTGTGACGATCTCGCGCTTAAGCTTAACCTTGGCGCGCAGAAAGGGATGTTCGTCCGCGACAGATTCCTTGTATTCCAGATTGTCCTTCAGACGCTCATCACTGCGAAGCCAGTTCATCAACGCATCCACGGATTCACGCGATCCCGAAATGGTGCCATTGATCCCCTCGTCCGCCAGCAACAGCGTACCGCGCACATCCAGCTCATCCATGCGGGCACGCAGGGGGGCCTGCCAATCCTGGTAATCGGGAAAGGCCAGGAACTTGTAGAGCGCGGCCACCACAACCGGGTTCATTGCTGAAACTCCGGATCCATTTTCGCGCCACCGCGACAATCCGGCGACTCTTCCGCCTGGCCACCGCGCGCCTGCCACTCCCCGGGTGTAAAGGTATGTAGCGCCAGCGCGTGAACCGGGCCGGCCATTTCCGCGTCGAGCAGCGCATAGATTTGCTTGTGACGCCGCACCGGCATCTGGCCCTCGAAGGCCTCGGAAACCACCACCAACTTGAAGTGGGTTTCCGAGTTGGCCGGCACATTATGCATATAGCTCTCGTTAACCACGTCCAGGTGCTCTGCAGGGAGCCCGTCGCGGATTTTCTTTTCAATGGTGGCTGCGACTGTCATGAATCTCTCCTTAACCCTGGAAGCAGGGTTTCATCTCAACGCCGGGACAATACACCTGGGGGCGACGCCGAAGGCGAGCCCCCAATCGCCCCGGACCGCGGAGCCGCCGAGGGCGGACGGCGAAGCGGGGTATCTTTTTATCCGCAGCCTTCAACTGCTCGCCCTGCGGGCCGCGTTCAAGTGCGTTTACTCGCCTGACGGATAGATGAGCTCGCTTTTTTTGTACAAGCACCTCCGAGCGAAGCGAGGCGAACGCAGGAAGTGCGGCCCGTCAGGGTGAGCGCCGAAGGCGCTCAAAAAAACGTCAGGCCCGCCGGAGCGTGTCCCGGCTTGCCGCCCGACAGGGTGGCCCATCCGTTACCTTTAGAGGCCAATTCTAGCTGATCCCGGTCTGATCTGCAGTCCTGGTTGCCCGCTCGGGGATCACCTCACGCCAGAAATTCTCCAGTTCGGCGTCCAGCATGGGCACCTGGTCGTCCGTGGGCCCCAGGCACTGCAGACGGCGCGTACGCCAGCCCGGCCAGTCCGGTCTCTCGCCCCGGGCGAAACCCGCCCAGACGCCCATGACCCGGCGGGCAAGCCGAGCGGCGGCGTCCCCGCCACCAGTGAAGAGCTTGCCCACGGGTGTCTCCGTCAGCCCGAAGACCAGGGCCACATCCACGCCATGACAAGCGCCCAGAGCGACGCCGAAGGCTTCGACTTCGTGGGTGAACTGAAAACCATGGGTGGCGCCACCGGTGCCCGCGTGCGCATCCAGCAGACGCAATGTGGGCACGCGAAACAGACGGTCGGATTCCAGGGCGCTGAACACATCCAGAGGCGCGCGACGGGCATCCGGTGTAATCTTTTCCCGATAGAGCTCTAAGGCCTGTTCACCATGATACGGCAGGGCCCGGCGGAAACGGTACTGCAGATCTTCATCCCCAAGCTGACGCAATTGGTCCAGGCTCCGGTTGCCATTGAAGGGTGGGGCATACTGGAAGAGATGCCACTCGTCCCGGCAGACCCCGGCCAACAAGGACTTGTCGCGGGCGTCGCCGCGCGCAATGGCATCCAGCGGCGCCTCGGGCAGCACATCGCCATCCACGACGGGCATGAAGGACATGCCGAACTGCGGCGTGGTATCGCGTATACCCCGCTGGACCAGCTGCCGCAGTCCCTCGTTCTGGGCGCGCGCCCAGTCGTCGGCGCTCGCGGCCTGCATACGCTCGGCGGCCGTGCCCGAGCCCGGCAAAGCATCCACCACCGTCGCAGTCACGCGGGCCGCCTCATCCGGAGCCAGCACGTAATCTGCGGCGCCCGACTGACAGATAGCCCGGCGGAAGAGGGGCCGGGCCCGGGGTACGGCCAGCAGTGTAGCGACGCTGAATCCACCGGCGGATTCGCCGAAAATGGTGATGTTCTCCGGATCGCCGCCGAAAGCCGCGATGTTGCCATGCACCCAGCGCAGCGCCGCCACCTGGTCGCGCAGCCCTACATTGCTGTCCGGAGCCAGCTCCGACGCGAGATCCGCGAACCAGCCGTAACCCAGCACACCCAGGCGGTAAGCGGCATTGACCACAATCACCTGCTGGTCCCGGGCAAGATGCTCGCCGTTGTACAACAATTGAGACGGTGACCCGGCGATATAACCGCCACCGTGGAACCACAGCATGACCGGGAAAGGACCTTCACCCTCCGGAACCCAGGCATTGAGATAGAGGCAGTCTTCACTGGATTGCTCCAGCCCCAGCAACGGACTCGGCTGCTGCACCGCCGGCCACGGCCAACGCTGGGCCGCGCGCACGCCGGCCCAGGGCTCGGGTGGCTGCGGCGCACGAAAGCGGTGTGCCCCGAGAGGCGGACGAGCAAAGGGAACCCCTCGGAATTCGGTGACGCCCTGCTGGTCGAGCCCTCGCAACCAGCCCTGATCGGTTTCAATGTCTTTCATGGCAGCCCCTGATGTTGAGTGCAGGCACGATAGCAAAAACCGGTGTCTACTGTTCCGCTTCTTTATGTACGATTGTTGAACATTATAAACCCGGTCGGACAAGACAGTGATTACACTGCCGGTTTTCGCAGGGACAGGTTCGCAGTCGTCCCGAAGCATGTACTGCCAACCCAACGAAGGAGTCGAACTCGTCATGGCGGAAACGCAAACCCGTACTGTCAACGACCGCATCAACGCCACCACCGAACAGCTTCGCGGCGCCACACACAAGCTGCGCCTGGCGGCGCGCGGCGCCGTAGTTCGGGTGGAAAACACCGGCAACGAGCTGCTGGATGAGCTGGTCAAGACCGGTGAGAAGCTCGACAAGGAGCGCCAGAAGCAGCAGCAGAAGAAAGCGAAGCAGAGTGGCACCCCGAAGTCCACGCTGGACGACGCCCGCGACCGCCTGGCCGGTTATCTGGGTATCCCCACGCAGGAAGAACTGGAAAAGCTCAACAAGAAGCTCAACACCGTGCAGCGCAAGGTGAACAAGCTGGAAAAGTCCGGCAGCAACGCCTGAGACCCCGCTCTGGCACCACGCTCAAAAAGGGACGATCGCTCATGGCGGCGTCCCTTTTTTATTGTGACCACAACGATTTGTTCACGCCCGGAACCGCAGCATATAGCTCGATGGATGTTGAAAGTTCCGGAGTCGGAAAAGCATGGCTACAACGCCGGTGAACCGCATGGCGGGGCTCACTGTTGCCGCACACTGGATCGATTTTCTGCGCGACGCGGCCGCGCGTCTGGGCTGTGACCTGAACCCGGAACTAGCCCGTTTGGACATCGACGAAACCACGCTGGCAGACAGCAATAGCCGTATCTCGCTGCAGTGTGAGGATCAGCTGTTCCAACGTGCCCTGCACGTCACCAAGAACCCTATCTTTGGCCTGCATATGGGCGAAATGATTCGCCCGCGCTTCATGGGCGAACTGGGCTACGCGGCCATGTCCAGCGCCACCCTGGGCGACGCCATCAATCTCATGATCCCCTTCAGCCGCATCACCACCGAATTCGCGCGCCTGAACAGCCGTTCGGAAAACGGCCGCCTGACCCTGATCTGGGAGACACCCTTTGAGGATCTTCCGGAGGCGCGTCACCGTGCCGAGGCTTTTTTCGCGGCCGCCATCACCTTCGGCCACTGGATAACGGACAGCGACCGTGCGCCGGTTCGGGTAAGCTTCCGCCACTCGGCTCCGGATTCCGCCCAGGAACATGAACGCGTTTTCGGCTGCCCGGTGGCCTTCGAACAGCCGGAAACGGCGGTCGTGCTGGACCGTACCCTGCTGGATCTGCCCCTGCGGGACTCGAACCCGGACGTGCATCGGGTCATGCGCACGCGCATCCAGCACGCCATGACCAACTACCGCGCCCGGGACCATTTGCTGGATCAGGTGCGCGCGGAGATTCAACGCCAGATTCCACGACGTCCGCCCCAGCTGGAGTCCGTGGCCGATGCGCTAAATCTCAAGCCCTGGACCCTGCGGCGGCGCCTGCGCGCGCAAAACACGGATTTTTCCACCTTGCTGGATGCCGAACGCCAGAAAGCCGCCGTGGACCGGCTAATCTACAGTGAGCACAGTGTCAGCCAGATCGCGGTGGAGCTGGGCTATTCCGAACAGAGTGCCTTCAACCGGGCGTTTCGGCGCTGGTTCGGCTGCACGCCCGTGAACTATCGTGCCCGACACCGCTGACCCGCGCACCCAGCCAGCGCCGCTTGCCCTGGCCCAGGGTTTCGCCGCGCGCATAGGCGCGCATCAGCGGCCCGCCCAAAACATGCTTGAGCCCGCCAAAGGCTAGCGGCAGCGTGCCGTAGAACAGGCGGGCCAGATGGTGCATGCGGTCAGCTTCTTCCCCCCAGACGCTTAGCAGTTCGGCGTAACACGCCACAGCATTGCCGCCGCCGAGGATTGCGGCGGCCGCTTGCTGGCCGCTATAGACAGCACCATAGATGCCCTCGCCCAGTAGCGCCTCCACCTGACCGGCCGCGTCGCCGACGAGCAGCACCCGGCCACGGCCGGGGGTGCAACGGCCCCGGGTGCCGAGCGGAAACCCCTGCACGGATGCCAGATCATCACTACCTGTTACCGACCGGCTCCAGTGCGCCAGGGCATCACGTGTGGGCCGCGCGCCGCCGCGACGCCAGACATAAAGACCCACATTGATGTGATCGCCCTTGGGGAAAAGCCAGCCATAGCCACCCTGAAGGGCACCAAAATCGAACCGGGTGGCCGGATAGCTACGGGCCCGGTCCCGGGGCAGCAAGCCTTCGATGGCCATGGCGCCCGCCGGTGGTGCACCGCCGAACAGCAATCGGCGCACCGTACTGTTTGCGCCATCCGCGCCTACCAGCCAGTCCGCGCTCAGGGTCTCGCCGTCACGGGTGTTCAGCCGTACGCCCGAGCCATCCTGGCGCAGGGAGCGGATGCCGCGTATCTCGCGATATTCCGCCCCGGCCGCCCGGGCTTGCTCCAGGCAATACGCATCCAGCTCCGGCCGATGGGTCATGACGGCTACCGGATCAGCGGTCTCGAACCCCCGACCGCGCCCGTTCCGGAGCCGGAAATCCATGACACGCACTTCCTCGCGCACCACAGGCTCCAGCTGAAAACGCATTCGATTCAGGGCCTTGACTGTCACACCCCCGGCACAGGGCTTGCGCCCCGGCCCGCCGGAGCGCTCCAGCAGCAGCACGCGTCGGCCGGCGCGCGCCAGATCATAAGCGGCCGCCGCGCCGGCCGGGCCGGCGCCCACAATCAGCACATCCGCATGTCGTTCCTGCACGCTCATGCCGTCTACCCTATCCCAATCGGGGCGTCATCGTGCGCCCGGCCGTCGAGTTCATTATAATGCTTGCCATTCCGGGGAGGCCCTCCCTTGATGCCACTCAGACACGAAGGAGTCAGTATGAAAGCACCCGTACGCGTGGCCGTCACCGGCGCCGCCGGCCAGATCAGTTATTCCCTGCTGTTCCGCATCGCTTCCGGCGACATGCTCGGCAAGGATCAACCCGTCATCCTCCAATTGCTCGAAATTACGCCCGCCCTGGAAGCGCTCAACGGCGTGGCCATGGAAATCGCCGACTGCGCCTTTCCGTTGGTAGCGGGCATGGAACAGACCGATGATCCGCGGGTGGCCTTCCGCGAAGCCGATTTCGTGCTGCTTGTGGGCGCCAAGCCGCGCGGCCCGGGCATGGAACGCAAGGATCTGCTGGAAGCCAATGCCGCCATTTTCTCCGATCAGGGCCAGGCGCTCAACGAAGTCGCCAGCCGCAACGTCAAGGTGCTCGCGGTGGGCAATCCGGCCAACACCAATGCGCTCATTACCCAGCGCAACGCCCCGGATATCGACAAAAGCCAGTTCACGGCCATGACCCGGCTGGACCATAACCGCAGCCTCGCCCAGCTCGCCATCGGTACAAACAGCACCGTCAACG
>CAYPKI010000066.1:9211-13067 GCA_964411265.1 uncultured Alcanivorax sp. | reverse complement strand
GGGATCTGGATAATGTCATGATCTCTGCGCACATGGCCGGCGATTTCATCGGCTGGCGCCGGGCGCTGGGCATCCAGTTCGTGGACAATTTCCTCCGCTGGCTCTCCGGCGAGGGTCTGTACAATCGAGTGGACAAGCAAAACGGCTATGTCACCACAGTGCAGTGATAACCGTGGCATGATGGTTGCAGACAGCATACGGGTAAGACGAACCAAGCAGGAGTGAATGAGTATGAGTGCGGATCTGGTGCGCATGGGTGCCCGGCAATTGCTGGATCACTACCGGGACAAGTCCCTGTCCCCGGTGGAGGTCACTGAAGCCATGCTCAATCAGATCGAAACATTCGACGAACACTGCAATGCCTGGTGTCTGGTGGACCGGGACACCACACTGGAATACGCGCGGGCCTCCGAGGAGCGCTGGCAGCGCGGCGAACCACAGGGCCAACTGGACGGCGTGCCGGTCGCCGTCAAGGATGTCTTCCTTACGCCCATGTGGCCCACGCGCAAGGGTTCGAAAACGGTGGACCCGGACACCACGCTGAACAAGGAAGCGCCGGCCGTGTCCGCGCTCACCCGCAACGGCTATATCCCCCTGGGCAAAACGACGACCCCGGAGTTTGGCTGGAAAGGCGTCACCGACAGTCCCTTGCACGGGGCCACCAATAACCCCTGGAATCCGGAGAAAACCGCGGGCGGCTCCAGCGGCGGTAGCGGCGCCGCCGTAGCCCTGGGTCAGGGCCCGCTGGCGCTGGGTACCGACGCCGGCGGCTCGGTTCGTATTCCGGCGGCTTTCTGCGGCGTGGTGGGACTCAAACCCACCTTCGGTGAAGTCCCCCACTGGCCTGTCAGTCCTTTTGGCACCCTGGCGCATGCCGGGCCCATGAGCCGGACCGTGGAGGACTGCGCGCTGATGATGAATGTGCTGACAGAGCCCGACGAACGCGACTGCCAGGCTCTGCCGCGCCGGGGTGAGGATTATCTGGAGAATCTGGATACCGGCGTTCAGGGTCTCAAGATTGCCTATAGTGCCACGCTCGGCTATGCCGACGTGGACGCCGAAGTCGAGCGCGTGGTGGAAGAAGCGGTGAACAAGCTGGAAGAGCTGGGCGCAACCGTTACACGGAAAGACCCGGGTTTTAGCGATCCACTCGCGGCCTTCAGCCACTTATTCTATGGCGGAGCCGCCCATGCGGTGCGCGACATGTCCGAGCGCAAGCGTGAGCTCATGGACCCCAACCTGATTCAAGTGGCCGATAAAGCAGCACGGCGTACCATGCTGGATTACCTCGCCGCCAACGAGGAGCGGATGCGGGTGGCGGAACGCATGGCACGCTTTCACACGCGCTTTGATCTGCTGGTGACACCGGCCCTGCCTATCACGGCCTTCGAAACCGGGCGGGAAGTGCCCCGCGACTGGCCCAGCACGCGTTGGCCTACCTGGACGCCCTTTAGTTACCCCTTCAACATGACGGGTCAGCCGGCACTGTCGGTGCCCTGCGGGTTTACCTCGGACGGACTGCCTATCGGGCTGCAGATCGTGGGTGCACGCTTTCAAGACAAGAAGGTGTTGCAGGCCGGCTACGCCTATCAGCAAGCCGCGCCCTTGACCGATCGACACCCGCCCCTTTTCAGTCAGTAGCGGATCAGCGCGCGGAGGTGAGCATGGCACACAACCTGGATATCGATTTCTACGAGTCCGAGGACCCTATCTGGAACCCGGCCCTGCTAACCATCCCCGTGCCGGGCATCCGCAAGATGGTGAACCTTGCCGCCAACCTGGATAATGTCATTCATTTGTCCATCGGCCAGCCCGACCTGCCCGCGCCCGAGCATGTTGTGGAAGGCGCGGTGGAAGCCATGCGCGCCGGGCAGACCGGCTACACCATGGATGCGGGTCTGCCCGAGCTGCTGGAAGCACTAGCGGAATATTATGGCGAGCGCTATGACCGTCAGCTGTCGCCGGAAAACATCATCATTACCACCGGCGCCACCGAAGCCATCTATCTGGCGTTGACCGCCACCTCCGCGCCCGGGCGCGAATTCATCATCCTCGATCCGGCCTTCATGCTGTATGCGCCGCTGATCCGCATGAACGGGGGCGTGGTCAAAACCATTCCGCTGCGCCCGGAAAACGGCTATCAGCTCGATCCGCAGGAAGTGATCGATAACATCACCATGAACACCTACGGCATCGTGCTGAACTCGCCCAGCAACCCCACGGGCACGCTCTATCCGCGCGAGACCATTGAAGCCATTGTCGAGGAAGCGGCCTACCGCAATGTTCATGTCATCAGTGACGAGGTCTATGACCACCTCGTCTATGACGGCAACGAGTACCCCAGCGTGCTGTCGTGCTGCAGTGATCTCGACCACGTCATGGTGATCTCCAGTTTCTCCAAGACCTTCAGCATGGCGGGGATGCGCGTGGGTTGGCTGATCGCCAGTCAGGGCGCTATCAAGAAACTGCGCCGCTACCACATGTTTACCACCACCGTGGCCAACACGCCCTCGCAATGGGCGGGTGTGGCCGCGCTGCGCGGGCCCCGCGACTTCATCGACAACATGACCGCCGAATACCAGCAACGCCGGGACCGGCTGGTAGAGCTGGTGGACAAGACTCCGCACATGAGCGGCTACATGCCCGAGGGAGCCTTCTATATGTTCCCGTCGCTGCCGGAAGGGGTCAACGGCAGCAATGTGGCGCTGCGCATGCTGCGCGAGATCCGCGTTTGCACCATTGCCGGTGACACTTTCGGCGACAACATGACCAATGCCCTGCGCATCAGTTATTCCACGTCCCTGGAAAAAATCGAGGAAGCGTTTGACCGGATCATTCCGTGGATGGAAAAACAGGACTTCTCCTAGGGTGCGCTGTGCGCGCCCTCGCGGTTTAACAGGCTGTTACCTTTATTGCCGAGGCTCTGCAATAGAATCGCGGCCGGGATGCCGCTCCCACAAGCGATACAAAGCACCCATTATGCTGATGGTGCGCAGCGCGCACTCTGGAACATGTTATGCCACGCGTTTTTCTCTTTATCGCCGCCATCCTCTTTGTGCTGGCTTGTCTGGGCATACTCTTCATTGAGGGATCGGTCTGGGTAGGCGAACATATGCTGCCCTGGCTGGAACCTTTCATGTGGGCGGTATTGGTGGTCAATGCCGTGGTCGGTGCACCCCTTGCTCTTTTCGCCCGCACACGTGCGCTGGCCGCTACCATCTTTATTATCGCGTCCTGGATTTATGGTCTGACCCTTTGGTTCTGGGCGCTGGTGCTTACTTACACGATCTGGGGCGTCGTGGCGGTATTCATCGGGCTTTTCCTGCTGGGCGTGGGTGTGGTGCCAGTAGCCATGCTGGCCACAGTAATCGATGGGCAAGTCGCAACCACGGCGCAATTGCTCCTGCTTACCGTGGTAACCTTCGGGGCGCGCCGTATCGGCATGCTGCTCGCCCTGCATTACGGCCAGGTGCGGATGCTGCGACGCGGCTAGCCGATCCTGAAGACCGACCAAGGCCAACGCTATGACCGCTGCGCCGCGATCCTGTACGCCATGTTACGCTGCGTAATTCGAGCGGTGACCGGGAACATCACAATTCCGGTAGCAAGCGCCGGAAGCGACATGCCCGGGCACGGGCCATCCATTCCGAATCTGACAAGAGCTGCTTCCATGCTGGCAACACCGACCGCCCAGTGTCCCTATTGCTGGGAAACCATCGAAATTGTGGTGGATCTTTCACTGGGCGAGCAGGAATACATCGAGGACTGTTCGGTGTGCTGTCACCCCATCACCTTTTACATTGTCCCGGATGAATTCGGGGGCGCGGATATCCAGGCCCTGGGTCAGGAGGAGTAG
>CAYPKI010000066.1:4941-9201 GCA_964411265.1 uncultured Alcanivorax sp. | reverse complement strand
ACCCGTGACGGATCAACGGCGCCGCACATACCAGCGTCACCGCGACCGAAGCGGCCACAAGGGCGGGCCGGGTCTGGCCCGCCTCCAGCAAGGGCGAGCGCGGAATCAAACCATAGAGCAGTACCAGCGCCACTAACCACATGCCCAGAGGCCAGGCAATGTCCGCGACGCGGCTCCAGCCGCGTCCCGTCAGGGACCACAGGGCCGGGCCCGCATTGAGCGCCGTCCAGACGACAATGACGGCACCGATCACCAGCGCGCTCATGGCGACTCCTCCTCCAGCGGGCTGAGCCGCAACAGGCGGCCATCGTCCTCGTCCGTCAGCACATAGAGATAGCCTCCCGGACCCGCACGCACCGCGCGGATACGCCAGCCCTGGTCATCCAGATGCCGGGTCTCGTTTACCACCGCCGTGCCGTCGAACTCGAGATGAGCCAGGTGCGTCATCGCCAGTGCGCCCACAAACAAATCGCCCTGCCATTGGGGAAAACGCTCCGCCGTATAGAAGGCCATGCCCGAGGGCGCGATGGAGGGCGTCCATTGATGGAGGGGGCCCACCAAGCCCTTGCCGTGCTCGTCCGGGGCGATCTCGGGACCATAGTATTCATTGCCATAAGTGGCCTTGGGCCAGCCGAAGTTGGCACCCGCCTCGGGCCTGTTGATCTCGTCCCCGCCACGCGGCCCGTGTTCATGAATCCAAATTTGCTGCGTTTCCGGATGCCGGGCGGCACCCTGGGGATTGCGATGGCCATAGCTGTAAATGGCGTCCCGGGCGTTGTCGCGATCGACCCAGGGATTGTCGGCCGGGATGGAGCCATCCGGATTCAAACGCAGAACAGCCCCGTTATGATCGCTCAAATCCTGCGCGCGCTCGCGCTCACCGCGCTCACCCACAGTCATGAAAAGGTGGCCCTGGTCGTCAAAGGCCAGACGTGAGCCGAAATGCTTGGTGCTTGCCACGAAGGGTGTGGCCACAAAGATGGTCTCGAAGTCGTCAAGACGATTGTTCTTCAGTCGACCGCGGCCCAGGTGAGTGGCGTTACCGCCCTCGCCCGCGCCTGACCAGGTGAGGTAGACATAGCGGTTGTCCGCGAAATTCGGATGCAGGGCCACATCCAGCAAACCGCCCTGACCGCGCGCGTCTACCTCGGGCACGCCACCAATTTGCGCGCGCTTGCCCCCCGTAGCGGAGAGTCGCATCAACGCGCCCGGGCGCTCCGTCACGAGCATGCCACCGCCGGGCAGAAAGGTCATTGCCCAGGGATGATCAAGCCCCCGCGCCAGGGTCTCCACACGGACCCGGGCATCCGAGTTTTGCCCCCCGCAGGCGCTCACCAGGAGCACTACGCCGGCCGCGAGCGTCCGGACGGTTTTCATGCTTGGTCCCCGCTGTCCGATTGGCCGGCACGAATACGGCCGCGGCGTATCAGAAGCCAGGACTCACCGACTTCAAGCACAGCCACCAACAGCAGAATCCACCAGCCGTTAGCGAGCAACCAGAATGGATGACCGCTCGCCTCGGTGAAGAGCACCCCGGCAGCCACCACCAGCGCACCGATGATTACGCCCTGCAAGCGGATAAAGTTCCGGTAGCGCAGGGAGACGAACGGATAGCGTATACGCAGGTCATCGTCCATGGGCCCCTCCTCTGTCTTGGGCTGAGCTCCCATATTGCCTAACGGTTCCGGGTAATAACAGACCTCGAAAAGCGCCAGTGACCCCCGAAAGGCAATGGCCGCTTGATTCTCGATCATTTAAAATTTATGTTATAACATAACTTTTTATCCGGAGGAGTTATGTCCAGAACACTCCCGCAAGGTCGGTTTGGCGGTGCCACCTTTGCGCGCCAAGCAACCATGGCTCTCGGGCTTGCGCTGACGATTAGTGCCGAAGCGCAGGTAGAGGCGCTGGATACCCCCAGTGCGTTGGCGCCTCTCGAGGTCACTGCCGGCACCCCGGCCCCGGGCGATCCCCTGATGCAGGCGACCGACATTGATGTCCTCACCAGTGTGGAAAAACAACGCCGCGAGGCCACATCATTGGGCGAAACCCTGGATCATATCAACGGCGTGCAAAACCTTAGCGCCGGTAATCAAACCGGAAAACCCGTAATCCGGGGCCTGTCCGGTGAACGTGTCCAGATCCTGAGCAATGGCATCAGCGTCGACCATCAACAATACGGCACACGGCATATGCCCAATGTCGATCCCTTCCTCAGTGGCCGCATCGAGGTGGTGCGTGGCGCCTCCAGCCTGTTGTACGGCTCCGGCGCTCTCGGCGGCTCCGTTGATGTGCAGCCGCTCGCGCTGGACTTCACCGAGGACGGCACGCCACGCTTTGGTGGCCAGACCCTGGCCGGTTATTCCAGCAACAATGAACAGAAGAA
Source organism: uncultured Alcanivorax sp. (assembly GCA_964411265.1). Lineage (GTDB taxonomy): Bacteria > Pseudomonadota > Gammaproteobacteria > Pseudomonadales > Alcanivoracaceae > SLJS01. The sequence continues at coordinate 6,815 of CAYPKI010000066.1, read as the reverse complement.
CCTCGGCTGGAAGGCGCACCATTTCGGTTCGAGCTGGAGTCTCAACGCAGGCATCATCGACCGTTCCGCGGGGCGGATCACTACTCCGAAGGGCGAGGATGCGTTCAATCCAGACACGCCCTCGCCTTTCCAGTCTCCGGCGCCATCGGATGCGCCGGCCTATACCGATGCCCTGGATTTTACCGACTTTGATCAGACCAACGGACAGCTGGGCCTGGGGCACCGGGGCGCCTTCGGCGAGCTGCGGCTGCGCTATACCGGCTGGCGCAACGAACACAACTTCCTGCTGCCGCCGCCGGCCGGCAACCTGCAGCCGGGCCAGGGCCCGGAAGGCGTGGGCCAGAACCTGGAAAACGATCAGCTGCAGTTGAGCGGCGCCTTTCCAGCCGGCGGCACCTGGCAGTTCAAGCCCACGCTGAGCTGGCAGAACAACCTGCGTCAGTCCAACGGCACCGGCACGCCCCGTTCCGGGCTCTTCGATGGAACCCTTGAACTGGAGTTCGATCAGTACACCGCCCGGCTGGTGGGGCAGCACCAAGCCCTGGGCTGGTTCGATGCGGGTCGCATCGGAATCGAGGCCAAGCGTAAGGAGCAAGTGTCGCGCGGAACCACGGCGCTCGGTCCCACCGGGGAAGTGGAAAACCTGGCGCTTTTTGCGTTCGAGGAGCGCAGCTTCGGCGACTTTAGGCTCCAGACGGGGCTCCGGCACGACTGGCACGAGACGGTCGCGGATGCCGGCGAAACGCGGGGCCCCTTGAACTTCACCGGCCGTGACCAGAACGATTATTCCGCCACTTCCGGCTCACTGGGCGCCGTCTACAGCGTCACCGAGAGTCTGTCCTTGGTCGGTAACCTGGCCGGTGGCTTCCGCGCGCCGAGCCTGTTCGAACTCTATGCCAATGGCGTGCACGCGGGTGTGGCGGCCTTGCAGCAAGGCAACCCGAACCTGGACGAGGAGTTATCGCTGAATGCGGACCTGGGGCTGCGCTGGCGCACGGACGCTTTGTCCGGCAAGATCACCACGTACCGTAACCAGATCGACGATTACATCTTCCTGCGGGACTCGGGCGATACGGCCGGCAACGGCCTGCCCATCTTCAACAACCGCCAGACCGACGCCACACTCTGGGGCGTGGATTTCGAGGTGCGTGGCCGGGTGACGGACGCGGTGGAGCTGGCAGCTACCTATAGCGTGGTAGACAGTGAGAACGATGCCACCGGTGAAGACCTTACGCTGCAGCCCGCGGATGAGATTACCGGCGAAGCCACCTGGTATCTGCCCGGTAGCGGCGTGGTGCAAAGCCCCTATCTGCGTTTGGGTGTGCGCCACAACGCTAGCAAGGATGCCGCCCCCGGCGAGCCCTTCCAACAATTCGACGGAGCGCCCTTTGGCACCGCCTCCACTGATGCCTACACATTGACAGATTTATCCGCGGGCTTCGGCCTGGGTACCGTACAGGGCCGGCGTGTGGACCTGAATTTCAAGGTACGCAACCTCACCGATGAGAGCTATCGCGACTTCCTCGACACCTACAAGGGCTATGCCCGGAGCCCGGGGCGCGATATCCAGGTCACCATGCGCATTCCCTGGCCGTGACCACTCCGGTCGCGGCCGTTTGCCTCCCTTCCCGCCCCGGTATCGGGTATAATTGCGTTCCATGAGATCCATAATTCGAAACGGCGGCTCATGACCCGGGCCGCGACTCAGCAGATTCTGGATCAGGCCGCGGATACCTGTCGGGCGGATGGGACCCGTTTGACCGACAAACGCCGCAGCATCCTTGAATGTCTGCTGCAAGCGGACAAACCGGTCTCCGCCTATGAAGTCGCGGACCTGTACGAAACGAGTTTTGGCGAATCCATTCGGCCCATGT
>CAYPKI010000066.1:0-4911 GCA_964411265.1 uncultured Alcanivorax sp. | reverse complement strand
GCGATCACGACCACGAACTGCCCCAGTTCCTGATCTGCGAGCGCTGTGAACGCGTCGAGGAAGTGGCCATCGGCAAGGAGACGCTGGATTCGCTGACAGCCAGTGCCCGTGCAGCGGACTTCAAGCTCGCGAGCCCGCAGATTGAACTCAATTGCGTCTGTCACGCATGCCTCGAAGCGGGCGAACAAAACCGCTGAACCAGCGAACGGGACCCAACCTGTCCTTATGCTCGTCAATATTCCGGCCAACATCATCACGGGTTTCCTCGGCTCCGGAAAGACCACTGCCATCCGGCACCTGTTGTCCCGAAAGCCGTCGGGCGAACGCTGGGCGGTGCTGGTCAACGAATTCGGGGAAACCGGCATTGACGCGGCTCTGCTCAGCGCCGACGCGCTGGATCCGGAGGCAGTCTTTATCCGCGAAGTCCCCGGAGGCTGCATGTGCTGTGCCGCCGGGGTGCCCATGCGGGTGGCGCTCAACCAGTTGCTCGCCCGAGCCCGGCCCCATCGGTTGTTGATCGAACCCACCGGCCTGGGCCATCCGCAACAGTTGTTCCGGACTCTCACCGGGGAGAGCTTCGCCTCCGTTCTGGACATGCGGACCGTGATCACGCTGCTGGACGCGCGCAAGCTGCATGACAGCCGTTATACCCAGCACCGGATCTTTCAGCAGCAACTGGCCGTGGCCGATCAGCTGGTGGCCAACAAGGCGGATTTGTACAGCGCCTCGGACCGGCAACAGCTCAACGACTTTCTCGATGCCGATCCGGTTCTGAAGGACAAGCCGGCTGCTATCACTGAGCAGGGACGACTGGACCCGGACTGGCTGGACAGCGCTTGCTTGCGTGACGAATCGGCACCCGCGGCCCCCGCGCTCACCCTTGCGCCCAACACCGACAGCGCGGATGCGGGCGAAGGAGCCCGGCCGCAGTCCGGCGTCCGCCAGACCCGGAACGAGACGGAAGGTTTTGTCAGTTCGGGCTGGCGCTATGGCGCTGACCAGATCTTTGATTACGACCAGCTGGGTGCGTTGCTCGCGGAACTACCCGCCGAGCGCATCAAGGGCATAATGCATACCAATCGGGGCGCCTTCACCTTCAACGCCGAGGGCGGAGCCCTTCAGCGCGCGCCGGCGCAGCATCAAGGCGAATCCAGGCTGGAAGTAATCACCCGGGATGAGCGCGCCCTGGAGCATCTGACATCACGGCTAAACGGCTGCCGGGTGGATTCCGACTGACGTCCTTTCCGACAACGGCGCTTATTTCAGCAGCGGATGGTCCTCCGGCAACTGCTTCGAGATCCAGATCGCGAGCTTGTGCCGCATATTGGGAAGGTCAATATCATCCTTGGCCAGGGGCTGGATGAGATTGTCATGGACCAGTAGCTTGTAGATGAATTCGATCTTGTCATCCTGGGAGTCCGTGGCCTCGAATTGGGCCACGCCACGCTTTTCCGCGTATTTGGTGCCCACGCGGACGGCTTCCTTGATTAAATCGTGCTCGTTCTTGAGTTTCTTCGCGCTCACGACCGCCTCCCGCGCAATCTCTTGGGCCCAAAGGATAGCACAGGCACGACCGTCATGAGCGCCGAAACAGCGCCGCCTGGGTGGGCGTGCCCAATTCCGGATCCTGTTCGCCGATGCCCTGAAAGCTTACCCGGTAACCCTGGCGCTCGGCCACGCGGCGGCACCATTGGCGGAAACGCGCGCGGGTCCATTCGAAACGGTGATCCGGATCCCGGAATGCACCCGGCGGGAGGTCCAGCAAGGGATTGTACTCCGAATTAGGGGTGGTCACGATCAGCAAGCGGGGCCGGGCCTGTGCGAACACGGTACGCTCCAGGCTCGAGAGCTCGCCCGGGTTTACATGCTCGATCGTCTCCAACATGACGCCCGCGTCGAAATCGCCCACCGACAAGGCCGGATCGGTAAAGGAAGCATTCAGCAACTCGACATGGTCAGTGCCGGGAGCCAGCACTTCCTGTCGCGCCATGGCCAGGGCCTCGCGGGAAGATTCCACGCCCAGCAACCGGGTGAGAGCCGGTTCGCGGCCCAGCCGCTCCAGCAAAACCCCGCGACCACAGCCGAAATCCACTACGGAATGCGCACCTTCAGCACGCAGCCAGGCCACCACGCGCTCCAGGCGCTGCTCATGCAGCTCGGTATGGACAATGTCATCGCAAGGAAGCTGCACTAGATTTCCCGGGTCTCGCGGAAGGTGACTTGGGAATATTTCTCCTCGGCCATTTGCAGATTCACACGGGTAGGCGCGAGATAGGTCAAATGCCCGGCGCCGTCTTCCGCCAGATTCTCGTAGGCCTTGCTGCGCATCTTGTCCAGCTCGGCCTCATTGTCCGCTTCCAGCCAACGCGCGGTGGTCACATTCACGGATTGATAGGCACAGTCCACGCCGTATTCGTTTTTAAGCCGTGTCGCCACCACATCGAACTGCAGCGTACCCACAGCCCCCAGGATGACGTCATTATTGCGCAGTGGATAGAACACCTGGGTGGCGCCCTCTTCCGCAAGCTGGCGCAAGCCCTTGTGCAGCTGCTTGCTCTTGAGCGGGTCACGCAATTCCACGCGCTGGAACAACTCGGGCGCGAAATGGGGAATACCCGCATAGCGCAGGTTTTCACCCTGGGTAAAGGTGTCACCGATCTGGATGGTGCCGTGATTGTGCAGGCCGATAATATCGCCCGGCCAGGCCTCGTCCACGTTGTCGCGTTCGCCGGCGAGAAAGGTCAGCGCATCGGACAGGCGCACCGTCTTGTTGGTCCGGCATTGATGGATCTTCATGCCGCGCTCGTACTTACCGGAGCAGATGCGCAGGAAAGCAATGCGGTCGCGGTGCCTGGGGTCCATGTTCGCCTGGATTTTGAAGACGAAGCCGGTCAGCTTTTCCTCGGTCGGGTCAACACTGCGCTCCACGGCTTCACGCGGTTGCGGACAGGGCGCCCACTGCACCAGCCCATCGAGCATGTGGTCCACGCCGAAGTTGCCCAGGGCTGTGCCGAACCACACCGGCGTGAGCTTGCCCTCGCGAAAGCGCTGCAGATCGAAGTCATGACTGGCGCCCTGGACCAGCTCCAGGGTGTCGCGCAGTTCCCGGGCATAACGCGCGCCTACCGCCTCGTCCAGGTCCGGGTTATTGAGTCCCTCGATGGCCTCCACCTGTTGAATGGTATGTCCCTGCCCGGACTGATAAAGCACGGTGGTGTCGGTCAGCAGGTTGTAAACGCCCTTGAACTGCTTGCCCATGCCGATGGGCCAGGTGATGGGCGCACATTCGATGCCCAGTGTTTCTTCCACCTCGTCCATGACCTCGATGGGATCCCGCACTTCCCGATCAAGCTTGTTGATGAAGGTGAGAATGGGCGTCGAACGCAGCCGGCATACATCCATGAGCTTGATGGTGCGGTCCTCCACGCCCTTGGCGCCGTCAATGACCATGAGCGCGGTGTCCACCGCGGTCAGGGTGCGGTAGGTATCCTCCGAGAAATCGGCATGGCCCGGGGTGTCCAGAAGATTCACGGTGGCGTCGCGGTAGGGGAACTGCATTACCGAAGTAGTCACCGAGATGCCGCGATCCTTTTCCATCGCCATCCAGTCCGAAGCGGCGTGCTTATCAGACTTGCGGCTTTTGACCGTGCCCGCCGTCTGCAGCTGGTTGCCATAGAGCAACAGCTTCTCGGTAATGGTGGTCTTGCCCGCGTCGGGGTGCGAGATGATGGCAAAGGTGCGCCGCTTCTCGACTTCGTCTTGTAAACTCATGAGGACTCCGCTGTTCGGAGCGCGGAGTATACAGCGCTGCGGGGCGAGCGGGCCATGGCGGTAGCGGACCGCTCAGCCCGGCAGCCGCTTCTTGTCCACCTTGCCCGCAGGGTTGCGTGGCAATGCATCGACAAACACGAATTCGCGGGGCATCTTGTAGCGCGCCACCTGCTCGCGGAGCCAGGCGCGCAGCGCCTCCTCGTCCAACCCGGGGGCAACCACCCAGGCCTGAAGCCGTTGCCCGAAGTCGTCGTCCGGCACCCCCGCCACGGCGGCATCGCGCACGGCTTCATGCCGGGTTAGAACATCCTCCACGGCCTGCGGATAGACATTCTCGCCACCCGAGACGATCATGTCGTCGTCCCGGCCCTCGATCAACAACCGACCCGCGGGATCGAAGCGGGCCAGATCCCCGGAGCGCATAAGGCCGCCATGCATCTCGCGGGCGCCGCCGCCGGAATAGCCCTCGAACAGCATGCCCGAGCCGATATAAAGCCGTCCGGTTTCGCCCGTGCCGACCAGCTCGCCGGCGTCGTCGAGCAGCGCGATCCGGATGCCACGCAGCGGGCGGCCGACACAGCCCGGCGCCGCCTGCAGATCCTCGGGGGTAGCAATGCTCACCAGGCCGGTTTCCGAAGCGCCGTACACATTGAACACCACCGGGCCGAAGGTGGTGAGCAGCCGCTGGGCCAGATCCGGCGGCAGGGGCGCGGCGGCCGAGACCAGGGTATGCAGGTTGTGACGGATGCCCTCGCCGTCGGCCGCCTCCAGAACGCGGCGCCACATTACGGGCACCCCCACCGCCATTTCGGCTCCAGTTGCGGTCAGATCCCGCCGGGCCTGGTCCGCGTCGAAACGCCGGCTCAGTATGGCCGTACCCGCCAGGGCCGCGCTCAGGATCAGAAAGGCCAAACCGAACCCATGGAACAGCGGCGGCCAGATCAGCACCCGCATGCCCGGCTCCAGCGGCATGCGCTGAAGCAGCGAACTCAAAGGCCCCGTGATCGTGCGGGGATCAGGCGCCGACCGGGGCGCGCCCTTGGGCGGGCCCGTGGTGCCGGAGGTAAGCAAGGTAAAACTGGACCGGCCCCGGGCCCGGCCTGGTTCCGCGGCATCGGACCGAATGAGTGACCTCAGGCT